>JAYPDO010000173.1:0-9212 GCA_038125285.1 Opitutia bacterium
ACTGGAGGGTCGCTTGGTTGCCGGATACGTCGATTTGGGGCTTGGCCTTGGGTGCGTCGCGTAGAGTAGGGTTCGTACCGAAAGCATATTCGAGCAGGTTGGCAAGGCGGTCTTTATCCGGGTCGGCATCAAGGGCTTGGTCGACCGGGTCGAGGACGTTGAGGCCGGTTTCGGTAAGCCATGCGGTGAAATTGTCGCTGGTAGGCTCGACAATGACGGAGCGGGTGACAGGGGTTGCGGGGTTGCCCGAGGCATCGCTGACTTGATAGGTAAGGGTGTAGGTGGCGGCTTTCGTGGTGTCGACAGACCCGTTGACGGTAATATTGGCCGAAATGTCCCCGTCTGTATCATCAGAAGCAGTTGCACCGGCCTCCATGTAGGAGTCGCCTAGTGCAAGGGTGACCTGGGCTTGGCCTTGGAGGGTGAGGACGGGGGCGGTGCGGTCATTGGAAACGATGACTTGCCGGGTGACAACCGCCACATTGCCCGCCGCATCCTTGGCCTCGTATTCCAAGGTGTAGGTGGTGATCGTCGCGGAAGTGTCCAAGGTGTTGAGTTTGGAGAGCCAGTCGATCTGCCCAGGTGTGAGGGCTTGGGACCAAATGGCAGTTTCGTCCATCAGGCCATCAAGGAATCCCCATTTGTTGGTATCGGGGCGGGCCATTCCCAGGGACAATGGGGAGGTAGCGCTGCCATCAAGGGTTCCTGTGTACTCAGGGCGGGCTTCGACCAATTGTCCGTTGAGGTAAAGCCGGGAAGGCAGGCCTTCGACGTCATTGGCATCATAGGTGAAGGCCAGGTGGTACCAAGTGTTGTCCTGGATCCCGGCCTCAATGTTTACGTTCCCGTCCAATCCGGTCTTGGAGTCGATGTAGATTTGGACCTCGGTACCGTTCGTCCCGATCTCGAAGTTGTCGTTGGAGGCGTTGCTGCTTTGGGCGACCAGGACGTTGTAGACGTTGTGGTTGGTCTTGTTGTCCACATGGGAGCGGCGGTTGAACCAGGTGGAGAAAGTGAATTGTGCTGGGGCATCCATGGCGGCGACATCCCCGAGGTCTATCCCCCCTGTCTGTCCGTCGAAGGAATAGGCGAAGTCCTTGACCCCGGTTTGCCCGAGGGTTGTGCCGGCCAGGATGATACCGTTCTGCAGGTTCTGGGTAGAGTCAATTGCATCGGTGCCGACTTCTTCGTCGAGCTTCCAATGGGCAACAAGGTTGGTATCCGGGAATGCCAACGGGGACACGACCAGGATGGCACCGTCGACTGCATCCTCGGCAGTTGCGCCAGGATCCGTGAAGGAGGCATCGACGAGGAGTTGGATGGGGTTGTCCCCGTTGAGGGTGATGACGGGAGGGGTCACATCCCGGACGACGACGGATCGGGTAGCGGAGGAAGTGCCGTAGGTGTGGGAGGCTGTGTACGTGATGTCGACTGACTGGATGGTGGTAGTGTCCACGGTATCGGTGCTAGCGGTGACCTGGACGGTTTCAGGTTGGTAGAGAGCTGTGACTTGTGATTGGGTCAATTCCTGGTCGAAAAGGAAGAATTCATCAATGAAGCCAACAAAATCCATGCCGATGCGGAGGTCGTCCGTACCGATGGTGTTGATAGGTGCGGTCGCGGCTGTTCCGCCTACGGTGGTGGACTGGAGGATGCCGTCCACGTAGAGTTTGGTGTCGGTGAGGGTGCCGTCGGTGGGATGGCTGACGACCAGGTGGTGCCAGGCATTGTCGATAATGTTGGTGGTACCGTGGGTCTTCCCGTCCCCGACATCCATGCGAAATTCATTGAAGTTGGCCTCGTTGTTGACCCGGAGGGTGAAGCGCTGGTAGTTGGAGTTCTTGCCCCAGTACACAAGTTCCTCCGCGGAATGGTTGGTAGCGGGGTCGGCTTTGACCCAGAGGGAAACGGCGCGGGCATCATTGGCCAGGATGGCTTTGTAACCGGTCAGGGTAACCCGGCTTACCCCGCCAAAATGGAGGGAAGTCCCGGAGGCCATCGGGGTGTCGGTGGACCAGTTTGTGTTGCCCGTTCCTTCCCTGGAACCGTCAGCGGTGGCATGGTCTTGGAGGGTTTGGTCGAAGGAAAGGTAAACAACCGGGAGCGCAGGCAGGACGATGGCGCGGACACCGGGTTCGGAGAAGGTGGCGTCCTGGTCGATATCGTAGGGTGAGCCACCCTGGAGGACGATGAACGGGGAAAGGTCCTGGACTCGCACGATGCGGTCGACCGGCGCGGCCACATTCCCGGCGGCGTCCGTGGCGGAGTAGGTGATGGTGTAGGTGCCAGGGTTGTCTGGGTCGACATCGCTGGCCGGGGTTGTGGCGATTTCCCCGTCCACATTATCCTGGGCGACCGCGCCAGGATCCGTGAACGGTTGCCCGGCGGGATGGTTGAGGAGTGCCAAACCGTTGAGGGTAATGACCGGGACGACGACATCGGTGTCAATAATGGTGAGGTTGCGGGTGGCTGTGCCAGTGTGGCCGTCGCTATCCGTGACGGAGTAGGTGATGGTGAAGGTGGCGGCGTTGACGGAGGTGTCCACGGACTGCACGGTTTGGCCTTGGGAGTCCTTGATGACGGATTGCACAAAGGCGTCGAGGCCGGTGTCCTTGTCGTCGAAAACGGTGAAACCAGGGTCGGTAAAGGTGGAATCGAGCAGGACATCCAAATCCGTCCCGTCGGTAAGTGTTATGCCAGGAGACCAGTTGTCCACGGCCACCGTGACCGTGCGGCTGACCGTCCCGACATTCCCGGCTGCGTCCCGGACATAGTAATGCACAGTCTGGTCGCCAAGTTTTGAAGTGTCGACCAAGGCGGCAACCCCGGGGATGGAATACTTGGCCTGGAGATGGTACTGGAGCAAGCGGAGTTCGTCTTCGGCCAAAAGGCGGTTATAGATGAGGATTTCGTAAAAATCCCCAGCCAACTGATAAGAAGTCGTGGTAACCCCACCTATGCTGAGCTTGGTTTCGGGCAAGTCGATGACACTGGTGCCAGAGGAACTGGAAGATACCAACTCCAAACCGTTCTTCCAGGCCTGGGCTTCGGTAACCAAAGCATTTGCACCGTTCCCGACCCCGATGATGGAAGGCTCCGTCGTGGAAAGGGCGTCATTCTGGAACATGATGTTGTCATTCACCCGTAGGCCGACTTCCGGGGTAAAGAGGTAGTTGTAGCCCTTCTTGGCCGCATTCTGTACCTGGCCCACGTTCAGCCAGACAATTGCACCGTTGACCACTGCATAAGGTCGCACAACGGCAAAGATGGTACGCCCGTCCGTCCCTCCTGCCGGGACGTCCTCGACCTCCATGAAGTCTCCTGCCCCGTCAAAGTAGACAGCGGGGCGGTTGTTCGTCGTGGTGCTGGCGACATACACGGGTTGGCTACCGGGAAGTAGTTTCTGCTCAGCATTGTTTCCCAAACCGGAAAGGTCGGGCCACACCGCGATGTCCACGCCGTCCTGGGCACCTGGGATTTGGGCGGCGTCGAGGTGGAGGACCAGGCCGTCTGCGGGGAGGTGGTTTGCGGTTGCGAGAAGGGAGGAAGCGTCGTCGACATTGTCCGTGGCGGTGATGCCGGGGTCTGTGTAAACGGCACCCTGCCCGACGATGATGGTGTCATCCCCTACAAGTTGGACGACCGGCGGGGTCATGTCGACAACTTGCACGGTGCGGATGGCGGTGTCCTGCCTGCCGCCGGAGTCCGTAATGGAATAAGTGACGGTGTAGGTACCCAGGGTTGAAGTATCCACACCTGAAACATCGGCCTGGATGTTTGCGGTGATGTCCCCGTCTTCCGGGTCGGAGGCAGTGGCACCGGGGTCAGTGTAGGCTTGGCCGAGGGCGGTTTTGTAGGGATTGTCTCCAACTAGGGCGATTTCCGGGTAATTGTTGCCGACCACGGTGATGGTGCGGGTGGCGGTGGCGGTGTTTCCGGCTGCATCCTTTACATAGTAAGTGACCGTCGCGGTGTGGGTGTAGGAAGTGTCGTAGGTGGTCGCCACGTTTTGGCCGTCCGCACCCAAGTCCAAACCGTATTTGCTGCCGAGGTAGTAGTGGAGGGCGTTGAGCTGCCCGGCATCGGCTTTGGTGTCGAGGACGACGAGTTCCGCGATGTCGCCGTCGATGAACTCGCCGAGTGCGCCGGTATTAATAAGAGCGGCCGGGATGAGTGTACGGGTGCCGGATGTGGGCAAGTCCAACGGGCCGCCCAAAGCCTCGCCCGTGGAAACAGCGGCCTGGCCATTGTCGTAGAACTCGGCGTCGCCGTAGCCGTTTGCGGTGTCCGTCAACCACGTCGCCGCATGCCATTGGCCGTCATAGAGGGCATTGTTAAAGAATTCCTTGTTCCCGTTGTTGTAACGGATGGAGGAGTCGGTGTGGAATTTAATGATGTTGCCCCCTGTCCCGGCATCGCTCCCGGTGAAAAGGAGTTGGCCGTTGTTGTTGGTTTGCAAGACCCCGGCCACGGTAAATTGCGGGGAACCGGTAAGCCCGAGGGTATCTGCGCGGTCGAAGTAGTCGTCCCCGTCGAAACGGATGACCGGACGGCTGGTGTGGGTGATAGTTGGTTCATGGAGGATGATGGCTTCCATGTTCGTCCCGTCGGAACCGCTGTCCGCATTCGGGCCTTCGTCGACCACGAAGTCTACCTTGTCCCCAATGGCGACAGTGAAATAGAGGTTGAAGTCGTGCCGGGAACCGTCCGTCAATGCAGCATATTTCTCCACTCCGTTGTGGAAGATGCGCCCGGTCGTGCCGTCGCCGCTTTTGGAAATATTGTTGAAATACCCGGAAATGCCGATGACGCCCTCCACTTCCGAGACCCAACGGCGGACGGCTTGCTGGGGAAGTTCATAGGTACCCGCAAGGACTGCCTGGGGATGCATGGTGGTCTTGGCGACGACGATCCAGGATGCCGCACCAATGACCAGGTCCCAGGAACCGTTCACATCGTCGGCATCCCCCGTCCAGTGTTGGTTTGTAGCGTCCCAAACGCCATTCCCGGAACCTCCGGCGAGGAGGGTGAGGCTGTCCGCATCATAGGGATAATTCCCATCGCGGTAGCCGTAGTACCAGTTGTCTTTCCCTTGGGTTCCGGAGAACTCATTGGGGGAATCCGCGACCAAGGTGCCGCCGGAAAAAGTGACGCCGGTGAAATACTCGGGCTGGTTGGCCGGGTTGGCCTGGGTGACATGGTGTCCGTAGGGGGAAAGGTCGTCCCATTGCTGGAGTCGGGCGTGTTCGGAAAGCTGGGAGGAGTAGTGGTCGGCGGACAGGTGGAGGCGGAGGTTGGCGCGGGGGATGTCGAGGGCCGAAGCGGCGGCCAAAACGCCGTCAGTATTGTCCGATGCCACGATGTCGGTTTGCGGGCTCCAAACATCGTCGATGTTCAGGGTGATGGATTCGGAGTTGTTTTGGAAGGCGATGGCCGGCGGGGTGACATCGAAAACCTCGACCGTGCGGGTGGCGGTACCTGTACGGTTGCTGGTGTCTGTGGCGGAGTAGTTGATGGTGTGGGCACCGGGGACATTGGTGTCGAGGGACGCGATGTCGCTGGTGATGGTAAGGGCGGTTGCCGCGTAGTAATCGGCAATCTGCTGGGCGGAAAGGGCCACATCGAAAATGGCGGCATCGTCGATGTAGCCGTGGAAATAACGGTTTGCCTTGTCATTCCCGATCATGAGGTCATCGACATTCCCCGTGTTGATGGCGTAGCCTGCGTTGCTGGAGTAAGTTTCCTCCGCCCCGTCCACATAGAGTTTCAATTCATTGAGGTTGGTCGCGCCTTCTGGCAGCACGGCGGCAACATGGTGCCATGCATTGTCGTTGACCGGGGTGTTGCCGACGAGGTTCCCGCCATTGACTTCCACCCGGATTGCCCCCGCAGTCCCATTGTCGTCCTGGACGCGGAAGACCCACTTCTCCCCTGGCACCGGGTCGTTCCCCCAACTCATGATGGCGGCGTCGAAATTGGTGTCCCCGACAGCGAAGTCAGTCTTAATCCAAGCGGACATCGTGCGGGCCGTATTGCCTTGGATAACTTTCCAGCCGGGTACCGTGAGGTAATCGCCGTTACCGTCCAGATAAAGCGACTGGCCTTTCTGGTCATGGGTTTCGGTGACAAACATGGCATCGCCATTGAGGGTGCCGTCGTGGGCATTGCCCCAAGGGCCCGTGTCCCGCGCATGGCCGGCCATGGAGTAATAGGCCAGGGGGACGTGCGGGAAAGCATCCACTTCCGCACCGGGGTCATTTTGGTAGGGGTCGGGCTGGTTGACACTGACAGAAAGGCTCCCGATGGTACTGGCAATAGGGGAAAGGTCTTCGACTATGACAAGCCGTGTGACCGGGCTGGCTGCATTCCCCGCGGCATCGGTGGCGGTGTAGGTAAGGGTGTAGTACCCGGCAGTCGCAGTGTCCACAGTCGCGCCAGTATCCACTTGCACGGAGCTGTCCACATTGTCCGTGGCCGTCGCGCCGTCATCCGTGTAAGCACTCCCCTTTTCAATAAAAATTCGTGGGGAACCGGTGAGGGTGATGACCGGGCCGGTCAGGTCGCCGATGGTAATGGCCAGGTCATAAGCAGCAGAATCGCCGTTGGCATTGGAAGCCGTGATTTGGAAAGTGGTCTCCGCCGTGAAGGTTGTGGGCGTACCGGTGATGGCACCGGTTGTGGTGTCGAACGACAAACCATCCGGAAGTGTTCCGGTGAGGGCGAAGGAAGTCGGGGTGCCCTGGGAAGTCGGAAGGTTTGGCGTGATGGCGGCATCCTTGCTGTAAACAGCAGGGTTTTCGGAATACTTCACAATGGCCGGGCCGTCGCCAGGTTGGCCGTCGTACCGCAAGCCTGTACCGTCAGCCCGGAGGACTATCACCGCGTCCCGGCCATCAATCGTCCCGGAAGTGCTGCCTTGTCCACCGGTCAATCCGGTTGCGTAGGACCAAATGTGCAAGTTCGCCCCCACATCGGTAAGTTTCTCCCCTGCTTGCAAAGCAAGCGCAGAGGCAATCAACGGGCTGTCGAATGTAATCCTGGAAAACCGCCCCAACCCATGGAGGGCCGCCACCTCCTTAGGGAACAAGGCCTCCGAGGCCAGCAACACATCGTCGATATCCCCTACGAACGGCATGTTTTCGTTACGGTTGATACCAACCTGGAAACGCTGGAACAAATTGTCCGTGGATGTCCCGGTACTTTTCAATACCCCGTCCTGGTACAGCTTGAGTTCCGTCCCACGGACAACGACGGCCAGATGCACCCACCCTGTGCTCACCGCACCTAAGGCAAGGTCGCCGGAATCCCCGTGGTAATTGTAGCTTCCATTCAGGATTTCCAACTGGAAATCATTGTTCGAGTCGCCGCTATTGAAGAGGCCGGTGTTGTTCGGGAGGCTTGCGTTGTCCGCCCGCGCCCAGAGGGAAACCGTGAAGCGGCCTAGGGGAAGGTTTGCGCCTAATGTATGGGTCAACTTCCCGTTTCCACCCGTGAAATTGACCGCACTTCCAAGGATGCCCGTGGCACCCGGGCTGGCTCCGGAAATGGTGAGGTTGGCAGGGCTGGTGGTATTGGCGTCCGCTGACTCGGCGGCCCCCCCCGCATCGTCTAACTTCCAGTAATGCAATACCCTGTCCTTCAACACGACATTCACTTCCGCCATGTAGTTCCCGTAAACCTCGTCGGCAGTAAGCCCGCGGTTGTACCAACGGAAACCCGCCGTCGCCTTGGCCCCGACCCAGTTGTTGAAAAAAGGCACGGTGCCGCTACCCCCGTTTGCCCCCAAAGACGTCCCCCCTTGGCCAAGCAGGCCGAACGCATCCGTTCCCTGCCAACGGGTATCCGATGCACCTGTCGCATGGCGGGAAGCTTCCACCCCGTCCAAGTAAAGGAGCATGTCCTGGCCATCATACACACAAGCCACATGGTGGAACCGGGAGGTAACCGTGTTTGGCAAATCCATGTCCAAGGCCAAGTGTGTCCCCGCACCAGTGCCACCCAACACAAAACGCAAATCGTCCCGGCGACCGGTGTCCGCAGGGTCGTCGTCCCCCAACACATCCCCGTCACCAATCGTAACAGACGCCCCATAAGTCCCCCCGCCGGTCTCGAAGAAAATGGCGTCAGTGGACAAATCCCCCAACATAATCCAAAAGTCCCAAGTGACCGGCTGGCCAGGGTCATTGGCGCTACTTACCCGCAGTGCCGCAGCCTCCAAGTCGACCGTATTGCTGGTGCCTGTATGCGAAATCGCAAGCAATCCGCCAACTGTCGTCGCCTCGACCTGGATGGAGTCGTTCGCATCTGTATCTTTCACAACCAAGTTCGCCCCCCCGACTGTATCCGCCCAAGTGTCCGCATCCTGCAACTCATACGGAGCATCCCCCGCCCTGGATATCCCCGAAGATGGCAACCATTCACGTAGTAAGCCGACCCGGGTGACTTGCTGTGCGGGAAGGAGGGACGGAGGGACGAATGGCAGGAGGATAAATGGGATGGTAATTCTCATCGGGATACGGTGATGCGGGCGAATTGGCGTTTGCCAGTCGGGGCGGGCAGGGTGACTTCTACCAGTTCATAGTCGGGGTCAGTGACGCTGCTTTGGTCGGCGGAAAGGTTGATGGTAGCATTAGGGTTGTCCCATGTGCCGAACTTGAGGCTTTCAGTGGTTTCGACGGCGAAGGTGAGGGAATTGTCCACCGAAGATTTGAGCCGGAGGAACTGGAGGGTGGTTTGGTTGCCCGAAACCGAGACGGCTGGCTTGGCATTCCGGGCGTCGCGGACTGTCGGGTCAGTCCCAAAAGCGTATTCGAGGAGGTTGGGGATGCGGTCATTGTCCGGGTCGGCGGTAAGAGCTTGATCGGCAACATCCAAGGCGTTGAGGCCGGTTTCGGTGAGCCAAGCGGTAAAGTTGTCGGAAGCGGCCTGGACGGTGACGGTGCGGGTAAGCGGGGTGGCGCGGTTGCCGGAGAGGTCGAGGACTTCATAGGTGAGGGTGTAGTCGCCGGGTTTGCTGGTGTCGACAGTGCCGGTGATGATGACCATGGGGGTGAGGTTGCCGTCGACGGCATCAATGGCGGTGTAACCGGGGTCGGCATAGATGTCACCCTGGGTCACGGTAATGGTAGTGCCCCCGGCGAGGGTAAGGGTCGGGGGTACGAGGTCGTCCGTCACGATGACTTGTCGGGTGACGGAAGTGGTGTTCCCTACTG
>JAYPDO010000174.1:0-9167 GCA_038125285.1 Opitutia bacterium
TTTGCCTGGTATGTAGGGGGAGCCTGTCATGTCGCGTTTGAGGGATCCGGAGATACCGTTTTGGATTTGGTCCATGTTCCTGACATGGATGCCGGAGTCCACCGTGCCTTCCCCGAACCTGAATTCGCACTCGACGACGAAGTCCTCATACTCCTTTTCGGTCCAGAGGACGGATCCCTTTTTCTTCGGGCCGTTTTGGATATGGAGTATGCCGTCCCTGACTGTGTACCATCCTGTCTCGTCATTACCTTCGGGGACTTTCCATCCCTGGAGGTCGGAATCGTTAAGGATTGACTTTGCACAAGGGGCGGCATGGGCAAGGGCTACGGCTACAACTGTAGTTAGGAAGATGGGTGTGAATAGGCGCATGGTAGGTTCACTTGATTGTTGGAAATTGCTTGATATGGGCATTGCCCGTCCAAAAGTCCAATGCTAATCCCATACTTGGGTTTTTCCCTTGCCCAGGGCCACGACCATCAATACACCCGCTTTACTCGATCAAATTCCCTAATGTTTAAAAAGAAGGATAGCAGCCTCCTTGTCTTCGATTTTGATGGTACCATCGCGGACACATTGGAGCATTCAATCCAGATTTTGAACGACCTTTCCGCCGAGTTTGGCTTCAAACGGATTGAGGATGGGGAGCTGGAGTACCTGCGGGGGCGCACCCTATGGCAATTCGTTCGTCATTTGCGCATCCCGATCCGCAAGATCACCAAGATCCTTCGCCGGGCGCAGGCAGAGATGTCCAATGGGATCATGGAGATACAGGTCTTCCCCGGTATGGCCGAAGTTTTGCGTGAATTAAAGGGCAGGGGCTATGTGATCGGCTTGATGACTTCCAATTCGATCGACAACGTAACCAAGCTCCTAGATTTGTACGACTTGGACATCTTCGATTTTAAAATGTGTTCGGTAAAGCTGCGCAAAAAGGCGGGGAGGTTGCGCCGTTTGCGCAGGGCACACAGAGTCCGCAAACAGAATGTCCTATATATTGGTGACGAATGCCGGGACATCCGTGCCGCGCACAAGGCAAGGGTTAAAAGCGCGGCAGTCTCCTGGGGCTTCAACGACAAACAGATCCTGAGGAGTTTCAACCCGAACTATTTGCTTTCCGAACCTTCCGATTTGCTGGAGGTTTGCGGCGAGTTCCGTGCTGCCCACGTCTAAATCTGGATGGGGAAGTCCTTTGGGAATTTCCCCACCGGGTGAACCGGCGCTCACTTACTTCTTTACCAAAAAGTCTTGGATCAAGTTGCCGTTGGGATCCCATTTTCGGAGGCGGCGCATTTTTCCATCTTCCATGTGGTACTCGCTTTCCGGCTTTTGGGTTTCCTGATTATAATAAACCCATACGCCGTGCTTCTCCCCGTCCTTGTACTGGCCTTGGAGTTTGAAGGGTTCTTTGCCATCTTCCCCTGCGTCGAACCATTCTTGGTATTGCCCGGTCTTGGTGCCCTGGTCCCAGTATTGGGCGGACTTTTTCCGTCCGCTCTTATACCAAAACAACGTCCATCCGTGCTGCATCCCTTGGAAGTATTGGGCCTCCGATTTTTTCCCCCCGCTTTCGTACCAAAAGGTCGTTTTCCCGTGGGACTTCCCGTTGTCGAAGATTTGGAGGGTGTGCGGGTTGCCATTTTCCCACCATACCTGGGTATTCCCATGCTGGACGCCATCTTTGTACTCCATTTGGAATTCCGGCTTCCCGCTTGCATATCGCTTTAGGGCTAGCCCGGTGAAGGGCTTGTCCTGCCCTTGGAGGTAAATCTTTTTGTTGTCGTGGAGGTCCAGGTACTTGACCTCGTAGGCAGGCAAGTTTTGTTGGGTCGGCGGCGCTGCCTGCGGGTTTGGCGGGGTTTGCGCATGACCGCCCAAGGCAATGAGGAAGGGGAGGGAAGGGAAGAGGGAATTCAGGATGTTACTGGTCTTCATCATGGGAACTTCAAGCAGTGTTTTTAGTTTTGGGCAAGCAAGCACTTTGCATATGAACCGCCCCTCCTTATCAATAGCCGGAACCCCTTGCTTGTCCCGAGTAACTTTCCTTCCTCAATCCCTCACCTTTTGACATTTAATTAGGACTTATGAAGGCACTTCATTTTTCATGGGTAATCCCTGCCCTATTTTTGCCGTCCTTTGGCTCCCAACCCCAACCCTTTCACGAGTGGATCGATGGCCAAATCGAAGCCAAGGCCATCGCCGCCGGGGAGGAGATTTCGGGAACTTGTGACGACGCCACTTTCCTGCGCCGTGCCTATCTTGACTTTGCAGGGACGATCCCTGCCCCCGAAGATGTCCTAGCCTTCGTGGCAGATCCTTCCGGAACCAAACGTACGGCTCTGGTCGACAAACTTCTCGATGCCCCGGAATATGCGGTACGGATGGCCGACGCCTTCCACGTCATGCTCATGGAACGGCGTGGGCCGGACGAGAAATGGCAAAAGTATCTGGCTGAATCCTTTGCCAAAAACAAACCTTGGGACCAGATCGCCCGTGAGATCCTCAACCCTGATTTTATGGACGAAGCCACACAAGGCGCCGGCTACTTCATTACGAACCGCCTCTCCAAAGTCGGCCAGCAGGACACGGATTATCCCGGCCTCACCCGCGATGTCGGGCGCCTGTTCATGGGGGTCGACCTGCAATGTGCGCAATGTCACAAGCACCTCACTGTCGATGATTACGACCAAATTGACTTCAACGGCCTTTACATGGTTTTCAAAAATCTCAAGCACAACAACCCTAATGCCTACTACAAGACCCCCTATGTGACCGAAGGCCTCATGGACAAAGGATACGAATTTACCTCTGTTTTCTCCGGCAAGTCCAAGACCACTCCGCCCCGCATCCCTTTTGGCAAGGAAATTCCCATCCCCGAACTCGCCAAGGACGACCTATGGGAAGTCGCCCCTGACCGGAAAAAACGCATCGAGGGCATACCGAAATTCAAGCCGCTCCTTGAAGTCGCTACCAACCTGACCCACCCCGATAACCCCTGGTTTGCCCGCAACGCTGCCAACCGGCTGTGGTTCCTCCTTATGGGGCGTGGCATAATTCACCCCCTCGATCTTGCCCACTCTAAAAACCCCCCTTCCCATCCTGAACTCCTCGACCGGCTAGCCCAGGAATTCGTCGCCCACAACCACGACATCAAATGGTTCCTCCGCGAACTCGCACTAACCCGTACCTACCAACTCTCCAGTGTGCTTCCCTCCAAAGACGCCAACGCGACCCCCAGCCTTTTTACAACCGCCATTGAGCGACCTCTGACCGCCAACCAACTCCGCGACTCCTTTCTTAAAGCCACCGCCGAACCCCGCACCAAGGAACTCGACGAAGCCTTCCACAATGCCTTCGCCAATCCGCCGAAAGAACCCGAGTTGCAGGTCAATCCCACCCTGCGTTCCGCCCTTTTCCTTCGCAACAGCACGTTTGTGGACACCGCGCTCCAACCCAAGGATGGTAACCTGCTTAAAACCCTCGAAAACACCCTAACCCCTGACGAGTTGGCCAATACCCTGTTCCTGACCATCCTTACCCGGCAACCTGACAACTATGAACGCCAACTCGTCTCGGAACACCTTGCCAGTGCACAAGACCGTACCCAATCCCTACAGCAACTCGCATGGAGCCTTCTCGCCTCCATGGAATTCTTCGCCAACCATTGACCCATTGGGCAATGACGAATGACGAAATACCCAATGAGTAAGGAAATACAAAACTCCAAACCCGAAATCATAAATCAATAGCTGCAACCCTTCGTCATACCTTCGGCCTTGGGTATTTCGTCTTTAGACATTCTTCATCATGAATTTCTGCAACCTTCACGAACACCACGCCTCCCGTCGCCAAATCCTCTCAGCCGGTGCGGTGGCCGGGTTTGGCGGCATCCTCCATCCCCTCAACGCCGAAAAGCTCGCCTCCAACGACAAACAAATCCTCTTCATCTGGCTCGACGGTGGCATCAGCCAACTGGAAAGCTGGGATCCCAAACCGAACACCCAGTTTGGTGGCCCCTTCCGCTCCATCCCGACCTCACTCCCCGGAGTCCACTTTTCCGAGTTGATGCCCAATTCCGCAAAGATCGCTCACAAACTTTGCGTCGTCCGTAGCCTCTGTACCCAGGACAACTCCCACTCCGCCGGAGTCGGACGAATCCAACGAGGCGACCCTAAAAACCGGGGCGTGGTTTACCCCTATTTCGGCTCCGCCGTTGCCAAACTCCTTGGCCCTACCCAATCCAAACTCCCCCCCTACGTCTGGATCAAACCCGGCAGCGGGGGCTTCAAGACCGAAGACGCCGGCTTCCTCCCGCCTAAGTACGGCTCCCTTGCATTCGGTGACGGCAAACCCCCGGAAAACCTCCTCCGCCTTCCCGGGATTTCCGAGGATTTTGACCAAGCCCGAAACTCCCTCCGAGACAAGCTCAACCGGCACTACTCCCAGCAACGCTACAAACGCTTTACCGAGGCCAATACCCATGTCTTCGACACCGCCGAACGCCTCATGAAGCGTTCCGACATTTTCGATACCTCTAAAATCCCCCAAAAGGAAATCGACAAGTACGGGAATACAGAGATCGGTCTCCATACCCTCATCGGTCGCAACATGATCGAAGCCGGTGTCCGCTTCGTCAAAGTCAACTCCTACGGCTGGGACACCCATGCCGACAACTTCAATGGCCAGGACAACCTTATCAGCAAGTTCGACCGCGCTTTCGCCGCCGTTGTCAATGACCTCGACGATCGCGGCCTCCTCAAGAACACACTCGTCATCGCCATGAGCGAGTTCGGTCGCACCCCCCGCATCAATGGCCACGTTGGACGGGACCACTGGCCCGAAGCCTGGTCCGTCGCCATGGCTGGTTGCGGCGTGCAAAAGGGTGCCGTTATTGGGGAGACCAACGACAAGGGCACTTGGGTCAAAACCGACCCCTACGACATCGGCCACGTCTTCCACACCTGGTACCATGCCCTCGGCATCAATTCCTATAAGACCGAGTTCGACAACAACGGCCAACCCCTCCCCATTGCCCACGATGAAATGGATGCAATCAAAGACGTGCTGCTGTGAGGGGAGGACAGGAAATACCCAAGCACGAAATACCCAAATACCCAAAGAAACCCGAAGGCCCGGCCAAACCAAGAACCAAGAACTAACAACAAAGAACCAAAACCTTTCCTATGCCCGACAAACCCAAGCCGCCCATCGAGCACCTCGGCACGCTCCCCAACGCCGTCCAGCTCTCCCATCTCCGCTACAACCCAGACGGTTCCCAACTCGCAGCCACCGGGTTTGACGGCCACATCCACCTATGGCAACAACGCATCGATGGCTGGCAAGCCCAGAAACCTATCCCCGGGCACAACGGATGGGCGTCCAAACTTGCCTGGCACCCCACTTCCAATCTCCTCTTCTCATCCGATTCCTGGGGGCAAATCCGCTGTACTGAAATCCCGGCGGATGCCGCCCAACCTGCAACGATCCTCTGGACCATTGAAAAAGCCCACAATGGCTGGATACGAGACCTTGCTATCACCAAAGATGGCCAAACCCTTGCCACTTGCAGCCGCGACAAGACCCTCAAAACCTGGGACGCTAAAACCGGCAAAAACCTCCTATCGTTGAACCTTCCGACCGAGCCCTTCGCCGTCACCTTCTCGAACTGCGGCCAACAACTTCTCCACGGAGACCTTTTCGGCAAAATCGAGCTCATCGACGCCCACACCGGCAAAGCCATCAAGGACTTTGACGGTTCCCAGTTCCATAGGCTCCATCGCCTCCAGGACGTCGCCGGCCTCCGCGTCCTCCAATTCACCGGGGACGGCAAACGGATCATTGCCGCCGGGACTCTTCCCGAATCTGGAGCCACCATCAAATCCGGCCCCCTCATCCACATTTTCGACGCGGAAGACGAAGCCGGGAAAATCCTCCATACCCTCAAGCCTGGGGACAACAAATTCGGCTTTATCGAGGATCTGGTTCAACTCCCAGGCCAAGGGGAAGGCCGCCTCCTGGGAATTACCAGCGGCACCCCTGGCACAGGCAAGCTCTTTCTCGTCGAACCAGGCTCTGAAGACCCCATTTTCGAAGACACCAAAGTCCCTAACCCCCACGCCCTCACCCTCCATCCCGACCAAACTCATTTCGCTCTCACCACCACAAACAAAGGCAGCAATGGGAACGGCCGCCGACTCAACCAAGACGGCGAATACGAAGGCAACAATTCCCCGGTGGAGCTATTCCGGTTTGTGTGATTAGCATGACCATTAGCTTTCCTTCAACGCCTATGGCTCCTGCCATAGCCTTCATCTTGGCCTTGCCTTTGGCCAACCTCTGCATTGCCGAGGATGATATAGCCCCTTTCGACGAAGCAGCCCTCCGGGAAGACGCCAAGAAGACGTTCAAGGAAAAGGTCGGCCCTTTCGCCGAGAGGTATTGTGTCAAGTGCCACGGCTCCCGGCCCAAGGGAGGGGTCAACCTCCAGTCCGCCCTCAAAAGCCCCGGCAGCACGGCTTCGTTCCTCCATTGGAAGAAAGCGGTTGCCAATGTAAAGGTGCATGATATGCCACCGGAGGACGCCAAGCTCCCCTCGGAAGAAGAACGCCAGCAATTCATCGGGTGGATCGGGAAGCTCAAGTACTTGGCCCCGCAGGATCCTGGATCGTTTGTGATCCGCCGCCTGACCAAGGTGGAGTATGGCAACACCCTCCACGACCTCTACGGGGTTGATTCTTCCATCGCCGATAGTCTTCCGGACGAAGTCGCAGGGGAAGGGTACTTCAACTCAATATCCCCGCTCCAATCGGAACTGTTCCTTGACATTGCCGACCAGGTCGTCCGGCAGGCCTTGGCCCCGGAAGGGCAAGAGCCAACGGCCTTACAAAAGCGGCTTTTCGGCGGGGAACCCCCCGAAGGCTCAGGCCTCCAGGTTTTCGTCCGCCAAGTCGCACGAAAACTTGCGCGGGATGCCTACCGGCGGCCACCTTCCGAAGAAGAACTGGACGTCCTGGTCGATATCTACGGCCTCGGTAGGGACAACCAGCTCGACCATACTGCCTCACTCTGTTTGATGCTTAAGGCGGTCCTCGTCTCCCCTCAGTTCCTCTTTGTCACACCTGCCCTGGAATCAAAACCGCAAGGGTCTGTTGTCCCCTTGGACGATCACCAATTGGCCTCGCGCCTATCCTACCTCCTTTGGTCCGCTCCGCCTGACGAAGCACTGTCCGCCCTCGCCGACCAAGGGGAACTCCAAAACCCCGAAGTCCTCCGCTCCCAAATCCATCGCCTTCTCCAACATGACCGCTCAAGGGCATTGTTCGACGGGTTCGGCACCCATTGGTTGCAGATGGGCGGACTGGAAAGCAAAGTTTTCGATACAGCTCTCTTTCCCCAGATGACTCCTGTTGTCCAGAAGGTAATGGTGGAAGAAGCCCGTCTGTTTTTCCTCAGTATTATTAGGGAAAACCAACCTGTCCACCGGTTTGTGGATAGCGATTACACTTACCTCGACGAATCACTCTCCCAGGTATATGGCCTCGGTGGTACCGTTACCGGGCCAGGGATGCGCCGGGTCAAACTTGATGATCCGAACCGTGGGGGTCTCCTCGGGATGCCGGCCACCCTTTCCGCAACCTCCTTCCCGAACCGAACGAGCCCAGTCCGGCGAGGGGTATGGGTCCTGGAACAGGTTTTGGGGGAGCAAGTCCCTCCGCCTCCCCCCAATGTCCCCGCCCTAGACAAGCAAGACCAGAAAAGCGTAGAGGGTTTGACCCTTCGCCAACGGACAGAGCTTCACCAATCCGATCCCACTTGCGCCAACTGCCACAAGCTGCTCGACCCTCTTGGTTTCGGATTGGAAAATTTCGATGCCATAGGCCGATGGAGGGAAAAGGATCAGTTGGGGGTCGCCATTGACTCGTTGGGGAAACTCCCGGACGGTAAGGAATTTACCACCCCTGCTGAATTGAAACGCATTCTTGCCGCAAGGGAACCTGCCCTTGCCCGGAACTTTACCGAAAGGCTTATGGCCTATGCGCTGGGACGGCAACTGGAAGGCTACGACGAGGTCGTGGTCGACCGGTTGGTGGAAAAAGCAGCGAAAGACGGTTACAGGGTACAGTCGATGGTTACCGAAGTCCTCTCCAGTTACCTTTTTACACACCGCAAGGTCGAAGGTTGAATCCTATGGCCAGCACGGTTTTCCAATCCCTTTTCCAATCAAACTCAAGAATACGATCCATATGAAAGTCCGACTTCCTTTGCACTATTTCAACCGCCGCACCCTTCTCAAGGGCGCAGGAGTTTCTCTCGCGCTGCCATTCATGGACTCCGTTGGACGCGCTGCCGGAGGTTCCCGCACAGACCTTCACAAGCCGCCCGTCCGCCTTGCTTTCATGTACATGCCCCACGGCGTAATCATGGACCAGTTCTGGCCAAAGTCCCCCGAATGTTTTCTTGCGTCCCCTCCGCCCATCCTTGAGTCCTTGACTCCTGTCCTCGACCAATGCCTCATGATGAAAGGCATTTCCGGCATCCCGATCGCTCCCTTCAATGGAGCCCCACATGCCCTTGAACTTTCCACTTGGCTCACTGCCCGCCTCCCCGACGCCGATACCCGCAGCCAGGTCAACATCTCCATCTCTGCCGACCAGATCATGGCCAATTACGTCGGGGCGCACACCCTGCTTCCTTCCCTCGAATTGGCCACCATGCCCCAGACCCACAAGGAAAACCAGGAAGGTCTCCACGAAGCCTACTACTCCCATTGCAGCTACCGCTCCCCAACCCAGCCTGTCCCCGCAGAGATCGACCCCCGCAATGTCCTCGACCGCCTCTTCGGCAAACCGGGAAAATCCGGTCGCAATACAAAAGCCACCCCCCTCGACAGGCAAATGCTCGACCGTGTGCTTGGCGGTGCACGGGACTTGCGCCGCAAACTCGCCCTCACCGACCAGCAAAAGCTTGATGAGTACCTCGACAGCGTCCGCTCCGTCGAGCGCCGCATTGCCGCGATAGAAACCCGGCAACAGGAAGCAGCCTTTGAGAAAGCGGGCAAAAGTCCGTCAAAGTACAATGGCAGCGATTCCCCCCCCATTGAAGTCAAGATCCCGGAAGGGGACAAGCGCAGCGAGTACATGAAGGTCATGTGCGACCTCACCCTCTTGGCC
>JAYPDO010000175.1:0-9002 GCA_038125285.1 Opitutia bacterium
CTTCCTGTGGCTATGATGGCATTGCAAGAATAACTCGTCGCCGGTTCCAAACCTGTGAACGATGCCCTGGCGATGTAATCAAACTCGGCTGTCGCTTTCACGTTTTTAATCATCGATTCCACACCGCCTTCCAGGGAGAATTGCACTACCCCTTCCAACCCTGCGACATCCCTCCCCACAAGCCCTTCCGTCGCACAAATCCTTACTTGGACATGGGCGGATGTTGGGGTAACTTCCCCGACCATGATGCCCATGCTCGCGTGGGGAAGGTCGGCGGATTCCTCACAGCCGGCAAATAAAGTGCAAAGGAGAAGTGGGATGCTGAATCGATGGATCATGCCGGGCATTGAGTGAGGAATTCCAAAGGATGCGAACCAAAACCGGAGCGGCGTTCTTTGGTCACCGTGTTTGGTTAGGTGAAGCAATGCCGTGAAGCCTCTACCCAGTACATCCGTTCCTCCTTACATTCGATGGGCTTCTCCCTGGCTCCGTTTGGCCAGTAGGGTTGATGTCCAGGGTTTATTCCTATTCAAACGGGGATGTGCAAATTTCTGTTCCTTGCGCCTGGCATGTTGATTTTTCTGACCGGGCTTACCTTTTTGGACGCTGAAACGCTTCATAATGGCATCGAACTCCCTTCCCCCTGGCCACCGGTTATCCGAAAGGTAACTGGCAAACCCATGCCGGTCCCTTACCTGGTCAATCCTCCAGGGGTTATCCCTATTGATGTCGGGCGGCAACTTTTCGTGGATGACTTCCTGGTCGGGGACACGAACCTGTCCCGCACCTTCCACCAACCGCAATACCATCCGGCTTCCCCGGTATTTTGCCCGGTCACATCCTGGGAGGTCGGTGGTGGCAAGTCCTTTGCCACTCCTTATAGTGGAGGGGTATGGTACGATCCGGCGGACAAGAAGTTCAAGATGTGGTACCGTGCGGAGGATTGGCAAATCTGCCTCGCCTTGTCCGATGACGGCATCCACTGGTACCGGCCTGCCCTTCGTAAGGAGACCGGGGACAACATCACCCTCGAAATTCCCCACGACACATCGACAATCTGGATTGACGACTTTGACCTGGATCCTGCGAGGCGGTACAAGTTGTTCCAAGCCCGCCATGGGAAAGGGGGCTACCGGTTGGGCTACCGTTTTTCCCGGGACGGTCATGCTTGGTCGGAGGAAATTGCCGTTTCCGGGCCGTCTTGGGATCGGTCGACGGTCTTCTACAACCCTTTCCGTAAAGTCTGGGTGGCGAGTGTGCGGGGGCATGATCATGTGCAACCGGATCCTGTCCACCGTCTCCGGAATTACCATGAAGGCAAAACCCCGGAGGAAGCCTTGGCCTGGGTCTGTCAAACGGACGATGTGGCCAAGGGGAATTTCAAGGTTGGCGGCCTGCAACCATGGTGTGGTGCCGACAACCTTGACCCACGCCATCCGGACAAACGTTTCCAACACATCCCGCCGCAGCTTT
This sequence comes from Opitutia bacterium, assembly GCA_038125285.1. Taxonomy (GTDB): domain Bacteria; phylum Verrucomicrobiota; class Verrucomicrobiia; order Opitutales; family JABJCN01; genus JAYPDO01. Next base: position 1,474 of record JAYPDO010000175.1, read on the forward strand.
ATAACTTGGACGCCTTCCCCTACGAAAGCCTCATGGTCGGACTCTTCACAATCTGGCAAGGCCCGGACAACGAAACCTGCAAGGAACTTGGGATCCATAAACGCAACGAAGTCCTGGTCGGGTTCAGCAGGGACGGTTTTCATTGGGACCGACCATATCGGGGACGTTTCCTCCCTGTAAGCGACAACCCGGACGATTGGAACGGGGCGAACGTCCAATCCGTTGGCGGGGGATGCGTCGTGGTGGGGGACAAACTTTATTTCTACTGCTCCGGACGGACAATGTATCCCCGTAAAACTGCGGCGACCGGCCTTGCCATACTCAGGCGGGATGGTTTTGCCTCCATGGACGCAGGGAGTTGTGGCGGGACGCTGACCACGAGACCCGTGAAGTTCAATGGGGCGCACCTGTTTGTGAATGCCGATGCCGGGGCGGGGGAGTTGAACGTTGAAGTGTTGGACAAGGACGGGACTGTGTTGGAGGGGTTTTCAAAGGGGAACTGCGAAACGGTAAACCAGGATTCCGAGAAACAAAGGGTACGTTGGGAAGGCGGCGACTTGGGGCGCTTGGCCGGACGAGCCGTGAGGTTTAGGTTCTCCCTAAAGGACGCCTCCTTGTATTCATTCTGGGTGAGCAAGGACGACACTGGAATGTCCGGCGGGCATGTCCCCAGCGGAAAATAAAAAGGGCGGCGAACTTTGGGCGCCGTGTGTTCGCAAACCTTCTATGGAATTGGCTTTCGGGATTGCAGCGCCGTCAAACATAGGAACACATCATCTGCCATGTGTAAGAACCTTTTCCACGAGTTATCCGCCTTATTGCTTTTTCCCCTCTTCCTCGTTTCCGCTGAACCTGTCCGAGCGCCATGGGCCACATCCCATGTCCAGGGCACGCCGGACGCCCCTTTGCCTTACGTGGCTGAGCCGGTGTTCAGGGATGTCGAATTGGGGCAAATCGTGGAGATGGTTCCCCTGGACGGGCGCATGTATGCTTATGCTAAAGACGGGAAGATACTGTCCTTTCCTGAAAAGGGCGGCAGTGGCGGTCCCGTTTTGTTCGGTGACCTGGGCCTGGATGTGACCCAAGGCCATGGGTTCGGGATGGCCTTCCATCCGAGGTGGAGGGAAACCCAACAGGTTTTCCTCACTTACATGACAAAGATACATGGCGGGGAAAACCGGCTTTCCCGCTTTCGGTTCAGACTGGAATCCGGCTTGCCTGTGATGGTAAGGGAAAGCGAGGAAGTGCTCCTGGTTTGGGCCAGTGGCGGCCATTATGGGGGATGTCTCCGTTTTGGTCCTCAGGACGGCATGCTTTACCTCTCCACCGGGGATGGCACTCCACCGAACCCGCCAGATTCCCTCAACACCGGCCAGGACAATTCGGACCTTCATAGCTGCGTCCTTCGTATCGACATTGACAAAGCTGAAAACGGCCTTCCCTACGGGATCCCGGCAAGCAACCCGTTCCTGGGCATACAAAACGTTCGGCCGGAGATCTGGGCGTTCGGCTTCCGCCAACCTTGGAAAATGTCTTTTGGCACGACAGGCCGTTTGTGGGTCGGTGAAGTGGGTTGGGAGCTATGGGAGATGATCCACATTGCGGAGCGAGGCGGCAATTATGGATGGAGCGCGATGGAGGCATCCAACCCCATCAAACCTAGCTTGGCCAGCCCGCTTGTCCCTATTTCGCCCCCAGTTGCCGCCCATCCCCATACGGAGGCCGCGTCCATCACGGGCGGGTTCGAGTATTTTGGCGGGCGCTTGCCAGGGTTGCAGGGTGCCTATGTCTACGGGGATTATGAAACTGGAATCCTTTGGGCACTCCGGCATGACGGGCAAAAGGTTACCTTCCATGAACGGATCGCCGATACCCCCCACAAAATCTCGACCTTCGCCCTTGGCAACGAAGGGGAACTCTATTACGTGCATTATGACCTTCGATCCACAATCTTCCGGCTCGTGCCGAACCCCAAATCCGGCCAGCCCAGCGGATTCCCGCACAAGCTCAGCGGCACGGGGCTTTTCCAGTGCATCTCCAACGAGGATCCTTCGCCCGGGGTTTACGAATACGGGATCCACGAACCAATGTGGGAAGACGGTGCCACCGCCAAGCGCTACATTGCCCTGCCCGGCGAAACTGGCATCCATACAGAGTACCATTACCGGGAAGACGGGAGTTACCGTGTTACCACGGCCTGGCCAGAAGGTGCCGTCCTTGCACGGACTGTCCATATCGCTGAAAAACCTGTCGAAACCCAAGTCCTCCACTTCGATGGCAACGCCTGGGCCGCTTACAGCTACAAGTGGGATAAGGAGGGGATGGACGCGGAATTGGTCGGGCCGGAGGGTGATACCCTCGATGTCCCGGAAGAGGGCTGGCAAGGTGGCCGGAGTTACCGGATTGCCAGCCGGGCGGAATGCCTCCGTTGCCACAATATGTGGAACCAGTTCACCCCGGGCTTTGACCCCTTGCAATTGGCCGGGTTCGCCCAATATCCCCGTCAACCTGCCCGCGAAGTCGCCACTTCGCTGGGATTGGCCAATGCCTTGTTTTTCCACAAGGACGAGGACAAAGGACAACTGGTGGACAGCCGTGGCCGAAAGGGTAGCCTGGAGACTAAGGCCCGTTCTTGGCTCCATGCCAACTGCTCTCATTGCCATCGCCGCCATGGTGGGGGCACCGCCCCGTTGGAGTTGGACTACAACCGGAACCTATCCGAATCTGCCACTCTTTGGGTCGCCCCTACCCGAGGGGGCTTCGGTTTGGAATCGCCCCGCACAATCCTGCCGGGCCAACCCTGGCGCTCCGTCCTCAACTATCGGGTCAGTGCTATCGGGAATGGCCACATGCCCCCTATCGGATCGAGGGAAGTGGATGCCCATGGTGCCAAACTTCTCTGGGATTGGGTTTCCAAGATCCCAGCAGGAACCAAAGCTGTGGAACCGGATGGAAGTTTGGACAACCCCTCTGCGGCAATGGTTCTAGCCCGTCAACTAGCCGAATCCGGTCTGGAAGAAGAAGGGGTTGCCAAACGTGCCAGACCTGGCCTGGACTCCCGTAACCATAACATCCGTGCTTTGTTCGAGCGTTTCAGGAAACCTTCCGCGCGCCCCATCCCCGCCAAGCTCGACCCCAACCATATCCTTGCCCTCAATGGAAATGCCGCCGAGGGGGCGAAACTCCTCTCCGCGGACGGGAAACTGGCCAGTTGTTTCGCCTGCCATAAGGCCGGAGGGCAAGGGACGGGTAGCCTTGGCCCCGACCTTTCCGGGGTAGGGAAGCGGCTCGGGCGCCTTCAACTTTTCGAGAGCCTAACCCGCCCTTCGGCCAACATCGTACCAGAATACCGTATGTGGAACGTCGTCCTCAAATCCGGCGGGTCTGTCAGCGGATTTGTCGTTTCCCAAGATGGCGGCGGCTTGTCCCTGCGCCTTCCGACTGGGCAAACCCGGCAGATCCAGGATTCCGAAGTGCGTGCCCGCAATCCCATTCCCGTTTCCCTCATGCCCGAAGGCTTGTTGGATTCCCTTTCCGGGCAGGAAGTTGCTGATTTAATGGCTTATTTGGCAGGCCTTTGAGAGGTCTTTCAACTAATCATCGGGAAATCGCAATTGGAACCAGGATTTCACCCACAACTGCTTTCCCGGAGGTTTCCTGGATTCGGAGGTAAGCTTCCCTCGCGGAGGTTCCTGGCGGGGGAATGATTTGGAAGCGGCCACTGCTGTTGGTTGCCGGGGAATCTACGGTTCCCCAAAGTGGTGGTGCCAGGAACTTTAGCGGATTGGAAGTTCGGGGATGGCCTTTGAGGGTGAAAGGTGCCGGCTCCCCGGGTTTGGCTTGGAGGCTTTCCCCGTCAAAGGAGAAGGGTGGCTTTTCGAGTCCGGCAGGAAGGCTGGCTTTGGCATTAGAATCGTAACGCAAAAGGATGGGGGAATCGGATACCGTCAAGGTGATGCCCCCGCCCAGGTTTTGGAGGCTCTGGCTAGTCCCGTCGATATATGTCAGTGTTGCGGACTGGGTGCCATCCGGTAACGGCAGGAGAATGTCTTGGCGGCCATCATCTAACCATAGGGCTTGGATGCATTGGTTGCGGTCATTTGCAAAGAGGTAAGATTGGATCCCGCCAGGGTATTGCTTTTCCCCGGCAAATTTCTTGTCCCCGACCCCGTTGATAAAGTGGTAGTGGGTGATGGCATCCAGGCGCGGGTTGTAGAGGCTGTATTTGCAGTCGAACATGCAGTGGGAATCCCCGAACTGTCCCCTGGCTTTTCCCTTCGGATCCGGATATTGGATGGTGAACCATGCGACCATGTCCCCTCCTTCGGCAAAGAATGAGGTCAATTTCTTGATCATTTCCTTGGCCACGGCGATACGTGCCTGGCCTTGGGAGTTGAGGCCGAGTTCGGTGGAGTGGATGGGCTTTACGGCATCATATTTTTCCATGAGTGCCCGGTATTTCCGCATTTCGTTCCGGACGTTGGTGTAGTGCTCGTAGATGTGGAAATCGTAGGAATCCAAATAGTTTTGGTAGCCACCCCTGAAGTATTCCTCGTTAGGCTCCACGGATGTGCCGATTACATGGATCTTGGGGTCGAACGCTTTTACCGTCTCGTAGATGGCTCGGTAGGCGCGGATGTTTTCCAAGACTTTTTCCCCTTTCCCGTGGGGTTCGTTGCCCATGGCGATCTTGGCCAACCCGGTGTCTGCGTATTCTTCCAGGAAATTCTTCATCCCTTGGCGGAGGGATTCCTCCGTATACTCCTTGAAACCGTTTCTCTCGATCTGGGCGGCCGGGGTGCCGGTGATCCAGTCCATGTCCAGGTCCGCGCAAAGATCCAGTCCTGGAAGGTGGGGCTTGTACGGAGGTTTTGAATTCCACCCGCCCCAGACCCCAGGCGTCCGGATCCCGATCCTGTCGGCCAGGTGAAAGTAGGCAGGAATGCGGCTGTCCCAATTCCGGATGGAGAAAGGGCTTTGGGAGGGTTTCAGTGCCTTGTTCCGCGCCTTTTCCAGGATTGCGAAACCGGAAAACTCCTTGGCCGCCGCGCCCGATGGTTCGGGGATTTCGATTTGGAGTTGGTAGAATTTGCCAGCCTGCAAACTCTCTGGATCCAAGTGGATCTCCGCCTGGTAGGGGAACTTCCCTTGGTTCCTCACCAACTTGGCCAGGGGGATGTCCTTAGGGGCAAGTTGGTTGTTCCCCCAGTAGTCCCGGACGGCATAGTGGAGCGCAGCCCCTTGGGGCAGTGGCTTGTCCGCCTCCGCAACGATGGTAAAAGCTCGGTCATCACCAGGAAAGAAAAGGTTCCCGGTCGCCCCGGATTTGACCAGGATCCGTCCCACCCTCTTTTCTAAGGGTTGGACTTCGAGCCTGTCCAAGCCGATCTTTTGGAGGGTAACGGAGCCGTAGGTTTTTTGGAAGGATGCCCGTACCCTTCCCTTTGCTGCCCCAGAAGGGATTTCGACAGTGGATTGTGACTCCTTGGCCGGGGACTTCCCTGTGAGGATGCCTAGCGTGACCGGATCCATTGCATTCCCGTCTGCCCCGAACACTTCCAACTCCAGGCGCACATGGTAGGAGTTGTCCGGGGAAAGGAGGTCGGTTTGTGTAAGGTAAGTGGCCATCCAAACTCCTGGGGAGATGGCAAATGGTTGGCTGGCCGCGAAGGCCGGATTGGGCAGGTCGTCCAAAGTACGGGTAATGGCCAACCCGCTTTGGGTTGCGAGGGCATTGCCCTGGGTTTGCCATCCCGCCATGCCTTTGGCGTCCAACAGGATCCCCCCGGAGAGTTTTGTTGCCTGGACGAGGAAGTCGGCCCGGATATCCGCTATCAGGAAGGCCGCCTTTTGGGCGGGGTTGGAACGGGTGTTGAGCATGATTTCAATGCCTTTCACACCTCCCCTCCATTTCCCGTCATTGGCACCCCCCCAATGTTCCTGGCCTGCGAATTCCGAACCCGTGAAACTGATCTCCTGCCATTCCCCGTCCGGTTTTGCTTGGATCCCTTTGCGTTGGTGGGTTTGGCCTGCGCCGTCGACCATCCTCATGGAAAATTGTTTCGTGTCCCAAGTTTTAACGCGGAAACGGATGGATGCCATTTCTTGTACGTTGGCCAGTTCGATGGATTTCCTCATCCCGACATAGGCCCCACCTCCAGTAAAATCACTTGCTAGGGCGATCGCATGCCCCCCTGGCACGCCTTCCGCCTCCACAACATCCAGCGAGCCCTTCGCGCCCTTGAACTCCGGGCCAAGGTTCAGTTCCCAGGCGGTTTCCCCTTCCGGCACTAGGTCGTCCAGCCTTACCGTTTTCAGAATTTCTTCTTTTGGGGCGGCTTCGGAAATTTCCACCCCGCTCAATTTCACCGTCGGTTCCAAGCCGATCCCACGGCCGCAAAGGATCGCGAAGTACTTCCCCGGTTGGTGCCATTTCGCATCCTTCGCCCCGCCCCAATATTCGTATTGCGAGGCAATGTCCAAGGCGTCTGCCGTACCCATCTTCCAGAAATACTCGTCCACCGGGATCGAGACATGCTGCCAACCGCCCTTGTCATTCAATTTTAGCCGGAGTTGGTGCGTTTGACCGGAACCGTCCCCGATCCGGATCGGGAAGGTGGACGTCCCTGCTGGTACGTTGATCCAAAAGGACAAGGTGTCCACTGGCAATGGCGGCAGATCCACGATCGCCTGGACATAGTTCCCTCCCTTGGTGAAATTGCCGTCCAATTGGAGTACGGGTTCCCCCCGGTAGGATTCTTTGGGGACGTGGAGGCTCCCGGTTGCGCCGGGGAATTCCCGGCCATTGTCAAATTTCCAGCCTCCTTTAGGGAGGTTTGGGTCAACCAGGGATTTTCCCTGGCCAAACTGGAAGGCCGCCGCAAGAAGCAGCGGCAGATAGGGAAGGGTTCTTGTGCGCATGGAAATGGGAATAGCCTATTCCCCCCGGACCTGCCAAGGCCAGGGGGTGCGGGAGTGTCCGCCCGTTGACTCCTCATAGGAGCAAACATATTCGCAGATTCCCTCTTTCACTGTGATAGTGAAACCGCTCTCCCGTCGCACCAAAAATGATTCCCCTTCATGGTATGTGGTCGTGTCATACCCACCATCCAGGGTAACGTCACAACTGCCGGAAACAATCTCCATTCGCTCGGGTTGTTTCGTGTCGAAATGGTATTCTCCGTGATAAATAAGCCCCAGAGTCTTCCGGCTTCCCTCCGAATCAATGATGGTATGGCTGACCACTTTCCCATCGAAATATATGTTGGCCTTCGCCTTTACTGTGACCCCCTTGAAATAATGCTCGTCCATGACCGAGCAGACTTCCGATTGGAGACCCGAAGTCAAGCCAGGTTATGCCCACTTTGTTCTCCCTTTCGTTACATTCCTAGATTGGGAATCAATCGGACTATTTGCCCTTTTGATCGCGTTTGGGGGAAGGGCAATTTTTGGAAGATCAAGGAGCAGTTTATCAACTGAAGTGGCCTGGGAAAACTGGACATCGGATTCTCTAAAAAAGAGGATCCACC
>JAYPDO010000176.1:0-3501 GCA_038125285.1 Opitutia bacterium
ATGCGAGCAAGGGGAATACATGCGATGAGTAATTACGATAAGAAAAAGGGCGGCGGTTTCAAAAGGTTGTTGGCAAATGTCGGAGCCGTTTTGGCTGGATTGTATTTGGCGAATTTCGGATGGGGTTTTGTAGATTTGATCCCAGACAATTTTCCTGGGATCGGCAACTTGGATGAAGTCCTGGTTTCATTCATCTTGTTTGTTTGCTTGGAAGCAATGGGCATCGGACCAGAAAAGTTCTTCAAACGTGGGTTCAATAAATCATCCCAAAAGGAGGATAAGGCCACCCAAGCCAAAGCGGCGGAAGTCGTGAATGAAGATTGAGAAAGGATTTAAACCTCACCCATGAAAACCACACTCACACTCCTCTCCTTGGCCGCAGGCCTATTTTCATCAGAACCCAACGGTTTTTTCCTGACAGTCGGGGGAATCAACGGCGAAGCACCTGACGGGCATAAGATTGAGGGGCAGTTCGGGACGATATACCGGTCTGTGGATGGTCGGAATTGGGAGCAGGTTTTCAAAGGCGGTCCTGTTAACGAGGGGTTCAACCATGCCAACAATAATATGCTGCGCTGCATGGCATACGGGAACGGCAGGTTTGTGGCGACGGGGAACCCAAAGGGCGTCGTGACTTCGACGGACGGGAAAAATTGGCTTGTGGTAGGTGCACCGGAAGGAGGAATGAGCGTGGAGTTTGGGAACGGCATCTTCTTGGCTCCGAATGCTTACAGCTTCATGATTTCGGAGGATGGGCTGGATTGGAGGAAATCCACCTTGAAACCGGACTTCCCAGTATGGGGCGGGGAAGGTGCCGGGCACGTCAGGAAAACGGTCTTTGGGAACGGCGTGTTTGTTTGTGTTGGGGAACAAAGGTTGGGTGTGACAAAGGATGGAAAAAGTTGGCTGCACCACGAAATCTTGCCTGAATCGAAGCGACCTGGTCGGAATGCGTTGCTGTTCGGAAATGGCCGGTTTGTCTGGCTAAGCGAAAAGTTGGGGGTCTTGGCGAGTGTGGACGGGATCCAATGGGACCAGGTCAATTTCCCGGAAGTGACAGGGAACTTCGGAATTAATGGCGTCTTCGACGGGAAGGAATTCTGGACGACGGCCTCAACTTGGAAGGACAAGCAGAAGGCGATTTACAAGTCGGCGGACGGATTGAAGTGGGAGTTGGCGGCGGAGTCGAAGGATGTCCCCCATTTCACGACGGCCGGGAATGGTCTGCTGTTGGCCAATGTTGGGCATGCCCGGTCATTCCGGTTTTCGTCAGACGGCGGGAAGTCTTGGGAAGAACCCAAAGTGGAAATCGGCTCTCGGGTAGTATACTTCTTCGACGGCAAGCGGATCGTCGGACAAAGCGGTGGTTAATCTTCGGTGAGGCGGCGTAGGGTGTCGCGTCCGACTTCGGTAGCGTTTGGCTCCGAACCGACAAGGCCAGTGTCTATGAAAACGGCGGCGAGGTTTATCGCCCAACCCCGGGCACGGAGGAGGGTGGCTTTGTAGGGGACTTAGTAGACGGAAAAGAAGGCTGACCGTTCGGATACTCCTTCATTGACGAGCCAGGCGCAATCGGAGGTAAGGACTATCGCGCTGGAAGCCTTGCCAAAAAATTGGGATATCCAACCCCCGCCCCCTAGTTCCCAGGCGATCGGGAACTTTTGGATCGACTAAGTAAATTCCCTTGCCTTGCGAGTTCCGAGCGTCCTCGTCCCTTCCGAATACAATTATTAGATCACCCAGAACCATCCTGGATACACCTCCTTCAAATTCTACCCGCCGGACCCGTTTTCTTTTTATCCGAGGCTAAGGCATTGAGCATTTGGCTTGCGGGGTTGGGGACTCGGGTTACTTACCACAAGATATGAAACCCTGGATAGCCCTTGTCTTCCTTGCTACAAAACTCATGGCTTCGCCGATGGACTACAGGGCGGACCATCCCGTCCTCGAGGCACCCGACGGAAATTATTACTTGGAAGCGGAGGAATTCAAACCACAGGGAAGTAGCGGATGGGAGGCCAAGGAGTGGGGGAACAACTATTATGCGGCCACGTTTGCCAACTCCTTCCTCAGCCGCAAAGCGTTCCTTGGGGCACCAGCGGAAACGGGGGAAGCGGTTGCGACGATCAAAGCCAACATTTCCGAACCGGGCAAATACCATGTCCTGGTTCGCTACGAAGCCGCCTACCGCTTCGAAACCCGATTCCGCATCGAAGTCGACCAAGGGGGGCAAAGGATCTTCAACCGACTCTACGGGGCAAAGGACAACGTGAAGATCTGGGCCTTCGGCCAAAAGCTCCAAAAGGACTTGGCGTGGGGATGGGGGGCATCGGAAAACATCGTTTGGGAGGGGCATGACGCCTTTGTCAACCTGGCACCTGGGGAGGCGACGATCCGCTTGGTCGCGATCCAACAACCCGAACCAGCAGCCAAACGGAATATCGACATCATCATGCTGACCAGGGATACCAACGAAGTCCTTTCCCGCATCGAATCAGAAAAGTACCTCCCCCTCGACGGCCTCCTGACCCAGCAAGGCGACATCCGGATGCGCCTTACCAATGAAGGAACGGAAGAATCACAATACACGATAAAAAACGGAACGGAACACTCCCCTTATTGGGTACACAAACGCCGTTGGAAACCGGTCATTGGAATAATCCCCCCCGGCCAGACCACAGAATGGATGGAAGTCGGGCACCTCCTGGACACCCTCAACGACGGGCAATGGGATTTGGACTTCAAACCAGCAGCCAAGGTAAAGGTCGAATTCGAACTAGCCACAGCCGACGGGAAGACTTTCACCCCCCTGCCATCCTTCTCCGGCACATACGAAAAACTGCCCCTGGCCTACGACGGCAACACCCGCTATAGTGGGAACATTTCCGACCGCAGCAAGCTCCTGGGCGAACTCCTGGCCTATCTGAAAAAGCAACCACCAACCGGGCGCACCCCAACACGCACACTCCTTTATGCCCACACCTTTAAACCGGAGTTCGGCCCCCAATACGAAAGCAAAGTCGCCGAATTCCAAACCCTCTTCGGGATCACCCCGACAGATCCCACTTCGGGCACTGGAAACAAGGTCGATGGCTATACCGATGTCCGGAGCGTCAAAACTGAAAAGCTGGCCGAACATTGCATGACCCAACTCGCAGCCCGGGCGGCCAAGATTGCCACGGTCAGCCTGGGGGACGAAATCTCACTGCCGAGACCGCAGGGGAAAGACATCGCCAAGAACTTCCGCACCTGGCTCCAGACCCAGGGCACCACACCTTCCGGGGTGTCGAAAAGTGCCGAAACCTGGCCGGAAATCGAATACAATGCTGACCCGGACCTCAAGGAAGCAGACCCCGCCCTCTACTACTGGACCCGCAAATACCACCACCATTACGGCATCCAAAAGACCAAAGAACGCACGGACATCCTCCGCCAGCACCTCCCCAACGCCGGCATCGGGGCCAATTACTCCCCCCACTACCCTGCCCAGCACCGCTACCT
>JAYPDO010000176.1:3511-8994 GCA_038125285.1 Opitutia bacterium
GTCTACAAATGGGTCACCATCTTTCGGGAAGAAGGCATGACCCAACCATGGAGCGAGGACTACATCTTCCAAATGCCGGTGGCAACGCCCCAAATCAACAATATCAACCTCGACCTGCTTCGTGCCGGGGTACGCAACCGCCCCGACCAAAAGATCCACTACTACTGCATGGCACACTGGCCCAGCAACCGGCCGGACATGTGGCGGCGCCTATTCTATTCCGCCCTGGGCCACGGGATGCAAATCGTAAACCTCTTCGAGTTCCGCCCCGTCCAGGCCGCCTACACGGAGAACCATGTCACCCACAATCCGATGTACGCCGAAGTCCTGAAAGGCTTCCGTGAGCTTGGAACCTTCGAGGACATCGTACAGGACGGCCGTCCCCGCGCAGCGAAAGCAGCCCTTTGGTTCAGCGAGACGTCCGACATCTGGGAAGACAACTCCGGTTCCTTTGCCGCGGCCAAACGTACCCTCTACACAGCAATCCGCCACGCTGGGACACCCCTGGATTTCCTGGTCGAAGAAGACGCGAGGGATGGCACCCTGGACGATTACAAAGTGCTCTACCTCTGCGACCGCCATGTCTCCCGAAAGGCCTCACAGAAAATCGCAACCTGGGTAAACGATGGAGGAATCCTCTTTGCAACGGCAGTTCGGGGATGTTTGACGAGGCGAATTTTCCCAACAACATTTTCCGAAACCTCCTAGGGGTCAATTTCCACGGCCTTGAGGAACCGGAAGGTTCCCAAGTCGGGATGGTCAAACAAGACCTCCCCTTTGCCACCCCAATCTCCCCCGTCCTGTATAGCGGCGGCAAACTCAACACCTTCGGGGCGCAGGCTCGATATTCAGTGGGACAGGCTGGCGAAACGGAAATCTTGGCGACCTTCCCGGACGGCGCACCGGCTGTCATTGTCAAAAGCCCGGGCAAAGGCATCGCCTACACTTGCGCCTTCTTGCCAGGCCTAAGCTACTACGAAGGTGCCACCCCGAAGATTCCGGTCGACCGTTCAAGCTCTGCCGATGCGCTGGTGCATTTCCTTCCCACAGAATTTAACATCGCCGCCCAAGCCCTCATCCGGCTCCCGGTAAAGGACCTCGCCAACCCCGTCAAGGTCTCCGCCCCGCTGGTCGAGGCATCCATCATCGACTCTCCAGGTGGTACTGCCATCACCTTGGCAAACTGGACGGATGAGCCCCAAAAGCAACTCACCCTGATCCTTGACGAAAGCTTTCCCAAAACCCCGGCCAGGCTAGCCTCGGGGGGTGGTATCAGCCGAAGCGGGAACCGCCTGGTTTTCGATTTGGATGTGGCCGACGCAATCTTCTTCCAAAAGTGAGGACAAACCCATGAGATATTTTCCAAGACTAACCTTGGCAGCCCTTTTCGCCGCACAACCCATAGCCGCCTTGGATTTTGTCCATGAAGTCCTGCCCATCCTACGTGAAAAATGCGCGGAATGCCATACTGGGGGAAAGAAAAAAGGCGGGCTGGCCATGAACACAAGGGCCGAGCTTCTCAAGGGCGGTTCGGAGGGAAGTGCCGTCATTCCGGGTAGTGCAGAGGGAAGTTTGATGCTAAAACTGGTCACCTCCATAGACGAGGACGAACGGATGCCCCCCAAAGGCCCAAGGTTGGAGGCTAAGCAAATCGCCGTCCTCCGCGAGTGGATCGACTCAGGACTTCCCTGGGAAGCTGGGATTACACTGGGTAAATCTGGTTGGGAACCTCCGCTCGAACCTCGTGCCGTCCAGCTCCCCCCTGCGACCAACAGCCGAAAACATCCCATCGACCGCCTCCTGGACGCTGGCCTGGCAAAAAGAAACGAATCCCTTCCGCCCCCCACCAGTGACAAAGTTTTTTTCCGCCGCGCGTCCTTGGATACGGTTGGCCTCCTCCCGTCACCCGACAAGCTGGAAGAATTCGCCCAGGACAAAAACCCGGACAAAAGGGAAAAGCTCGTCGAAGCCCTATTGGCTGACGACATTGCCTATGCCGACCACTGGTTCACAACATGGAACGACCTCCTCCGCAATGACTACACAGGCACAGGGTTCATCACAGGAGGGCGAAAACAAATCACCACATGGCTTTACAAAGCCCTCCGCGAAAACAAACCATACGACTTGTTAGTCCGCGAACTCATCGCTCCAAGCCCTGAATCCGCAGGTTTCATCAATGGCATCAAGTGGAGGGGGAATGTCAACGCGAGCCAAACCATCGAGATCCAGTTCGCCCAGAATATCTCACAGGTATTCTTAGGCATCAACATGAAGTGCGCCAGTTGCCATGACAGCTTCATCGACCGCTGGACACTGGAGGAAGCCTACAGCTTGGCCTCCATCTACGCATCCTCCCCACTTGAAATCTATCGGTGCGACAAGCCGACGGGGAAGACGGCAGCCCCCAAGTGGATTTTTCCCGAACTCGGGGATGTGGATCCGAAGGCGTCCAAGGAGGAACGCCTAAAACAATTGGCAGACCTCATGACCCATCCGAAAAATGGCAGGTTTCCGCGAACGGTTGTTAACCGGATTTGGCACCGTTTGATGGGACGTGGCATTGTCCACCCGGTCGACGCGATGCACACAAAACCGTGGGACGAAGACCTCCTGGACTACCTTGCGAATCGTTTCGTGGAGGACGGTTACGACCTCAAGGCCTTCATAAAATTTGTCATGGATTCACAGGCATACCAGTCCCGCACAGTCCTCTTGGAAGAAGAACCGGGGGAAGATTACGCCTACGCGGGACCGATTGCAAAACGGATGACCGCCGAGCAATTGATGGACTCGATTTGGCAAGTCACAGGTACAAACCCAAGCAATGCCGAGGCCAAGGTGGACCGTTCGGTAAAGCGAACGGAACCAGAGCTACTCGCAGACACACCCATCATCAGGGAAGTTCCTCCCCAAACTGTTGAAGCCCAATGGATTTGGCACCCGACAGGAGCCTCAGTGCGCAAGACCAAGACCAGGACTTCCTTCACCCTAAGTGGCTTACCCTCCAAAGGCCGCCTGATGGCGACTTGCGACAACGCCTTCCGCTTTAAGTTGAATGGCCAGGAAGTCGCCTACTCGAAGGATTGGCAAAAGCCGGTATATGTGGACGTCACCAAGTACCTAGCCAAAGGCGAAAACCATATCGAAGTGGACGCAGAAATGTTCGGCGGGGCTGCAGGATTCATCGCCCAACTTTCCATCCTGGAGGGAGGCGCGGTAAAGAACTTGTCCACAGGGGCAGACTGGGAAGTATCCCTGGACGGTAAAACCTGGGAAGTAGCAAAGGTCGTAGCCAAACATGGAGACGGCCCATGGGGCAAGCTACTGGATCCTTCCGCAAAAGAATCCGGCCCGATGTCCTCCGGAGATGGTTCGCGTCCAATCCGGGCGGCCCTGGTCAAAAACGACTTCCTGATGCGATCCCTCGGGCGGCCACACCGTGACCAAGTCGTCACTACCCGCCCATCGGAACTGACAACCCTCCAGGCCATCGACCTCTCCAACGGCGAAATCCTGGCCGGATACTTGGCCATCGGTGCGCGGAATTTGTCAGGCCAAGGTAAATCGGCACGGGACTTGGCTACATGGCTCTACCAATTCGCACTTTCCCGCGCCCCCACCCAAGGCGAGCTTTCCGTAATGACCGAAGTCGCAGGCGAAGCAAAAGATCCCGTTGCCATCGAAGACCTCTTATGGATGGTATTCATGCAACCGGAATTTCAAATCGTGAGGTGAAAGGAAGCCCAACAACCATGATGACATTCGAAGAAAAACTCGCCCGGCGGGATTTATTGAAACAACTAGGCGCAGCCTCTGCCGCCACCCTTGGCCTGAGTGCCCCGAAGACATGGGCAAGCACCGAAAAGGTGGTGCATCCCGAAGCGAGGGCGGACTCCTGTATCCTGATCTGGATGGCGGGGGGGATGGCCGCTCCGGACACTTGGGATCCCAAGCGCTACTTCCCCTTCGAAAAAGGGTTGGCGGTGGAGAAAATTCTCAGCACTTTCCCGTCCATCGACTCGGTAGTTGACAACGTCAAACTGACGGAAGGGATGGAGAACATAGCCACCATCATGGACAGGGGCACACTCATCCGCTCCGCCCAACAGCCGGACCTCGGCCACATCCTCCACTCCCGCCACCAATACCACTGGCACACCGGCTATGTCCCGCCGTTGACGGTCGCCGCACCGCATATCGGCGCATGGATGGCCAAAGTCCTTGGCCCCAAGAACCCCGTTGTCCCTCCCTTTATTAACATCGGGCAACGGCTCGAAGGCGTCGGGGAAAAGGAGGAGTTGAAGGCCTTCACTACTGCAGGTTTTTTCGGCTCGGAGTACGGCCCGATGAACCTCCCCTACCCGGCCGATGCCGTGCGCTCCGTGCAACCACCAAAAGGGATGGAGCCCGGCCGCTTCGCCAACCGTTACAAACATTTTAAGGAACTCCTGGCCAAAAACCCGGACAGCGGCCTCATGGCGGATTACCAGCAGGAGTCCATGTTGCGGTCAATGGAAGCAGCTCACCGCCTGCTCCAATCCAAGGAAAAACAAGCGTTTGACCTCACCCTGGAACCCAAGGAAAACTTTGCAAAATACGACACCGGCCGCTTCGGCCAAGGATGTTTGCTTGCGCGTCGGCTCGTCGAGGAAGGGGCGCGGTTTGTGGAAGTGACCACCGAGTACATCCCCTTTGTCCATTGGGATACCCATGAAAAAGGGCATGAGACGGTCAAGCGGCTGAAGACAGAAGTAGACCGTCCCATCACCCAACTCATCCTCGACCTGGAGGAGCGCGGCCTGCTCGACCGCACCCTCGTCATCATCGCCAGTGAATTCAGCCGGGACATGATGATCGAAGGCGTCCCAGGCTCCAATGCCAAGGACCAATCCCGCGCCAGGGCGACCCACTTGCAGGAAATGAAGCACTACGGCCTCCACCGCCACTTCACTGGAGGCACTAGCGTCGCCATGTTCGGGGGAGGTGTAAAGAAGGGTTTCCTCTACGGCAAGACTGCGGACGAACGCCCACTCTTGGCCATCGAAAACCCGGTGTCCCTGGAAGACCTCCATGCCACGATCTTCACAGCCATGGGCATCAACCCCAAGACGGCCTACGAAGTAGAGAAACGCCCCTTCTATGCTACACGTGACGGCATGGGCAAACCCGTCATGGACATCTTTGCCAAGTCATGAAAATCACTGGGATCACCGTCTGGCAGCTCTACTTGCTGTTCCAGGAAGGCAGTTACAAGATTTCCGGATGCAAAACCTGCTAAAGTTCGAAAAGACCGACGTCTGCGAAGATAAGGACGAAGGCATCAAAGGATACGAGGTGGTCTGCCCCTTGGGCGGGTTCTACATCCCGGCTTTCGCAAAGGGGATCTGCACCGGCATCCAAGAAATCGGGCCATCCCTGACGGGAGTCGACCCGACCCAACGCGGCCGCGTTGACGAACGGATGGACTCCGACCTCGAAGG
>JAYPDO010000177.1:0-8867 GCA_038125285.1 Opitutia bacterium
CTGCCAAAGTGTGGCCGGTGATGCCTTTGGTGGTGAACCGCCATTCGCTGGTGGAGGAGGGGAGCGGGACCTTGGCCGTCGCCTTGCCCTGGGCATCCGTCACAATCGCCGGGAGCCAGAAACCGTCTGCCGTCGATTCCCTTCTCATTGCCCCGTCCTTCGAGGACAGTTCCCTGGCCAGCAGGCCGTCACCGTCCAAATCGGAATTGGCATGGAGGGAACCCGTGAAGAACCAACCGTTTGCGACGTTCCCACCTCCGCCACCTTGGCCACCGCCAATCGGCCCACTGTTGGCATAAAAATACAATCCGTCTGTCTCCTTGTTCATATCCCGGAGTTGGTCCATGGATTCGAGCTGCTTGAATCGCCGTCCGCTGGCCTCTTGCTGGAGTTCTAACGGCGCGTTCAGGGTTTGGACTTCGTCCACAGGATGGGGCATGCCGCCCGGTCTGGCCGAAGCACGGGGAGCCATCGGCTGCATGGCCATTTGGTTCATCGACAACTGCTCGGAGGCCCTTCGCAAACTCACCACCTCAAGCCACGCCCGTTCCAGCCGGTCTTTCTCGTCCTGGAATTCCATGGTGACCTTGTGGGTTTTGGCCACGTACTTGAACCCGGTCGAGCTTCCCACACGGAAGTCCGCATGGCGTTCCGCGCCTTCCTGGAAAAACTGGCGGATTTCCGGGGACGTGTCCGGGTAGATGGAGTAGAGGGCTTCGTTGGCCAGCGCGAGGCTGAGTTCGGCCTCCACGGGCTTGCCGAGTTGGTCCTTCACTTCGATGTCCACCTCGGCCTCTTCCCCCGGTGCGTAAGCATCTTTCATTGGGGTGAGGGTGACATTGAGTTGCCGCTCCACCTGGAAAGGCTTTTGGGCGGTGTGGAGCTTGCCCCCGTCCATGGCATTGATGCAGGTGTTGAAGTTCGGGAAATGCTGGTGCCCCACTTGCAGCGGGAGGTCCGAAAAGCCCTTTTCCAGGGTGATGACCCGGTGTTCGAGGATTTCTTCGCCTTCGAAGGTGAGCAGGGCCAACCGCCCGCCAATCCTGGAATGGAGCCGAAGGTTGGCC
Organism: Opitutia bacterium; assembly: GCA_038125285.1. Lineage (GTDB taxonomy): Bacteria > Verrucomicrobiota > Verrucomicrobiia > Opitutales > JABJCN01 > JAYPDO01. The sequence continues at coordinate 1,068 of JAYPDO010000177.1, forward strand.
TTCCCACCGACTTGCAGGACATCGGACTCGGAGAAAAAGCGGAGCTTGGTTTCATCCTCGTCGCCGGAAATCTGGACGGTGGTTTCCGAAGTGACTGTGTTGCCGAAACGGTCTTGCCCGGCAACCCGCAAAACGTATTCGCCGCCTTCCCCCAGCTTCAGGTTGACCATACCCTTACCGGTTTCCGGGTCGGTTTCCAGTTTGTGTTCCTGCACAGTGGTTTCCTCCATCCGGGCATGGCCGCCACTATGCCAGGGGAGGGCACTGAGGATGGGGTTGGGCTTGCCCGCCGTCCGGCGCAGGACGAAGAGGGTGAGTGGTTTCCCAACCGGTTTGCCGTCCGGCGAGTTGGTGCTGGCCGTCACATCAAACGGTTCCCCCGCGAGGATGAGGTCGCGACGTGGGCGGACATTGGCATAAAACCCTTCCATCGCGAGGAATACGTTGTGGGCGGCCTGGACGTTTTCCCCTTTCAACATTACGCGGAAAGCGAGCGCTGAACCGGCTTGGTTGCCGGTGGTGTCATACTCGACCTCCAGCTTCCCGTCCTCGTCCGTCTCCCCGGTGAGTTGGCGTCCGTCCGGGAGGAAATAGGTCAACTCCTTCCCGGCCACCGGTTGCCCCCAGTAGTATTCGGCGGAGATGGAGAGCTTGATGGTTTCGCCACGGAAATAGACGCTCTCGGCCGTCTCCACTTTGAGGCGGATTTTTTCGAGTTGGAAGCGTTGCACGGTAAAGGTGGAGGAAAAGACTTTGGCCGGGTCTTTCTTTTCCCGAGCTGACAAAGTGTAGGTTCCGGCCTGGGCGAGGCGGTCGATTTGGAGGGAAGCGTGGAACGTCCCGAACTTGCCCGGGAGCTGTTCCTTTTCCCAAACCAACTTGCCGGACGGGTCGGTCACCGATACGACGTAAGTTTTCCCTTCCGGCACGATGTAGGAACCGTCCTTCACATCCCGGAGGATGCCCCGCACTTGCACGGTTTCGCCGGGTTGGTAGGCCGGGCGGTCGACGTAGAGGTAGCCTTTGGCCGCCAAGCCCTGGCTGAACCCTAGGCCGTCCAAGCCCACGCTGTTGGAGGCCACATGCCCTTTCGCGATGGCGAACGCCCGCAGGGAACCGATGTCCTTGAGTTCCTCCAACTTCGCCCGGTAAACGCCGTCCTTTCCGGTTTCCCCCGTGGCAAAGACCTTTTTCCCGTCGCTCAGGAGGATTTTTACATTAGCGGCAGGTTCCGTGAGCTTCCGGTTTTCCACAAATACCAAGGCTTCCCGGCGAGAGGATTTCAGGATGAGGTCGATGTCGCTGCAAAGGACGATGGTTGTGGCCTCGAAGTTCTCGTCGCTGACGTTGATGAGGCATGCGCCGACCTGGCACGGGTCGTACGGCACCTTGATATTTTGCTCCATCGGGCGGTAGTCTTCGTAACCCTCGATATCCACTTCCCAGGAGTTGTCTGGCTCGATGAGGGCGACGTCCAAGTGGTCGACATTGCCGATGGCATGGGTCTTGCGGAAGTAGGCTTCGAGATCCAGGAAGTACTGCTTGACCGTGACCTTCTTGACGTTCCGGGTATTGATGCGCACGACCGGGGTTTCGTTGGACCTGAAAACCTTCTCCGTTTGGAGCGACAAGGTGGTCTTGGTCATTAACCCGACGCGATTCCTTGCGTTCCCGGCCATGCTGCCGAAAGTGATTTGCCGGTAGGTATCAAGGGCGGCTTTCCAATCCCCCAGCTTTTCCTCCTGGATGAGGCCGATTTGGTAAAGTGCGTTCGAGGCCTCCTCGGTCTGCGGATACTTGCTGGCCAGGCGTTTCCAGATGGCGATGGCTTTGCCGTATGCCTCCGCAGCATCGCCTTCCTTCCCTAATCCTTCCGCATCGTTGTACGCAATCTGTCCGAAAAGGTAGAGGATTTTGGCCGCCCGGTTGTCGAGCGGGTTGTTAGCCAGGAATGCTTCGAACAGCTTTTGAGCCTTCGGGTAATCCCTGTCCTCAACTGCGTCCATGGCAATTTGGTAGTTCGCATTGATGATGCCCCGCTGGCATGCCGACCACTGCGGGCCGTCCGGATAACGGTTGATGTAGCTTTGCCAGGACTCCGTGGCTTCCGTGTATTTCTTTTGGCCGAACCGGATTTCCGCGATTTGGTAGAGCGCCTGCTTTTCGTAATCCGCCTGGAGTTGCGCCGGACTGTCGTTGGTGCCGGGAACTGGCGAAGTGAGCGCCTCCCCCTTGGGCAATTGGTGGTGCTTGAGCCCAAGGAAGTCCTGGTAAGCCGCGATGGCATCCTCCGAACGGCCATGGTTGTGGTAGGCCTTGGCAACCCACCAGGCCGCGAGGACGGCGCGGGGGTCGTTCTTACGGTGGGCGAGGAAGTCACGGGTGGCCTTCAACCCGCGTTCCAAAAAGTTCCCCGCCACGGAAGGCATGGCGTAAGTTTGGACAACGAGCCAGCGGGTGTCGGCTACCAAGGCGGCCTCTTCTTTTTCCAAACCTTTGTCCCGGATAAGCTGGAGCAAGTCCTCCGCATTGGTGCGGGCAGGCTCGACGGCCCGCTGGGTGTTTTGGACTTCCGCCAAATGGTAGCGCGCATGGAGGGGATATTTCCCTGCAGGGGGCGGGTTGTCCTTCTTCATGCCCGAATTGCGCTGCGGGCTGCCGACCGGACCCATCCAGTCCGGGTCGAATTCGGCAAGGTAGAGCTGGTACTCATTGGTGGCCGCGCCCGTGTTGTTGGCTTGGTGGATGGCCCGGGCCTTTTTGAACATCACCTCGTCCCGCAATTCCCGCCCGATTTCCATGGCCAGCGCCTTGTTGTAGAGGTTGTACGCCTTGTTGAAATTCGGGGGAGGGGCGGAAAGGTCGTCCTTGCCCGGGACGGTCGCCAACTCGTCCGCAAAATGGATGACGACCCCGGCCACATCCTGCTTCCGGCCAGCATCGAGCAACCGGCCCGCCTCCCTTTCGTAAATTGCCTCCGCGCTTTTGTAGTCCCGCTTTTGGACAAACGCCGAGGCTTTCAGGAATCGCCCCTTGTCTCCCCAACGCGACTTCGGGAAGCCCTTGGCCAATTGGTCGCAATCCTTGATGCATGCATCGTACTCCTTGCCGTAGTAAAGCGCCAAAGCCTTCAAATACAGCGCCTCGTCCGCCAGTTTTCCTTTCGCAGCCACCGCTTTCCCAAGCAATCCGGTCGCCGATTTGTAATCCTTCCCACTCAGGGCGGCCTGTCCTTGTTTGAGAAGCTCGATTTCCCCCGCGTCATCCTGCCCGGAAAGACCGGCACAAAAGGGGAGTAAAAGGAACAGGGGCAGCAGGCGGTGCGGTATCTTCATGGCAAAGGTCTTAGAGTTTGGTAATCGGACACCCATCCTTGCACTTACTTAGGCCGGAAATGTCAATTTCCTGTAAGAAAACCGTAAAAGCTTTGTGGACAGGAATGGACAAACACAGACTTGGAGGATTCGTCCTTGATTCCGTGGTGGTCTTTGTTTGTCTGTGTTATTCCGCCTGCAGTACCACGTACACAGCATCCTTCGGTAGCTCCACCTTGCCGCCTTGGATTTCCAACTGTGCCTTGGGGTAGCCGTTGATGTCGAGTTGGGTGGCTTTGTTGAGGGCTGGGTTGCGGAAGGTGACGGTGGCGAGGGTATTTTCGATGCGGAATGGGGGCTTGCCGATGCGGACGATTTGTTCTCCTTGGATTTGTTGGGCTTTGTCGCCTTTGCCGAGGGTGATAGTGGCGTCTTTAGTTTGGTAGCCGGTGAGGCGGTTGGTGGTGACGGATTGGACAAGGACTTTGCGGCTGGCGGATAGGGGCTGGTTGTCGAGGGAGACGAGGTTGATGGTGGCGTATTCGTTCTGGCTTTGGATGGTTGTGTCAGGGAGGTCGAATTTGCCGCCGTTGCGTTTCAAGAAGCCGGTGACACCTTGGGCTTTGGGGGACGACATCGTGCAGAGTTCGTTTCTGTAGTTCCAGAGGAGTTCGCCGGTGGAACTGCGGATGGTCCCGGCTTTAGCGTCTAGGCAGTTCTGGAGGGTGGGGGAGTCGACTTTTGAATCCCCGGCTTTGCCGCCCAGCTTGGAACGGACTTTGCCGATGAGGAAGGCGGCGCGGTTGATTTCATTGGCCGAGGGTTTCCAACCGGGGCGGAGTTCGGGCGTGTTGCGTTGGTCGCCGTAGGTTTCGTTGTCGGTGATGCGGGGTACTTTACGTGCCCAGATGTCGTCCAGGGGACGGAATTCGTGGACGACGGGGTCGGCTTCTTTCAAGTAGCCTTGGCGGTAGAGGAGGGCATTGGCGGGAAAGGCGGCCATCATGGCAGGGAAGTAATGGTTCCATTTGTGGGTGGCGAATTGGTCGCCGTAGCGCCAGAAGTATTTGAGGGGGTTTTCCTCGTAGTGTGGGGTTTGGCAGCTGAACCAGCAGATGCCCCCTAAGCCGTTGAGGCTTTGGTAGGCGGCAACGAGGAAAGGGCCTTCGCTTTGGTAGCGGTTGGGGTTTTTCCAGGCTGTTTCCGTGGTGATGAAGGGATGGCCGTCTTCCTGCGTCCAGTTGGTACACATTTCAAAAGGCTTGGTGAGGACTGACTCATTGACCAAGTAGTCGCCGGTGGCGATTTTGTAGCCGAAGTCCGGGCCGCGGTGTTGGTAGTCGGAGCCGACGTATTCGTTCTCCGCGTCGATGTCCAGGGCGTGGTAGGAGTAGCGTTCGACGGCTTTGAGCTTGGCGTCGTTGGCGGTGCGCCAGTTGGTGGCGTTGAGGAGTTGCCGACAGCCGAGTTCGTTGCGGAGGTAGTCCCCCATGTCAGCGTAGAACTGGCGTTGGAGCAGGGCCATGAAGCGGGCTTGGTCGTTGATACGTTTGTCAAAGTCGCCGCCCCAGTCCTGGGTAAGAAAATAGATATCGCATACCCCGGCGATGCCTTGGGCGGGTTCGTCGTGGTCGTGTTTTCGGGCCTTTCCCCAATGGGCGAAAGCTTTGTCGATTGAGCCGTATTCCTTGGCCAGCCAAGAGCCGAAGTGTTTGCCAAGCTTTTTCTTTTGGGGTTCGGCGAGCCTAGCAGAGGTCCAGAAGAAGAGGGAGTCCTCGTTGTGGATTTGGAGGATGGCAACGGTCGGGTCTTTAGCGATGGGGAGGCCTGTGTAAGGGTTGGGGGTGGCGTAGAATTTCCGTGTCCAGAGCTTGTAGGCGTCCTGGAGTTTTTTGTTGAAGAAGAGCAGTCCTTCGGCGTCCTGTTTGCCGCCTTCCAGATCCCAGCTTGCCGGGATGTCGAAGTGGGCGTAAAATGGGGAGATGAGCACATAGATGCCGTTGTCCTTGGCGGCTTTGATGAAGCGGTGGCAGCCATCGATGAGGGCTTGGTCGTAATCCGCGATTTTGGAGCCTTCCTGTTTGTCGCAGACGGTGACATGGAGTCGCACAAGGTTGACACCCAACTTGGCGAGCCAGCGGCAATGCTCGTCCATTTGGGTAGGTTCGAACCGGTGCCCATCCGTCCCTACCGCCCAGAACCTTACGGGTTGGCCGTTGCCCCGGACGAAGCTATTGCCGTCTTCGCTGAGCCGGACAAAGCCGGATTGGCCGGACTTGTCCTCGTTGAGGGAACGAAGGTCGAGAACGGCGTCTTCGGTGAAGTTATCCTTGGGGAGGTGGAATGCCTAGGAGTTGGACTCGTCGAGCGGGGTTTCCGCGGAATGGATAGCTGTGGCGAGAAGAAGGAGAGGAAGGCAGCTTTTCATGGTTAGTGAAAAAACAACAGCACTAAAATGTCCCAGGAAACTAAGTCTCTATCGTTTAGCTTTGGTTCATATAGTCCCTTCGATCTCTTGACTGAAAGCTCCTGCCGACTTTAGTTCCTCGGGCCGCGACCATTGAAGGTCAGTTCGGCCACACCGGACTTGTCGAGATCGCCGAGGCCGGCTTCGACCATCTTCTTGTACTGTGCCAGGGTCGCCTTGGCAAGTGGCACTTCGATGCCTGCCTCCGTTGCGATGTCGATGGCGATGCCTGAGTCCTTGGCCGCATGCTCGGCGGAGAAGTAGCAATCGTGGTCGCGGCCAATCATGTCCTCGGAGTCGGTTTCCAGGACGCGGGAGTTGGCACCGGTCTGGGAGAAGATTTCGCAGAGCATGTTGAGGTCGAGGCCAAGTGCGTCGCCTATCCCAAGGCCTTCGGCGAGCCCTGCGGTATTGATGTTCATGACCATGTTGACCAGTGCCTTCACTTGGGCAGCCTTCCCGGAGGTGCCTACGTAGCGGAGGTTAATGCTGAGGTCGTCCAGGAGGTCTTTTACGTTGTTGAAAGTGTCCTCGTTGCCGCCGATCATAAGGTAGAGGGTACCTTGGCGGGCTTGGGTGATGCTTGAGGCCATGCAACCTTCAAGGGTCTTGGCTCCGACTTTCGTTGCTTCTTCTTCAAGCTTGATATGGAGGGCAGGGGAGAGAGTTGCACAATTGATGAAAAGTTTCCCTGCGGCATCTTGGAGGAGGTTGTCGCCTTCGGCCAGGAAGATGGCTTCCATGGCGGCGTCGTTGGTTACTACGGTGAGGATGATGTCGGAGTTGGCGGTGACATCCGAAAGGGAGGTGGAATGTGTACATCCCAATTCGGAGGCAAGGGCTGCGGCGGCCCCGGTGTCCAGATCATTCACGGTACTGACCATGTAGCCTTTGTCCTTAAGGTTACGAGCCATGTTCGCACCCATGCGCCCGACACCCACGAATCCGATTTTCTTGTCCTTGGAACTCATATTCTAACTGCCCTTTTCAATCTGGTTGGTATTTGGGGGGGAAGACCCGCATCAAGGGGAAGCAGCCAGTGTTTGTCCAACGTTTTTTCCAGTCGGTTTTTTCCCGTTTGACAGGGGTGTGGATTGTCCTTGGGGTGCCAGCGATAACAACGTTTTTTACAACCCCATCAAAGGATAAAATAAACATGTCTAAAATCGTCCCTCTCATCAGTTCCGGCACCGCCGGCCCCCTTGGTGTCCTCCACCTTCCCCGCCTCTGGCAGAAAGTCTCCCTCGAAGTCGCTGGCAAGCTGGCCGACGGGTATCCCGGCATCGGTGCCGGTTATGATGCCATGGTTATTGCCGGACTTGGCTTGGAAACCGAAGCCGTCCGCTCTTTCATTGCCGACAATAAGCCGACCTACCCCGCCTTCGAGGCTTGGGTCAAGGAAAACGGAACCAAGCTCGACGCTGCCTCCGTTAAGGAACTCAACGACGGGATAACTGGCTACATTCATGACGACGCCACCCGCCAGTCCATCCTTTCCGCCAACAAGCTCCCTGACGGTGACCCTAAGGATGCAATCAACCTGAACAACCTCGACGACTGGTTGGAATTCCATGCCGCCGAAATCGCCTGAGGCGAACGGCAGGTCGTAAATTTTTACCAAACAAAAAGGCCGCCCTTGGAGTTCCGGAGGCGGCCTTTTCATTGGAGAGTTGGTGGATTACAGCTCGGCCAGTTTGATGTTCCGGTAGTCGATGGCCATTACTTTGCCGCCATGCAGTTGGATGCCGACAGGGCCTTTTTCGATGGCCGTGTCCGACTCGTAGGTCATCACTTCCTCGCCTTGTAGCCAGACCGTGTAATTTTTGCCGACGACCTGGATTTTGAGGTGGTTCCAGTCTGTGGCTTTAAGGAGTTTTGCCACATCCTTGGCTTCAACGGGATAGCCTTTGCCTGGAATGTAGGGGGAGCCAGTCATGTCGCGTTTCAGGGAACCGGAGATTCCGATTTGGATTTGGTCCATGTTCCTGACATGGATGCCGGAGTCCACCGTGCCTTCCC
>JAYPDO010000178.1:0-6673 GCA_038125285.1 Opitutia bacterium
TTGGGGTCTGTCCAATTTTTCAAGTATTTTGACAGGATTTACAGGATCTACAGGATGATTCCATCTGCTTTTCACGGTTTTCAAATTCCATACATCTTGTACATACTGTCAAAAAAAGGAGGAAGGAGATGGGGGGGAGGGGATTGCGTAAGTTGGGCAATCCTGTAGTTTGTAAAGCAGAAGGCTGCTTTTCGTAAAGTTGTAGCAGGGCTTCCGCAGTCCAAAGGCTTCGCCGGGATTCGATATTCCCTCAAAGACCTGCCTTTTGGGGCTATTCTACATCCTCTGCTCCCTCTGCTCCCTCCTGTTCATTTATCCCTTGGGATTGCTTGTGGAATTCCCGATTTTTATTCAGAGGTAACCAAGATGCGGAGGAACCTGGATGGATTGGCGGAGACGGGGGATTTGTCGCGGAGGGTGAAGAGGGTGTATTGGCCTTCGTCTTGGGTGGAGAGGACTTCGGTGAGGTTGTCTGCGGGAATCCAGCCTGAGGTGGGGTCGTAGATCTGGACTTCGTAGCGGAGGGAGGGGGAGTTATTGAGTTGGCGGTAGGTCAGGGTGAGGTGGGAATCGGTATCAAGGGTGGCCAACAGGGGGGTGTTGGATTGGGAGTCGGAGGGGTTGGTTCCGAGGGCGAATTCCAGGAGGTTGGGGAGGTTATCGTGGTCAAAGTCGGCGGTGGCGGATTCCGTGGTCTGGCCAAAATATTGGTTTTCCCAGAGGTCGCTCATCCCGTCCGCGTCTTTGTCGTCGCCTTCGAGGTCTCCGTATTGTCCCGGTGTGGGGGAAATGCCTTCCCAGTGGGTGGGTTCGAATCCCCAAATGGTGAGGGATTTGCGGTGGATGGAATGGTTGGAGTCCAGGGGCGAGGTCGGCCAGGGGGCAGTACTGTCGTACTCGAATTCTTCTTCGGTCAACATGGGGAAGAATGGGGTTTCCCCGGGAAGGGATTGGAGTTCGTCTGGACGGAGCAGGCGGATGTTGTGCCCGGTGGTTTTGAGGCTCCCGTTTTTCCAGGGGCCGAGGAGGAGGATCCTTTCTGGGAGGGATGGGTAGGCGGAGCGGAAGTTGTCGAGTTTTGAAGCGTCTGCGGGATCGAAGTCGAGAAGGAGGAGGAGGCTGGACGGCGGAAGGATGGCCCATCCCGGGAAGTCGAAATCGACGCTGCCCCGGAGCTTCCAGTTGGCCAGTGGGGTGTATTCGGAGGAGGTGTTGGCTATTTCAATGAATTGGTGGCCAGGGTCACCGGAGGCAGGGTTGTAGTGGATTTCGGAGACGACCAGCGGGCCGACACGGGGAAGGGCGTTTTCCGCGCCGAGTGTGGTTTGGCTGGATGGATAGGGTTTGCCTGTGGCGTTGGGAAAGCGGCCGAAGGATTCGCCATTGCGGGCGGCGGGGAATTCGATGTGGTCGACGAAGCGCAGGGGTTTGCCTTCGGGGTTGGCCTCTACGAGCCATACGGAGTCCCCTTTGCCACTGCTGAGGGCGAAGCCGTTGGAGTCCGGGTTTTCAGGGTCGGAGTTGAATTGGGTTTCGTCGATGAGGAGGTAGGCGCCAGGGGCGAGGGTGGTGTTTGCTGGGAAGGTGTATTTGGCGAGGTCGCTGGCGTTGTCGCTGAGGAGCCAGCCGCTGATGTCGAGGGTTTGGGAGGTGGTGTTGAGCAACTCGATGGTGTCTTGGAGCGGCGGGTCGGTATGGGTGAGGACTTCGTTGATGACGATGCGGTTGTCCGGCCCGGCTCCGTTTGTCCCCGGTGTGCCGCCGAACTCGCTGGAGTTTCGCCAGTTGGCCGGGTCTTCCGGGGATGCGGCCGGGTCGATGGCCTCAAGGGATGAGCCTTTGCCGTCCGCCCGGCCGGGCCAGCTTCCGCCGTCGTTGTAGTCGATGCGGGCAATGGTGTTCCCGTCCATGTCCACGAGGAGGATCTGTTCCCCGTCGTTCTTGAGGTTGCCTATGAATTCGCCGACGACAACGGGTGTGTCGCCGTAGCGGAGGCGGAAGGCGGCGAGGTTGTTGACGACCAAGGCGCGGGCTCCCGGTAGCAGGACATGGTCGGGGAGGACGAGGGTGACGCCGTCCTTGAATTCTGCCCCGTCCAGGCTGATGTCTTCCGTGCCGATGTTGAGGAGTTCGATGAATTCAAAGTCACTATCGCCCAGGAGTGGGTCGGAGGCGAGTTCTGAGGCGGTGGGGGCGGGCGGGTTGTAGTGGATTTCGGAAATGGCGAGTGTGCCGGGGGCAGCGGGTTTGGCTCCCAGTGTGTAGGTGGTTTCGTGGAGCGGGCTCCATTCGTTGCCATTGAGGGTGCGGACTTTAAGGGTGGTGCGGGTGTGGGGGATTTGGAATGCGGCGGTGTATTCCTTGGCGGAGGGATTGGTAGTGCCGCCCCGGAGGCGGGGATCCGTACCGTCGAGGGTGTAGAAGGCTTTTCCGGTGATGCCGGTAAACGTTAGCTCGTCGTCAGTGAGGGTGATGGCCGGGGGTTCTGTCTCCGGATACCAGTTTTGCCCCCGGAGCTGGCTGATGACCACCGGCCTGCGGTCGCGGATCCAGGTGCGGATAAATTCCACGGCGGCCAGCCAGTCGTCATGGTTTTTTGGAGGATGGACAGATTGGTCCCCCCAACGGGCAGATTCGGCGATGATGGCCTTGTCGATCTGCTGGGCACGGAAATCCAGTCGGGCGAGTGCGTTTTCAACGGTCAGGACGCCGTCGTTAAAGCAGTGTTTGTAAAAGCGGTCGGCGAATGCCATGACGTACTCGGGGTGGGCGGTGAGGCGTTCGTGAAGCCAATGGGCATTAAAGCTGTCCTCAATGAAAGTCCTGGAGTCACTGCTGAGCAAGGGGTTTACCATGTCGTTTTCTGGCAATCCGAGGGAAGCCTCGTTATCATGCAGGAAGTGTTGGAAGCCGTCCGGGTTGTTACGGTTGAAGAGGGCGTAGTAATTGTTCGGCCTAGGGCGGGTATATTTCGAACCTGGCCCATCCCGGTTGGCAGCCCAATAGGTGATGACCATGAAGTCGGCGAGATTGTCGACATTGAGGTACTTCCGGTATTCCGGGTTCGGTGTGACGCCATCCGGTTCGAGCCCTTGGGCTTTGTAGTACGCGGCGTCCGTTTCGAACCCGGCTACGGCCTGTTTGTGGAACAGGAAGTAATCGTCCACCTTACCCGCGGAGGCCCGCATTACCCTGGCGGTTTGCTTGACGACATCGTAGTCTTCCTCCGCGCCCCCGTAGTAATTCACGCAATAATCCGTGCCCACCCGTTCCTGTGTCATTAAAATCCCACAGTACATCCCGTGGCGCGAGAGGAGGTAGTTGCGGCTCCGGGTGTAGGGCTGCCCCATGGCTCCCTGGGTATCCCGTAAAAAGATGTCCCTGAGCAGGGTGTTCGATCCTGTCGCCTTCCTTGCCCAGGAGAAACTTTGGGAGGTGCGGAGGTCGAACTTGTCAAATTTGTCCGTCCCCTCGTCACCGAAGAGCGGGTAACGGAGATTTGGGTTCCCGTATTCCCTGCGGAAAAAGACCCGGAAGGAGTGCTTGGGGTTTGCACTGTTGCGGCTTGCCCCCCCACGGATCCGGAGCCCGACCCCGCTCTGGAAGCCTTTTGTGCCGTCGGGGTTGAGGAGTTCCATGGAGGCCTCGCGTTCCCAGTCGATGCCATCATTTTGTGCATGGGTGTAAATCCCAGTTTGGGAGTCGAACAGGTGGTCCAAATCGATGACGATGGAAAGGGTGGGGATGGACTCAAGAGCTTCGACGGTTTCGGCGGCAGTGTTGTGGCCGAAGACGATGTCGGGATCCATCCCGTAGCTGATGTACTGGTTGTTGACGTTGGTGGTGGGCCAGCCTTCGGGCGGGGTGCCGTAGGGGGACTGGCGTATGACGTCGTAGAGGAAAATGTAGGATTGGGTGTCAATGTCTGTCGGGAGCAGGCCAGGAAGGAAGGCGGCGACCCGGATTGTGGTGGTTTTGCGGATCCGGAGAGGGGTGTCGTACAAGGTTCCGTTGGAGGGGGAAGGGTCGGTCCCGTCGAGGGTGTAGTAAATTTCTGCGCCCGGGGTCTTGGAATCGATGGCCAAGTCGAAAGCCTTGGTATAAAACCCCCGGTCATGGCTGAACGCAGTGTCCTTCACTTGGCCAAGGAAGCCATCCAGATTGGGCAGGCCTGGGGTGGGGGAGACAAAGACGGCCACATCCCCCTTTCGTCCGCCGGTGGGAAGGTTGCCTTCTTCGAGGATCCCGGTGGAGCGGTTTTCCTCTTGTTTGGGAAGACCCGCGTAAACCGAACCGACCACCCCGTCGTCGCGCACCAGGGAGAGGTATCCTCCGGAATTGTTGGTGAGCTTGAAATTGGTGTGGAGTTCGCCGTTGGACCCGGGCTCCCCCCTTCCGGAGGCAAAGACGACGAGCCTACGGCCTGGATCCAAGGAACGTCCTGCGGGAAAAGTCCATTTGGCCAGATTATCCGGGTCGTCTGCCAAGGACCAACGGGATAAGTCCACCGGATCGTTCCCGATATTGTGGATCTCGATCCAGTCGGACTCCTCCCCGTGTGAATCCAGCAAGCCTTCGTGGTTGTCGGCCAGGAATTCCGTGATTTTAAGAAGCCCGGTTTCGGGTAGCCGGACAGGGAGGGTGACGGAGACCTCACCATGGGCGTTCCGGGCGAGGAGGGTGAACTCCGTGGTGGCCAGGAGGGGGACTTGAACGCTCCCGTTGCTTCCCACGATGGCCTCCACGTTCGGGGAAATTTCCAGGTGGTCGGCAAAGGCCGTGTCCCATGAGAGGGTGGCCAAGTCGCCAATCTTCGAAACTCCCGTGACATTGGCGGCAAAGGAGTGGATTTCCGGCCGGTCATCAATTTCGACAACCAACTTCTGTGTCCGGACTCCATCCCCGTCCTCGGCGCGTAGGGTGTATGTTGTCGGTTGGGAAACGACGACATCGACGCTCCCGGTAAGGTTGCCATCCTGGAGGACATCCGGGGAAATGGAAACTTTGGCGCCTTCGGAAACTTCCCACTCGAAGGTAACGGACGACCCGGTGCGGACGGTTTGGGAACTGGCGGTGAACTTTTGGATCTCCGGCCCGAGGGGGTTGTCCATCCCCCTGGCTTTGCTCACGTACACTTTTTCCTGGGAAAACGCAGTATCATGTACCCGGAATTCGTGGAAGGTGCCCCGGAAGGTGGGGAACCCGTTGAAAATCGGCTTGCCCAGCGAGTTCGTGGAATCGTCAAAACCTGAAAGGGCGGGGATATTGGTGGCCTGGCATTCCAAGTTCCCGTCGAGGTAAAACTTGGCAGTGTTGTCAGTACCATCAATCACCACGGCCAGATGAAGGGGGGCAGCGGAGTTTACAGGCATTGGGGAGGCCGCATTGGCCCGGATCTCCGCCGAGCCCATGGCAATGGCGAAGCGGGCTGCGCCCTGGCTTTGCGGGGTAAGGAACATCCAGTGGTTCCCCCCGTTTCCAAAGAAGAAAACGTTTTGCCATTCGCGGGTGGCGGTGTCCTCCCAGGTGACCCATGCCTCCAGGGTGGTGCTGTTGAGTTGCCCCAAGATCCCGCCGGGCAACGAAACATAGTCATTCGAGCCATCCAGGGCCAACTGACCATCACCGGACAATTTGGCACCCCCAAGGATCGTAGCGTCCTGGCTTCCTGCGAGATCGTAACAAACCGTACCTGTGCCACTGAAGTCGTAACGGTGCAAAAGTTTACCAGTCGCCGGGAGGACAATGGCGGCAAAGAAGAGGCAGGTTATGGCGTTTCGAAAGCGCATCGCGTGGTAACGGGCGCATTGGCCTGGTATCCATTTACAGGAACCGAGGATGGTGGATTCCCCTAGTTTTTAGGGATGCCGGACCACCTCCACAAGCCGAAAGGGATGGGGGTTCGGCAATGGAAAGTAATGTTGGATGATCGTTTGACATCCCCAAGCATTCCCAAAATCTGTGCGCATGAAACTCCGTCACTTCCTTCCCCTCTCCCTGTCCCTCCTTCCCCTTTTCGCTAATGCAGCCGCCCCGTTAAACCGCACCCTGTCCACCGGCGAGTACCACAAGCCCGAAGAGACGGCCCGAATGATGAAATTGCCGGAAGGGTTCCAAGCCAAGGTCTTCATCGGCGAGCCTGACCTCATCCAGCCGATCGCATTCACAATTGATGCCCGTGGGCGGCTTTGGGTGGTGGAGAACCTTTCTTACCCGGAATGGGTCAAGGGCGAGGGCAAAGACCGGATTGTCATCCTGGAGGACAAGGACGGGGACGGGAAATACGATTGCAAGAAGACCTTCTGGGACAAAGGGGGCTTCCTCTCCGGGATCGAGGTCGGGTTCGGCGGGGTGTGGGTCGGTGCTTGCCCGGAGTTGCTCTTTATCCCCGATGCCAATGGTGACGACATCCCCGACTCAGAGCCCCAAGTCCTCCTCGACGGCTGGGTTGGCAACGATACCCACGAAACCCTCAACAGCTTCATCTGGGGGCCAGACGGTTGGCTCTACGGCTGCCAAGGGGTTTTCAACCGCTCCAAGGTCGGTAAGCCCGGCGCACCGGATTCCGAACGCATCCCTACCAGTGCTGCAGTTTGGCGTTACCATCCGACCCGCCACACCTACGAAATTTTTGCTGAAGGCGGCTCCAACCAATGGGGGGTCGATTTCAACG
>JAYPDO010000178.1:6683-8859 GCA_038125285.1 Opitutia bacterium
CTTCATCACCGCCTGCGTCATCCCCCACATATACCACGTCTCCCTCGGTGGTCGCTACAAACGGCAAGCCGGACAGCACAACAACCCGCATACCTACTTCGACATCCAGACCATCCGCACCCACAAGCATTTCGCCGCCGCCTTCTCCGGTTGCATGGTCTACCTGGGCGACCAATTCCCCCCCCAGTTCCGGAACCAGGTCTTCATGAACAACATCCACGCCAACAAGGTCCACGTGGACTGGATCTCCCGCAAGGGATCCGGGTATTCCGCAGCCTTTGGTCCCCACGACGCGGAAGTCGAGGCCGGGGATCCCAACCGGGGCAAAGGCTGGCTCGACTCTGGCGACAAGTGGTACAGGGGGATCTACCTCCGTACCGGACCGGATGGTAGTGTTTTCGTGAACGACTGGTACGACACCCGCCCCTGCCACCAGCTTCAACCCCATGACCAGGACCTCAACTTCAATACCGGGCGCATCTACAAAATCTCCTACGGAGAACCCAAGGCCGTTTCCGGCCTGGACCTATCCCAGCAGTCCGACGAAACCTTGATCGACCTCCAACTCCACCAGAACGACTGGTATGTCCGTACCGCCCGCCGCATCCTCCAGGAACGTTCCACAGCCGCAAAGCTCCATCCCGCAACCCGCGAACGCCTTTTCCAAACCCTCCGTTCCCATGCCGACCCTACCCGCCGCATCCGCGCCCTTTGGTCCCTCCATGTCACTGGTGGCCTCGACAGTGTCCACCAGCGCATCGCCCTGGAAGACCCCAACGAGCACATCCGCGCTTGGGCGGTGCAATCCATCACCGAAGGCGGCATAATTGACGACGCCAACCTTGCCAAATTTGTTGGCTTTGCCGCCAAAGACCCGTCCCAAGTCGTCCGCCTCCACCTGGCCTCAGCAGCTGGGCGAATCCCCGAAGGCCAACGCTGGGATCTGCTCGCCAACCTGCTTTCCCACGAGGAGGATGCCGAAGACGCCAACCTTCCCCAACTTTACTGGTACGCGCTCGAACCCCTCTGCAAAGCCGACTCCAAGCGAGCCCTCCAGCTCGCCCTGGCAGGAAAGCACCCCCAGTTGCGGAAATATGCTGCCCAGCGGATTGCGGCGAAGTAAGGTTCGGAGTGCGGTGGCATCACAGCGCTTTCCATAATGGCGACATGTCTCCCGGATCTAAAGGCGGTGTCATGCAACCCCACTCCAAATTTCTAAAATAACCCTGACGATTCCCGGCCAACGCAGGTAGATCCTACACCTGGATGGCCGGGAACGTCACTGTCCATGGGATTTACGATGGAGCGGGTTACGTGTGCAAAGTCATAGGCTGGCGGTTTCGATGCCCAAGTCCTTGGCCAGGGCATCGGCAGCGTCTTCAATGGCCTTATGAAGGGCTTGGTAGTACTGCTCTGAGAAGTAAAAGCAGCGGGCGACGTCGGCATCCAGTAGCTGGATTTCGCCTTTCTTAACAGAGGGCATGGCCAGTAGCCTGCCGCGCTGAAAGGCCTTGAGGCTAAGGATGGTGCTGGAGTCGTTCAACTCGATGATCTTGTTCAGGACAATGGCCCGGCGCAGTCGCTCCATGTCCTCTTTGCGCCAGAGAAGGATGGTGTGACGGCGAAGTCCATCCGCAGTGGGTTGGTTCAGTTCCTGGAGTTTCTTGCCCCAAGTTTCCTTGTCCGGGCAGTCGATGACGGTGATTTCGGGAACAGGCTCCTTCAGGATGTCTCCGACATTGTCGCTGTAGCGGTTCAGGTTGTAGGTGAGCGCCAAGGCCTTTTTGCCACCGTCCTCGGTCAGGCGTACCTTCTCGCCCATTAGGATTTTTTCCAGGAACCGGACTTTGAAGCCGGAGTCCAGGTTGGTGTCCTGTTGGAAGTAGATCAGGTTGCCGGTCTTCACGTTTTTGTCGATCCCGAGTCGTTTCACGACCTCATAGATTTGCCGGTGGACGAGAATGTCCTCTCCGGGGATCCCACCGTTGGCAAATTGATCGTAAGGATAGCGTCCGCCCAGGGCTGGGTTTAGAGCCATCAGGGTTTTTACGTGACCCTGGAGGCTTTGGAGTTTCCTGTTTTTTAGCAGGTAGCTGAGGTCGAATGTGTCTTCCGCGCGGATGCGGTAACCGTCGCGGAAGAGTTGGTTGCCAAAGGAGTCAAAGGTGTCCTCGTC
>JAYPDO010000179.1:0-8728 GCA_038125285.1 Opitutia bacterium
GTCTTGTACGCCTCATATAAGGTGAACCTTGTAGGGTCATCCTCATGCTGGAGGACATCGAACCGGAGGCATCCGGGTTCCTTTCGGGAATTGCGTGAGTTGTCGAGGGTGATTTCCTTGAAAGCGTCCACTTTGTCCGACTTCACCTTGAGAAAAACATTTATGATGTGCATGGAAAGCTCGGGAGGTTGCCAGGGGGCCAGAGCAGGTCAAGGGGGAATGGAAAATTTTGGAGGGAAGGCTAGGTCGATTGATTTCGCGTGCATTCCTTGTCGGCATGATTCAAATTTCTCGGCCTCATGTTGCAGCATTTACACATCCGCAATTTGGCCTTGTTGGAAGAAGTCTCCTTGGAACCGGAGGCGGGATTAGTGGCCATCACTGGGGAAACCGGGGCGGGCAAGAGTGTGATCCTTGGGGCGTTGGACATGCTATCGGGTTCGAGGGTGGACAAGACCGTCATCCGCCAAGGCCAGGAGACTTGCAGTGTGGAGGCCGGGATTTGGTTGGATGACGCACTTGCAGTGGACAGCTTCCTGGAGGGGTTGGGGTTGCCGGCGTGCGAGGACGGGCAGTTGCTCCTCAGCCGTACATTGTCCCGCAAGAAGATGGCGAAGATCCATATTAACGGAGCATTGACCACTTTGCAGAACCTGAAGGCGCTTTGTGAATACTGGATCGATTTCCATGGGCCTTCCGAACCCCGGAAGCTATTCCGGGAGAGGTACCAGCTGGAGATGTTGGACGAAGATGGGGGGCTCGGGGGCAGGCTCTTGGAGTACCAGGTTGCATACGGCGAGTGGAAGGAAGCATTGGCCAGGATCCGGGAATTGGCATCCCAGGAGGCCCTTTCTCCAGACCAGGAGGCCTTTTACCGCTCCCAATTGGAGGAGATCGACGCATTGGATGCT
The DNA here is from genome assembly GCA_038125285.1 of Opitutia bacterium. Classification (GTDB taxonomy): domain Bacteria; phylum Verrucomicrobiota; class Verrucomicrobiia; order Opitutales; family JABJCN01; genus JAYPDO01. The sequence continues at coordinate 912 of JAYPDO010000179.1, forward strand.
TCCGAGGACTCAATCGGGAAATTGGAGACAGATTATTCCAGGTTTTCCAGGGTTAAGGAATTGTCGCAGAATGCCCAACAGGTCGTCGGGCGCTTGTCCTCTGGGCAGGGGGGCGTGCAGTCCGGTTTGTCTGATTGCCTTCGGTATGCGAGGGCGCTTGGGGCAGTGGATACGGAGGCTGTGCCTTTGCTGGAAAGGATGGAGGGGTTGGCGATCGATGCGCAGGATTTGGCGGCTGAGTTCCAGTCTTATTGTTATGGCCTGGACGTTGAGCCTGGGTTGATCACCCAAACGGAGGACAGGATGACCCGGTGGCAATCCGTTAAACGTCGTTTCGGGGGGACGTTGGAGAGTGTCCTGGCCTACAGGGAGGAGTTGTCAGGGAAGTTGAATTCGCGGGAAGATGTGGAGGCGATGTTGCGGGAGTTGGAGCAGCAGGCTTCCGCCATGGAGAAGGAATTGGGCAATCTTGCCCGGGTTTTGACAAAAGGCAGGCTGGAGGCCGCGCTGGATTTGTCTGGCCTAGTCTCGGCGAAATTGAAAAACTTGGGATTCAAGAAGGCTTCCTTGGAAATCCGTGTGGTTCCAGAGCAGGGTCTGAAGGAATATGGGGATAGCTCTTGCCAATTCCTGTTTTCAGCGAACCCCGGCAGTGAAAAGCTGCCGCTCAATCGGATCGCGTCCAGTGGGGAAACTGCCCGTGTACTGCTGGCCTTGAAGACGATCCTTGCAAAGATAGATTCCACGCCGGTTCTGGTCTTCGACGAGGTAGATGCGAATATCGGCGGGGAAGTCGGGATGGCGGTGGGGGCGGAGTTGGCCTCGATTTCACAAAACCACCAGATCTTTTGCGTGACCCACCTTCCCCAGGTAGCTGCCCAGGGCAACCAGCATATCCTTGTGCAGAAACACCAAACGGAGGATTCGACTTGGGTGGAGATCGCCCCATTGCCAGGAAAAGGGAAAGGCCGGGTGGACGAGTTGGCCCGGATGCTGGGCGACCGGAATTCCAAGACCGCACAAAAACATGCGAAGGAACTCCTGGCTGCGAAGCATTAGTGTAGCTGTTTTTGGCTTGTATGCCGGATGGGCGGGTGGATTAGATGGGGTTATGGCGAAAATGATTTTTCCAATTGTCCTGGGGGTGTTGGCGATTGCCTCGGTTTCCCAGGGAAATGACCTCCCGCCTGCCGGGGATGTGGATGCCCAGCCCTTGCTTGCCCAAGTGAAGAGGTTGCAGCAGGCTGCCGAGTACACCGGGCAACCCTTTCCCGCCAAGACTTTGGAGTTGCTTGGACGGGCACAGGATGGCAGCGGGAACTCCGAGGTGGCCGGGTTTGTACAGGCGGCCTTGGACCCGTTGTGCTTGTTTGCGGTAACGATCAACCCGGAGTCTCGGGTGAAGGTGGTGGCCGGGCCGGCTGATCCGGAATTGGTGCAAAATGGTTGGCGGCAATTCCTTGTGAAAGTCGTGAACGAGGCGGGGGTGACTGCGCCATTGCAAGTCTCAAGCCCTCAGGGGGGCAAGTTGCATGGGGCGAAGGTGGACAAGGTGCGGGACCTTTGGATGGAGGTGAAGATGTATGACGGGAGGCCATTGCAGCCGAAACTTTCTGGCTTGGGTTTGGAGTACAGGATCATCCAGTTGTACAGCAGGGACGAAGGGAAGAGGGCGGCGGAGTTTGCCTTCAATGTGGGTCAGGGGACGCAGGACATCGGGTTCCGAAACGATGTTCTGGTGACGTTTGGTTGCCGAGCGGCCCGGAAGGTCGTCCTGGGGGTAAAGGACGAGGACGGGGAGTCGACGATGGCTTCGTTTGAAATCCGGGACCGTCATGGCAGGGTTTATCCTTCCCAGGCCAAACGGATGGCCCCGGACTTTTCTTTCCATCCACAAGTCTACCGGTTTGACGGGGAGACCTTGGAATTGCCGGAAGGGGAATATACCGTGGATGTGGCCAGGGGGCCTGAATATTTGCCTGTGAAAGGGAAGAAATTGGTGGTGGGAGATGGGCCTGCCAAGTTTTCCGTGAAATTGGAAAGGTGGATCGACCCTTCGGATTTCGGTTGGTGGTCTGGGGACCACCATATCCATGCTGCGGGTTGTGCCCATTACAAAGACCCGTCGGAAGGGGTCCATGCGACCGACATGTTCAGGCATTGCTTGGGGGAAGACTTGAAGGTCGGGGCGAACCTGACTTGGGGGCCTTGTTTCGACTACCAGAAACAGTTCTTCACCGGGGACGTGGACAAGGTTTCGCGTTATCCTTACTTATTGAGGTATGATGTGGAAGTGTCCGGTTTTGGATCCCACCGTAGCGGGCATTTGTGTCTGCTACGCCTCAAACGGCAGATTCCGGAGGGCGGGAATTCCAAGGAGCATTGGCCGACCTTATGCCTGAATACTCTGAAATGGGCCAAGGCCCAAGGGGCGGTGGTCGGTCCTGCTCACTCGGGCTGGGGGATTAATGTCCCTGGGGAGGAGTTACCGAATTATAACGTCCCTCCCTACAACGGGATTGGTGCCAACGAGTACATTGTGGATGTGACGCACGAGGTGCCCGGCCCGGACGGGAAATTGGTTCCGGCGGTGGATTTCCTTTCAATGGTGGACACGCCCTATGTTTGGGAGTTGAACATGTGGTACCACACCCTCAATTGCGGGTTCAGGACGAGGGTGAGTGGGGAGACGGATTTCCCATGTATCTATGGGGAGAGGGTCGGTTTGGGGCGTGCGTATGTGAAACTTCCTGGTAAATTGTCTTATGACGCTTGGTGCGAAGGGATTCGAAAGGGTTCGGCCTATGTGGGGGACGGGCGGAGCCATCTGCTGGGGTTCCGGGTCGGGGAGTCTTCATTGGCTACTGCTCCCGAGTTGAAGTTGGCCGCACCGGGGAAGGTCAAGGTGTCGGCCAAGGCTGCGGCCTACCTTCCCGAGGAACCGGATGCCCGCCTGGGTTCGCTTCCCTACACGACCAAGCCCTATTGGCATCTCGAACGTGCAAGGAACGGTGGGCGCAAGGTTGCCGTGGAGTTAGTCGTGAATGGAGAGGTGGCAGGAACTAGGGACATCTTGGCCGATGGGAGGTTGCAGGAAATTGCGTTTGACCTTTCATTGGAGCAAAGCAGTTGGGTGGCGATGCGGATATTGCCTTCGTCCCATACCAACCCGGTTTTTGTCGAGATTGCAGGAAAACCGATCCGGGCCAGCAAGAAGAGTGTACAGTGGTGCCTGGATGGGGTAAGAAAGTGCAAACAGGAAAAACGGAAGTTTATCGCGGTAGGGGAATTAGAGGATTTTGAGAAGGCTTATGCCCACGCATTGGAAACCTACCAAAGGATTCTGGAAGAAACGCCCGGGGGTTGATACTACCCTATAATCACAAGATTTATGGCAGTGGGGGGGAGCAACACCACATTGAACCAGTAGTCGTGTAACTTTTGCAACTTCCTCTTGTACCCGTCCAAAGTCCTGGCTTTTATGATGTTATTATTGCTGCGGAGTAGGTACATGTCTTGGACATCCAGTTCATTCTCCGACACATTCAGTTCTACGAACGCGAGCCTGCGGAGGCTGTCCGTTTCCCTATCTTATGGAGGATTTCCCTGCCGTTCATAATCGGCAGGTTGATATCGAAGAAAGTGAGGACAGGGACTGTCGCGTCCTCGAATCCTACCCAATGATGGAGGTTGAGGCAGGCATCCCTGTCTTGCTGGACGTTTGGGGCCAACCATCCCCCTCGGCGGAGATTATTCCATCCGCCTGTCTACTTCATCCCGCTCAAATCCTTGCATTCAGGATGGGACACTAGATCGTGTTGCGTCTTGTAGAATTGGAGCTGGTTCTTAAAAATGCACTCGCCGGCCAGCATCGTGTAGAAGGAACTGTATTTTCGTATAGGATTGGAAAGGGAAGGAAGGTGGATCGAGTTCGTGAAATCCCCTGGGGGGACGTAACTGATGGCGACTTGGTGGACTTGGATGGCCGCGGGCTTCTATGACCCGGTTGTAAATGGTCTCTTTGATCGTGGCAGCCCAAATGGACTTGGATCAAAGGGAGTCATTGTGGACGAAGAAAACCGGGCTTCGATATTCTTGGTCAAATGGTTCGGGTTATTACATTTTGGCGGGCTTCGGATTCGAAGTCCCTTAGGTTAAGCATGGTGCATCCGAGGTCAATCATTGCGGCAATCTTTCCCTAGGAAGCTATTGCTTACCTCTATCAATATGGCCCCCGTATGAGTTGCCTTACTTTTCTGGAGTAGAATTCCGCAAGGGACTTATGGGTGGCGGGAGTTAAAACGGGAAGGCCGCTTGCCCCCGCATTGGCTTCAGCCTGGGCAACCGTACTGGCCCCTGGGATTACGGTGGTGACTTCTTTATGGTCCAGGATCCAGCGGATCGCAGCCTGGGCCATTGGCACATCGCCCGGCAAAAAGCCGCCGATATCTTTGGCCAGTCCAACCCCTTTGGCATAGGGCAACCCGGCAAAAGTCTCCCCTACGTTGAACATCTGGCCATCACAATTGAATCGCCTGTGGTCATTGTCCGGGAAAACCTTGCATTCGGACATCTTTCCGGAGAGCAACCCGCTTGCCAGGGGCAACCTGACTACCAATGCGACATCCCTTTCCCTTGCCTTGGCGAACAGTTCTTCCGCCGGCTTTTGGCGGAAGATGTTGAAGATGACCTGCAGGGACACACAGCCCGGGTTTTTAATACAGGCCAAGCCTTCTTCCACCGTTTCGACACTTACGCCCCAATACCTGATTTTGCCATCGGCCTGGAGTTTGTCCATGATGCCGAATACCCCGCCATCCATCAATACTCTGGTCGGGGGGCAGTGGAGTTGGGCCAGGTCGATGATTGGCAAACCTAGCCGCTTCAAGGAATCATCGATGCAACCGGCAAGGTTTTCTTCCGAAAAGTTGTCCGGGAAAACGTGGGGCATCCTTCCCAGTTTTGTCGCGACAAAGGGACGGCCTTTGTGCTGTTGGAGAAATTTGCCGATGATTTTTTCGCTCCGCCCATTGCCATACACATCCGCTGTGTCCAGGAAATTGACACCCGCACGGACGGCCGACCTTAGGATCGCAAATGCTTCCTTATCCGCCAAGTCTCCCCAGCAATCGCCTCCGAGTTGCCAACAACCAAGTCCAACTTCGGACACTTCCCATCCTGTCTTTCCAAACCTACGTTTTTCCATCGCTTCCTCTAGCCTTCCTATTGTCTCGGTTTACCGGGGTTGTTGAGCTTGAAGGTACCAAGGGATCCTGCTGGCCTTTGATCCCCTTGATGGAGTTGATCTGCTGGATTGCCGATTTATCCAATAATTTGGCAACTCCTTCCGCCTTATCGAGACCGTTCATCAGTGCATTGAAAAAGAGCATGGATTTCTGGTGGGTGTAGAGGATTTCATGATCTTGGATCGGTTGGCCAATATTCCTCTTCAACACATTAATTTCCTTCTTCGCCCGGATCAGGGTGATCTCGGCTTCTGTCTTGTCCTTTTCGCTGGCATCCCTGAATCGTTCTTCCGCCTGGGAGAGCCGGCCCAATGCCCTTTCCAGTCGTTCCAGCCTTTCCATCTCCGCCCTTGGGTGTATGAGTCCTTTTTGGGTAAGCTTGAATTCAGCTCCATACAATGCGAAGTCCACCTTGAATTCGACGGGTTGCCCCCCGCCAAGGCCGTATTCCGCCAGCACCACCAAGACATCGGCCAAAGTGTTCCGTGACTCTAGGATCTGTAAACTGTTATGGAGGCGAACCTATCCTTTTGTTGCTGGGTAACCCTGGTTTCCACCACGATGTCCAGGTTCGGAACCATCTCCGTATGGGATTTTGCCAGCTCCATGTTGGTGAGTTGGCCAGGCAATCCATGGGCCATTCCAAGCGAGGCCAATCCAGCGATTGCAAGCTGAATGAAGTCGAACCGTACCATTGTCATATCCTTATCAATGTAACTAGGTTCTCAGATTGCGGCATTGCGATCCAGGTTTTTTTCTTACCATGGTATTTCGGACAGTACACCCATTGTAATTTTTATATTTGCAAATATACCGGATGACCCCATGCTCCTACGCTGATTGTCGGGCTACCCGCCCATTTTAAAACCTAAACAAACAAACAAACACGCTTAGACAAATGAAGAAGTTCTTCTCCATATTCGCGCTCATTTCTTTGGCATTCTCCTTCGGTTGCGGGGGTGATGAAGCTAAAAAAGAAGATGATGGTGGCACAAAAGACGATGCTGCCGAAAAGCCTGCTGACTCTGCAGAAAAACCTGCTGACGCCGCCCACTAAGGTTGGCAATTCGTTAGCTCAGTATCTTTGATACTTTTATGCTTCCCGCTTAGAGGAGGCACTTAAAAGCGGGAAGCCTAAATTGCTCCCGCTTTTTTTTATACACATAAATGCTGTCCGCCCGGATTATGGTTGGGGTTCGCAACTGGTAATACAAACGACTCGTCGGCATTCCTGGGTCAAATTGCCGATGAGGTAGTCGGCGTTCCCAGGTTGGACACCCAGTTTATACGCCAACTTTTCTAACTGGGTATTATTCCTTGGCCAGCTTGTGGACTGTGTTCCAGATTTTTGTAACGATCTCATCCCCGTCCGTAGTTTCCAAGTCCAGGGAAATTTCCATTTGGTGGGTCGGCCCGAGTGACGGGATTTCCAGTTCGACAGTCTTCTTATCCCCAAGGAGTTTGGCGGATTTAACCTCGTAGGACTTCGGGTTGATGTCCTGTGACCCGTAGTTTTGCGACCATACTATATCACTGGACTTGATGGAGTAGCTTTCAGGATCTTCGGCAAGTTCCTTATCCAATTCTGCGGTGAAGGAAATCCGGGCTTTGCCTTCCAGGATATTCAAAGCGGAGGGCATGGCCACAGGTTCCCCCGTGTAGCGAACCCTGTCCAACCCCCCGGTTTTCCCCGCATTGGTCTGCCATCCTTTGAGACCCGAGACGTAGAGTTGCCCGTCCCTTTCATTGAACCTTGCCCTCATGCAGCTTGAGGTAAACCGGAGGTTGAATGGCACTACGCCGCCCTGGACTTGGCCATCCACAAATTCCTTCAAGACCAGGTAGAGCGCACTCCTTCCATAGGAAAGGTGGAGCAGTTCCCCTTGGAAAGGCCCCCATTTGTCACTGGTGACCCATGTTTGGCCGCCGCCAGAGTTGTCCACATGCTTGGGGAGCCAAGCAAGGGGTTTCGGCATTTCGGAAGGGTCAAGGTGGTCAGGCCTGTCATGTTTACGTTGGCTGACTGTGGGAGTGGTTCTCATGTCCAGGTATCCTTCGGCGGAGTCCACCACTCCATGGAAACTGCCCTTGGTCATCCAGTTGATCGGGCTCCTGGGGACGAATGTACCTTCGTTATCGCCACTGGTCACTTGCCCGTCCGGGCCGACACCAATTCCATTCGGGGCGCGGAGGCCTGTCGCATAACGGCTCATGCTGGAACCATCTTTGGACACTTTGATGATGGACCCATGATGGCGGCCCATCCGCTCGAACGAACGGCCACCGCCCCGTACCGGGCTTCCAAAGCCAAAGTAAAAATTACCTTTGGGGTCGGTATGGAGGTCGAAACAAAAGGCATGGAACCCACTGGTAAGATCCCAGTCGTTGTTAAAATTTTCGTAGAAGTCGGCTTCCCCGTCTCCGTTTAGGTCGTGGTAGCGGGTAATTTGGTCATCTGCTACGGTGTAGACCAAATCATCCACAATCTTTAGTCCCAGGGTCTCATGTTGCCCGGTTGCAAAACGTTTCCATGTGATTTCGTCCAAGTCTTCGTCGATCCCTTTTACGATC
>JAYPDO010000180.1:0-8718 GCA_038125285.1 Opitutia bacterium
TTCAACCCCTGCTCCTGGCAATCCCCCCCCCGGATCAACCCCGTCCCCCCAAACGGCACAGCAAGCAGGAACGAGACAATGGGGCAGCCTATACGAAGAAGCCATCGACCCGCTGCTCGAATTTAATTGCGGGAAATGCCATGGGGAAAGCCGCGCTAGTGCCAAACTCCGGCTAAACACCAAAGAAGACATACAGGCCGGGGGGAAAAACGGCCCAGTCTTTGTAGCGGGGAATCCAAAGAAGAGCCTCATGATCGAACGCATCCATCTCGAAAAAGGCGATGACAGCCGGATGCCCCCGACCGAAGAGAACCGACAACTGGACTCGGACGAAATCAGCCTCCTCGAATGGTGGATCCAAGCGGGGGCAAAGTATGACACCCCGTTGAATTCAGCCCCAGGGAACTTCATCCCCACGATTAAACGCATCATTGACGAGTCCGATGCGAGGAAGGCGGCCATGGCGGCAGGGCCGGTGAATGCCTTTTCGGTAAAGGAAGCCGACAAAGATGCATTGGCTGAGGTTGAAAAGCTCGGCGTGCGTGTGGTAAAGCGTGCGGAAGGTTCTAATGCCCTCGCCGTACATTGCGACGACATGGCCTCTGAAATTGATGACAAAGCCCTCCAAACCCTAACGGCTATCGCACCACAAGTGGCCTGGCTCAACCTTGCGAAAACTAAAGTCACGGACCAGGGACTGACCGTGCTGGAGCAATTCCAGGAAGTCAGAAGGCTCCACTTGGACCGAACAAAAATATCCGATGCGGCCATCCCCCAAATCCTAAAATTACAAAAGCTAGAGTACCTCAACTTATATGGAACCCAGGTCACTGACGCCGGGATCACCCAACTGGTCGCACTGCCTGCACTCCAGAAAGTTTTCACCACGGGAACCCAGGTAACCCAGGCCGGTATCGACAGACTGCTCGCAGGCAAGCCTGGGATAAATGTGGTCAGCGGGTTAAGGACATTGCCGGACGAACCACAACCCGGCGAGGTCGGCTCGGTAGTCGGGGCTACCGCTACCGCTAATGCCGCCCCCCCTGCGGTGGATCCCACCCCAGTAAACACCATGTGCCCGATCAAGCCGGACAGGCAAATCTCCCCCAGTCGGACCACTGTATTTAACGGCATGACCATCGGCCTTTGCTGCGGAAGATGCCAAGCCATGTTTGACGACAACCCCTCCGCCTTTATAAGCAAGGTGGTCATCACCCGCCCACCCAAAAATGTAGCCATGGCTCCCGCCGCCCCAGGGGCGCCCCCCCAACCTGGAGCAACTCCTCCTGCCGGAGTTCCCGCTCCCCATGGAAAAGTTGATTTCGGGCCGCGGCAATGGACAAACAGCCAGGGCCGTTCCCTCCAAGGCACGTTGCTAAGTATGAGCGGAACAACCGCTGTCCTTAATATTAACGGGGTGACCTACCGCATCCCGATGGAGACCTTGTCAGCTTCGGATCAACAGTACATTGCCCAGTGGAAACAATCCAAGGGTATCCGCTAATCGCCTGAGCAACAAGCGGACATTACACCGAGGGAAGGCCCCTCCTATTCCCCTAATCAGATGGACAGGATTGTAACACACCTGGTTAACGGGATCCTGGCCATCCTCATACTCGGGCAAAGCGTCCTCCTCCTGTTGATGCAAAAACCGAACCTGCTCAGGAACCAATTACAGGAGGAAATCGCGACACAGACAAGGAACCTGGATTTAGACGTCCAATTGGGCGACATCGCTTTTGCGCCATGGAATGCGTTTTCATGCCACAACATCGAAATCCGGCAAGCCTCTGCCAATGCCACCCCGGTCGCTTCGGTCGAGGAAGTCCGTATCGGAATCGCCCCAAACTCCCTCCTGTCCGGAAAGCCAAGGATATCCGAATTGCACCTCAAGAACGCCAAGGTCTACTGCCCTGCCCTACATTCCCCGACAGGCACCCATGAGACCATCATCCATGACCTGTCCTGTACCCTCGAACTAAATGCTGGCGACTGGCAATTGAAAGACCTGTCCTTCCGTCTCCACAACAGCACGATCTCAGGCGCATTCCCCGAAGGTATACCTATTTCAACACCAAAAAAGGAGCAACCAGTCCAACAGGCTTTCCTAGCCAAGGGATTCCTTTTGTTGTCGAAATTGTACACCCTTAAACCCTACTTCGACCTCTTTGACTCCCCCACCCTCCACGTATCAGCTTCGAATGACGGCTTGACCGACATCGAACTCACGGCAAACGGAGCTTGGTACCAGGATATCTTCAATTGCGGCAACATTACCATATTCTCCCGTTTCAATAGCGACCCGGAGGACTTTGGGTTCAACGCACCATTGGTCGCCAAGCTGGACAACGCCCTTTTCAGGAAACAATTCCGGGCAAACCAAGTCCACCTCCAGTATACCATCCCCAGGCTCGACCAAGGCAAACCCATGGTCTTTCCCTTTGATGCCAAAGTTTCGACGACGAACATCCACTTTCAAAACGAACCTGTGGGCAGATTCATTGGCAACATCCGCATGAATACCCAGGACAAACTTGATCTCCACGGCACACTGGGCCTGGACTTGAGCTACCTCGCCCTGGATTCCTCCATCGACCTCCAGGAAAAGACCGCTAGCGCCTCAACTCTGATTCAACTCCATCCCACCGATTCCCGCCACTTGCACGCATTTATTCCCAGGACTTACCTTGAGGGTGTACAGTTCCTCAGCCCCATCGAAGGGGAATTGGATGTCGAGATGGAAAATGGTTGGAAGCTAGGCAAGGCGAATTTCAGGCTCGGGACAGGACAAAGCATGGTGATGGACGTCCCACTTTCCGGCGTGGACGCATCGGGGCGGTATAACCCGGGGGAACTTGTCCTCGAAAACTTTACAATCGGCCTAAAGCCCGGTTCCGTCTCTGGAAGTTTGGTGCAAAACCTAGCCACCAAGGATTACCGCTTATGGCTCGGCGGAGAATTTTTCCCTTACCAAATCAACCCCTGGATGATGGAGTGGTGGGACGAACTCTGGGAAAAGTTCAAGTTTACAGGGCTCCCCGTCAAGGCCGACTTCAGCCTGGAAGGACGTTGGGACGACCTGACCCGGAGGGACATCTTCGGGAACGCCGAAATCTTTAGTGCCAGCTACAAAGGCGTCCCCTTTTCCAAATTGACCGGGCGCCTTAGAGGAATCCCCAAATACACAGAACTCTTCGACCTCCAGGCAAATTTCCAAAACGGCCGTGCGGAAGGAAGCATCGGCTGGATCCTCCACCCGACAAAAAGGAACCGACTGACCTCCCAGCGCTTTTCCCTCCAGGGCGAACTCTTGCCTGGCACAGCCGGCAAACTTTTCGGGGAGGAAGTTACCAATGCCCTTGTCGACTTTGACATCCCGAAACCCGCCAAAGTGTTTTCATCCGGAGTCATCTATGGCGAGGACCCACCGGATTTTGTAGGCCAGGATCCAAAGGATACCTACACCGTCCGCTGCCTCGCAAAACAAGCCGCATACCAAAAAATCCCCCTTCAAGAGCTGGATCTAAACCTGGATGCAAATGGTGCAGCCTTTACGATCAAGCCCCTTAGCTTCAAGTTTGCCGGGGGGAAAGGCGAAGGTTGGATCAAGCTAGGCCAGACGGGGTCAGACCAATCACCCATGGAAATCTCCTTGGCCCTGGATGGCCTAAATAAAAAAGATGCCCTCCAATTTCTGTCCCAAAGCCCAAGGATGGTTGGGAAAATCAAGCCCCCGCCAAAAGACAGCAATGAAAAGGCCACCGTCGAAACCTTCAGGCTCGCTGCAACAGGCCGCCCGGAAGACTTCACTAGCTTCGAGGGCAAGGGAAGCGTCCACCTCACGGATCCTGACCTCGCTAAAGTCAACATGCTCAGCCTCCTGTCCAAGGAATTGACCGGGCTGACACTTCCCCTGATCTCCTACAAATTCGACAAACTCCAGGCCGACTTCGTCCTCCACGACAAACACTTGGTGGTCGACCCCGGGCCATTGCTGATAACCGGGTCCAGCGCAAAGGTAGAAGCCAAGGGAAAGATCAACCTTGCTGACAGCGGAATGGATTTCCGGGTCAGGTTCTTCCCCCTTGGACTCCCACTCCCCCTTGCAGGCATCCTGGAGATGAGGTTAGGCGGTAAACTTGACCAACCGGTCTGGAACCCTTCTTCCCTCCCCCATGGAGTCAAAAAGAAAGAGAAATAGCCTCACGTCCAAACGGATGTCCAGATTGTCATGCCAGGGGAAATTATTAACTTAACGGAGTTAAAACCATGCTCGAACTAACCTCCAGGAACCTCTGTCGCAGAAGTATGCTCAGCATCGGTAGCCTTGCATTGGGGAACCTCAGCCTGGCAAATTTCCTCCGGGCACAAGAAGCCGCCAAAAAATCGGGAGGGGTGGCCAAAGACAAGACTGTCATCTTCCTAATGATGCACGGCGGCCCCAGCCAATTCGAGACCTTCGACCCCAAAATGGATGCACCTTCCAACATCCGGAGCGCCACAGGGGAAATCCCGACCAAGATCCCTGGCATCACCTTCGGGTCAACGTTCCAAAAGCTCGCCCGGCTCAACGACAAATTTTCCATCGTCCGCTCCTTCACCACTGATAACGGCGGCCACAGTTCCAAACCGCTCGTCGATTCCAGGTTTACCTCAGACGCAAACCTGGGCTCCCATTACGCACGGGTTGCCGGGACAAACCACCCCACTACCGGGATGCCCAGGAACATCGTCCTCTACCCAAGAGCCGTAGACCCTAGCGCGATGCCCGCTATCATGAGCCTGGGCAAATTCGACACCACCGGCCCCCTTGGCCACGCCTACGAACCCTTTGCCCCCAGCGGCGAAGGCGGCCTGAAGGATGACATGAAGGTCAAAATCGACCCCGCCCGGTTGGACGACCGGCGCCATCTCCTGGGTCAGGTCGACCAATGGAGGGCTGCCGTCGACGCAACTGGCGAGACAGAAGGATTCGGCCGCTTCCAAGAACAAGCCTTCCAGGCCCTCGCCGGAAGCGTCACCGAAGCCTTTGACATTACCAGGGAAAATCCCCGCACCATCGAAAGGTACGATACCTCCAAACTGATGGACGTGGCCAAAATCAGCCGCCGCTGTAACAACCACGAACGCTACAGGGACCACGACAACAGCCTGGGCAAACTCCTTCTCCTGGCCAGAAGGCTTGCGGAACGGGGCGCGGGTTTTGTCACCGTCACCACCAACTTCGTCTGGGACATGCATGCCGACCAGAACAATGCCACAATGACCGAGGGCATGGGCTATGTCGGCCACCCGTTCGACCATGCCGTCAGTGCCTTCATCGAAGATGTCGAAGCGCGCGGACTCAGGGATAAAATCTTGCTGGTTTGCTGTGGCGAAATGGGACGGACCCCGAAGATCAATGCCAAGGGCGGAAGGGACCACTGGGGGGGCTCCGCGCCACTACTGCTTTACGGAGGCGGCCTCAAAGGCGGGCATGTGGTCGGATCCTCCACCAAGGACGGAGGTGAACCATACGACAATGTTGTCCGGGTGCCCAACCTCTATGCTACCATCATGGACACCATCCTGGACACCAGTGCGATCCGTACCCAACCGGGCATCCCTGGGGAGGTCATACAAGTGCTAGGCGGGGGTTCCCCTATCCGCGAGCTGTTGTGACCCCAAAGCCAAGGCGGGCGAAACATCCGCTTAAACCGGCAACTCCCAGCCCTTCCTGTACTGGCGTCGGAGATATTGGTCAGCACCGGGGTTTCCCTTGGCTTTCATATTCTCGGCGTCCCAAACGATCTTTTCCCCTGACCGGATGGCCACGTTACCCAGCAAAACCGTCTCGGAGAAAGGCCCGGAATTCCCAAAATTGGACAAAGGAAGGGAGCCGCCGTTCCGGATTGCGTTGATCCACTCGAAATCCTCGTCCTTGGTTCGGGGCAAAGTCTTTTCAGGCATGGCAAAGCCCTCCTTCACAAAATCAAGGTACCCTTTCTCCCCCGTCGTCAAAGTCCCCTCCTTGTGCTTGACCACAAATTCCGTCGACCCCCTGTTAAAGTACAAAGTCCCCTTTGTACCAACCAAGATCGAGCCATACTTGGACGCCCCGTTGGCCACTTTTCCATCCTTGTCGCGCTTATACAATTCTACCCCTTCCCATAATTCCTTTGGCGGGACAACCGGCTCGTCCCCATCCTTCCCGTCATACCACTTCAAAGTTACAGGAGGCTTCCCTTCCCGGGCAGGGAAACGATAATTCACGATGGACCACTTGGGCGGGGAAACCGCAGTGTTCCCCCCTGAAACAGCCTCAACCGATTCTGGCGCGCCGAGTTCCAGTGCCCACCAAGCCATATCCATAATATGGCAAGCCATGTCCCCGAGCGCACCCGTGCCAAAATCCCACCACCCACGCCAGTTAAACGGTAAAATGCCCTCCGCATAATGCCGCTTTTCGGCTGGCCCGAGCCAAAGATCCCAATCCAAGCCCTCAGGAATGTCCGACTTAGTGGGATACTTCTCCATTCCCTGCGGCCAGATGGGGCGGTTGGTCATGATGTGCGCCTCAGTCACCTCCCCGATCATCCCCGCCTGCACCAGCTCGACCGCTCGCCGGATTGCTTCACCTGCGTGCGCCTGGTTCCCCATTTGCGTGACCAACCCCTTCTCCATGGCCACCCTGGCCATCAAGCGGGATTCCTCTACAGACCAAGTCAAAGGTTTCTGTGTATAACAATGCTTTCCCATCTGCATGGCCAACAATGAGGCCGGAGCATGCACATGGTCCGGCGTGCTGACAGTGACCGCATCAATTTCCTGGTCCATCACCTCCAGCATCTTCCGGAAATCCCGGAACACCTTCACCTTTATGTTGTTCTGGGTAAAATACTCGATGATCCGGCTACCCCGCTTCAAGTCCACATCACAAAGGGCCACGATCTTCCCGCCATGCTTGTCCGCCCCCATCACATCACTGGATCCCTTCCCCCCGACCCCGATCGAGGCGACCTGGATCCGGCTGTTCGCCCCGAACACATGCCGGGGCAAAAAGTTACAGGCGAAAGCAGCGCCCACTGTTGACCGGAGGACATTCCTCCGGGAAGGATATGTTTGGATACTTCTCATCTCTCTAAATCAAGGCTCCCACCTTAATACCCAATCGCCCTGACATTGACAAAAATATGTTCAAACCAACCGTGGCAACCTACTCCCAATGCCTAGGACAGAATACGGTTTTTCCTGATTTTGACCCCCAATTCAATTACCATGAAGCGGCTTGAATTCCGCCCTAACAACTGCCACAACCCCACGAAATGCTAAAAGACTTTGTGAACTTGGAAGGGATCCAGTCCCGCTTTATCGAACTGGGCAAAGCCCTCATTGACCAAAATGCGGCAACCATTGCCGTCCCCCCCTACAAAGAGGCCGACGGCTACTGGTTTGGAGGCGGGAATATCACCGTAGACTCAGATGGCTCCCTCCTCCTGACTGGAAGGTACCGCAATTACGGCGACTCCCGCACAGGCATCGGCGTAGGCGAAAGGGGGCTGGAACTCGCCATCTTCCGGGCTGCAGAACCGGCAGGCCCATGGAAAAAAATCCACTCCCTCTCCAAGCAAGACGTCGTTGCGGACGGTACGGCAGTCGTCTCCATCGAAGGCAGTGGACTCGTCCGCAAACCCGGTGGAGATGGTTACATCCTCTACATCTCCACCGAAAAAGACCGCAAATACCCAGACGAAATCCTGGAATTCCAAAAAAAAGGCACCGGTGTCTGGAGCATCGATTACTGCGAAGGCGAAAGCCCGGACGACTTCAGCCCGGGACAATTCAAGCCCCTCCTCGCCTCCGACCTCCCCATGGAACTCCACTGCAAAGACCCCGTCCCCTACACAAACACGGACGGCTCCATCTCCATGGCCTATTGCCACCACCCCTACTCATGGAGCAGCTCCAACACTGGATTTGCCGAACTGGAGGACTCCGGCAGGAAAGTCCGCTCCCGTAGGGAATTCTTCATCCAACGAGGCACAAGCTGGGACGTCGCCTGCACCAGGGTTACCGAACGGCTTGCCATGCCAAATATCGGAATCCTCAAAGATGCCCCGCCCCTCGCCCTGTATTTCTATGACGGGGCGGAATGCCTGCGCCGACTCGACGATAGCCCCCACGGCGTCGCCCGCCCCAGGGGATGGTCCTGCGAAGAAATCGGCGGCCTCGCATTCGGCCTCGCATCTGGCGCGGGAGAAGTCCAAAGGCTCTCCGTCAACCTCCCCCTCTTCACCTCCCCCCAAGGCACCGGCTGCAGCCGCTACGTCAGCGCAACCTGGACCCAAGACGGCCTCCTCGCCACCTGGCAACAATCCCAAGACGACCTCTCCCAGCCGCTAGTCTCCCATTTCCTCCCCATGGAAACCGTCGAGGACATCCTTTCCTGACCACCCCCAAAACTCCCGACCGCTTCAACAATCGCAATTCTACAATCATCAATCAGCGGTTCAATAAAAAGGGAATCCTGTCCCATTCAACCAACCCTCTTACAGGGGCACAGAGGACACGGCCTCCTAACATTTACTCCCTCCTCACAGTGCCCTCCGCGCCTTCGTGAGAATACAATTATTTCCCCTTTTTCCCCTCCCAAAAGGAAATCAAAAACATGAAAGATTGGACTGACCCTAAGTCGCGGACCCTTTGGAGTACGCATCTAACCCTATCCTTCCCCAAAAC
>JAYPDO010000181.1:0-8673 GCA_038125285.1 Opitutia bacterium
TGATTTTCTGGATCCTTTTGGTCAGCGCCATGGTTTCCGTGTCAATAATTTTTACCAATTCCAAGGCCGATATGAATCCAAAAGTCAGTGTCTAGGTTTTGCCAATTATGACCAACCAGGAGGTGAAGAAGTTCTTCTGGCAGGGCGGATCTTACGGCATAATCCTGTTACCCCGTAAAATGCAGGGGTTGTAGACCCAAACCTTTGCCCTTACTTACCCTTGACCATCCGGGCGACGTGGAGGTCGCGGAGTTGGCGGTCGGTGGCTTCGCCGGGGGAGCGGGACATGAGATCCTGGCCTTTTTGGGTTTTGGGGAAGGCGATGACGTCGCGGATGCTTTGGCGTTTGGCGAGGATACCGACGAGGCGGTCGAAGCCGAAGGCGATGCCGCCGTGGGGCGGGGCGCCGTAACGGAAGGCTTCAAGCATGTAGCCGAAGCGGGATTCGACGATGTCTGCCGGAATTTTGAGGACGTCTTTGAAAACTTTTTCCTGGAGGGCGGGTTGGTGGATCCGGATGGAGCCGCCTCCGAGCTCGACGCCGTTGAGTACGAGGTCGTAGTGTTGGCCACGGACGGCTTTGGGGTCGGTGTCGAGTTTTTCGATGTCTTCTGGGACGGGGGAGGTGAAGGGGTGGTGGGCGGATGCGAAGGCACCTTTTTCTTCATCAAAGAGCATGAGCGGGAACTCGATGACCCAATGGAAGTTGTATTGATCCGCCGGGATGGTGAGTTTACCCCGTTTGACGAGGAGCTGAGCTGCTTCAAGCCGGATTCGGCCAAGGATGGCGCAGGCGCGGTCCCATTCCGCGGCTGCGAAGAAGACGATGTCGCCGTCTTCGACTTGGAGGGTGTCCTTGAGGGCGGCTTTTTCTTCTTCGGAAAAGAATTTGAGGATGGGTGACTTCCATTCGCCGCCTTCGGACTTGATGAAGGCGAGGCCTTTGGCCCCAAGGGCTTTGGCCGCTTCCTCCAGGCTCTTCATCTCACCTTGGGTGAGGTCAGCGAGGCCTTTTGCGTTGAAGGCTTTGATCACGCCTCCGTTGGCGACTGTGCCGGAGAAGACTTTGAAGTCCGAGTTTTTGAAGGTTTCGGAAAAGTCGTGGAGCTTGAGGTCGAAACGGGTGTCGGGCTTGTCGACGCCGTAGCCGTCCATCGCTTCGTGGAAGGTCATGCGTGGGAAGGGGGTCGGGATGTCCACACCTAGTACGTCCTTCCAAATGCGCTTCATGAGGCCTTCCATGAGGTCGTACATGCCTTCCCGGTCGATGAAGGAGACTTCGATGTCGATCTGGGTGAACTCGGGCTGGCGGTCGGCGCGAAGGTCTTCGTCGCGGAAGCATTTGGCGAGTTGGTAGTAGCGCTCCACCCCGGCTACCATGAGCATTTGTTTGTATTGCTGGGGGGATTGGGGAAGGGCGTAGAATTCTCCTGGGTTGAGGCGGCTGGGGACGAGGAATTCGCGAGCGCCTTCAGGGGTGCTTTTGAAGAGCATGGGGGTTTCGACTTCGAGGAAGCCGTTTTCGTCAAAGTAGCTTCGGGCGGCTTGGGCGGCTCGGTGGCGGAGACGGAGGACTTTGAGGTTGGTGGGTCGGCGGAGGTCGAGGTAGCGGTGTTTGAGGCGAAGGTCTTCGTTCACTTTGTCCGCCTTTTCGTCCATGGGGAAGGGTGGTGTTTCGGAGACGTTGTGGATGAGGAGGCTGTCGGCCTGGACTTCGATTTCCCCAGTGTCCATGGAGTTGTTGATGGTGTCGTCCGAGCGTTTGAGGACTTTTCCGGTGACTTGGATGACGGACTCCGGTTTGAGGCTGCCGAACTGGCTGGCCAGGGTGTTGTTGGCCGGGTCTAGGACGATTTGGGTCCGGCCTTCGCGGTCGCGGAGGTCTACAAAAAGGATGCCGCCGTGGTCCCGGACGGTGTCGATCCAGCCCTGGAGGCTAACTGTCGTTCCCGCGTCGGAGGCGCGGAGTTGGTTGCAATGGATGCGATGCATGGTTTTTGCGATTTTTGCGGGTAAAAGGGGCGGATTAGTTGGTCTGGAAGGTGAGTTGTTTTGTGCCTTTGTTGCCGCGGTCGTCCGTGGCATTGATGATGAGGCTGTGGGTTCCTGCCCGGAGACCTTTAGGGATGGGGAGGGTGAAGGTTTCCTTGGTATCGTCGAGGAGGAGGTCGTCCGGGAAGAGGGTGGCGGTCTTTGCCCCGTCCAGGATGTATTCCGCAGAGGTGAGGACGGAGAAGTTGTCTTTGATGGTGATGTCGATCTGGGCGATGTTCCCGGAGTCCGGGTTTGTCCTGGGGAGTGCGAGGACGCGGGGGGAGGAGTTGTCGACCAGGAACTGGCTGGAGACGAGGAAGTTGGTCTGGGCTGTGCCGGGGGGGTTGGAGAGGTGGTCGCTTGCGGTGACTTTCATTTGGTAGTAGCCGTCTTCCATGCCTTGGGTGGTGAAGGTGTAGACTGGGTCTTCCACGTCTGTCGCCAGGGTGAACCACTCCTCTGTTTCTGGCAGGCGGCGGTACTCTAGCCTGAAGCGGAGTTCGTCCCCGTTAGGGTCGCCGGCGTCCCAGCCAGCAGTCTGGAGGCTGTCTTCCGGGGTCATGGCCAGTTGCTGGCGGACAGGAGGTTGGGGAGGGTCTTCGGAGATGTTGCCCTTGGTGAGTTTGTCCAGGGTGAGGATGGGTGCCACGGCTTTCTGGGAGGTGACGACATAGCCGTTGGGCACAACATTGATATTCCGGACGATGGGGGCGGTGTTGTTGATTTGGTAAAAGAGCCGTACCCGGGCGAGCGTGGAGTCTTCGGATTTGAATTGTATGCGGTATTGGCGGTAGCGGGTTGAGGATCCCGGGATGTGGCCGGTTTCGCCCAGGCCTTCCCAGTCCGACCAAGCTCCGGTGACTTTCTCTGTATTGCCGCCACGGGTCTGGATTTCGAGTTTGTCGCAGTCTGGCAATGTATGGATGCGTCCCCACTTTGAGACTTGCTTGACGTCCAGGACTTCGGAGGTGAGGGTGCCGGATTGAGCGGGTTTTGCGGTGAGGCGGTAAACCCGGGCTGGGTTGCTGGTGAAGAGGAGGTGGCCGCCTTTTTCCCCTTTGTCCGTTAGGATGGCGGTCACTTCGCCGCCGTCTTCCAAAGTTTGCAAGAGGCTCCATTTACCGTCTGGGCGGACGTGGAAGAGGCGGCCTTTGTTTCCCGTGCCGACGACCCAGCCTTTGTCCCCGAGTTTGTCGAATGAGTAGATGGGTTCTTCCGGGTTGCGCCAGAAGACTTCGACGAAGCCATCGGACTTCACTTTGTAGAAGATGCTTTTGGCTTTGGCGGAGTCTGATTCACCTTCTTTGTTTTCCGGTTCGGAGGATTTGGCTGCGCCTTTGAAGGTGGAGAAGTAGATGTCGCCGTCCTCAAGCTGGTGGATTTTACGGATTTCGCCGCCGTTGGAGTTGTAGAGGACTTTGCCTTCGAAGGGTTCCGTCAAGCGGTAGACATTGCCGTCGGGGTCACTGCCGGCGAGGAGATGGCCGTCGTTGTCAAAGGAGAGGTTCACGAAGTGGGCTGCGACGTCTTCGTACCATAGCTCTGGCTTGTCGCCGGGTTTGAATTCCGGGGAGAGCTTATAGATCCTGCCGCGGTTCCCCGTTGCGACGAAGAGTGCCCCGTCCTTGTCGAACTTCAGATCCCAGATGTAGGTTTCAGAAGGGTCGAAGTAGATTTCTGCACGGCTTCCCGGTCCGGGAATGCGGTAGATGCGGCCGTTGGGGGATGTTCCCACATAGAGTGAGCCGTCTTCACCCAGGGCCATTGCGCGGGCGAGCATTTCCTCGGGTTCGAATATGGTTTTCTTTTCCCCTTTGGGATCAATGGAGATGATCTTGCCTTTGTTGCCGGTTGCGATGAAGAGGGTGCCATTTGGGGCTTGGGTGGCGGACCAGATGATGGCGGAGTCCAGTTCGGCAATTGTCTCGATAGCCGGGCCGGTGGTCAGGATCCCGTCTTCGGAAAGGGTGAGGTTTTGTAATTCGCCTTTGGAGAAGGCTTCTTGGCCTTGGTGCACGATTTCGCGGGTTTGGACAGCGGTGAGTTGGAGGGCGAGGGTAAAGGGAGCCAGGGACTGGAAGGATTGCTGAAGTTTCATGGGGAAGGAAAGACGGTGGTGGTGGATTGGTTTTATCGGATGTCGAGCGGGAAGCTGTAACTGCCTTTGAAGTATCCCTCGACGGGTATCTCCGTTTCCCAGACTGTGGTGGTGTTGATTTTACTGATGATTTCCCCTCGGGTGCCAGAATTGTAAAGCTCGTAGACGGATGGGGGGAGTTCCTTGAGGATGCCCCCGTGGAGGTTGAGCCCGCGGGTGGATTTGATGAATTTAACGTGAATTTTTGTGTTGTCGCGGTTGTAACGGAGGCGGGCGAGGATGTCGTCAAGGCTGGTGACGTCCCCTTTGGCGGGTAGGTCAATTTCGTCGGCGGATTCCGCATCTCCGATCCAGAGGACGAGGCGTTGGCCGGAATAGCCTTCCGGTATGGGAATTTCGAGTGTCCTGGTCTCCGGGGGTTTTTGGTAGTGTGCGAGTTCGAGCCCGACTTTTGCTTTTTGCCCTCCCGTGGGGGTATTCGTGGAGCGGAGGCTTACCTTCTTGAGTATGGAAAATTCTTCAGCATTGCGGATGTTGATTTCAAAGCGGATTTTTGGGATTTGGGGTGTTTCGAAGGGGTTGCTGAGGATTTGGCTGCATGCTGAACGAAGCTTGAAGGCTGCCCGGATGGCAGCGGTTTGCCCCGAGCCGCTATCTTGGAAAATGAGGGGTTCGTGCCCAGGGATTTCCACTATGGAGCGGACTTGGAAGGTTTGCTCAGCTTCCGAGTTCATGGACTGGGAAACGGCTTCTGCCATGGCCATCGAGACGAGGTTTGGGGTGATGCGGTTGTGGCGGAAGACGTTGCTCGTCAGTGTATAGGAGGGGGCATTGGCCGGTTTGATATAGATTTCGAGCTTGGTGCGCGGGGTTTCTTTTCCGATTTCCCCGGCAATTGCGGTGAGGCGGTCTTGGAAAATCGTGCCTTTGACAGGGCCGACATTAGAGAGCTTGAAGGAGCGGGAGACTGAGCGGATGACGGTCAGGACTTCTGCCCCGGCCATGGGGATCTCGACTGCGCCCTCTTGGAGGAAAGGGTGCCCAAACCCAAGGAGTTTGTTATCCTTGCGCCAGGTAATCGTGCCTACGCCAGACATGGAGAAGTCCCCGTCCATAAATATGCCCGCCACCGGGGATCCTGGGAGCAAGGGAGGGTCGATGGCTGGGGAGTTTTCAGTGGAATGTCCGGCTGAGGGGGCCGCCATGATTTCGAGCCCGTCCTTCTTAAGCTCCGGGGCGAAATGGCGGATGGTGCTTTCGGAAAAGCCTGAGACAAACAGCGGGGTCGGCAGGGGCTGGAGGAAGGGGAGGATGTCCTGTGTGAGGGGTTCGGGTGAGCTTTCGTGGTTTGATTTGACCGGTTTTCCGCTACCTGCTGGGTTTTGTGTGCCGTAGTTGTTGATCACTTCCAGCATTTGTTCGATGGGGGTCACTCCGATGATGGCTTGTTCTTTGGCCATCATGAATCCGTAGGCATAGGCACCCACGAGCTTTCCGTCGATGTAGACGGGGCTACCGCTCATCCCTGCGACCGGTCCCGAGAGTTTGTTCTCATCATCCAGTGCTTCACAGATGATCACAGGCCGACGTGGTCCGGCGAAATTTTTCTGTATGCCAAGGACCCTGAGCTTGAACTGCTGGATTTGTGTGCCGTCAACAACCGTTCGCCATTCCCCCATCAGGCCGCGTTTGATATCCTTTAGGGGGTATATGTCAGTTTCTTGAGCAGGCAGGAGGTTGGGTAGGAGAGATAAGGCAGTTAGGAGGCTGGAGAGGATTCGGGTTGGCATGGAGCGTGGCAAAGAAACGTTTTTTTCCACTACCTACAAGCAAAAGGGGAGGGGGCGCACGGATGTCCTGCTTGGATGTGCCCGCAATTATTACCCCAAGCCGAGGTGCAGGAACGGGTTTGACTCTACGATTATTGGATAAGGCAGTTGCCTGTCATAGCATCCGGTTTGGGAAGCCCCATGAGCTTGAGGATGGTCGGGGCGATGTCGCCAAGTTTGCCGCCTTCTTGGAGGGTGAGTTGGGCATTGTCCTGCGTGGAGATGACCAGCTCGACCGGGTTCAGGGTGTGGGCAGTATGCGGGCCTTCTGTTTCCGGGTTGAAGAGTTGGTCTGCATTGCCGTGGTCAGCCGTGACTACCGCCGTGCCGCCTACTTTATGGATTGCTGCCACAAGCTTGCCTACGCCCTCGTCCACCACTTCGCAGGCCTTGATGCAGGCCTTGAGGTCTCCGGTGTGGCCCACCATGTCCGGGTTGGCATAGTTGACGCAGACAAAGCCGTATTTGCCAGAGAGGATGGCTTCTTCCGCAATACGAGTGACTTCCGGGGCGGACATTTCGGGTTGGAGGTCATAGGTAGCAACTTTCGGGCTGGGGGCAACGGTACGTTCCTCACCATCAAAGGGTTCCTCGCGGTAGTCATTGAAGAAGAAAGTGACGTGTGGGTATTTTTCTGTCTCCGCACAGCGGAATTGCTTGATTCCGAGGCTGGAAAGGTAACCTCCTAGGGTGTCCTCCATTTTTGGGGGCTTGGGGAAGAGGACGTTGTCGCAGAGCCCTTTTTGGTACTCGGCCATGGTTACGTAGAAGGTCTTTGGCCATGCCTTGCGCTCAAAACCGTCGAAATCCGCATGGAGGAAGGCGCGGGAGATTTCCCGGGGTCGGTCCCCCCTGTAATTATAGAAGATTACGCAGTCGTCCTCTTCAATAGCGGCGACCGGCTTTCCGTCGTTTTCCACAATTTGGGTCGGGGTTACAAATTCATCCCCGGCCTGGTTTTGGCTCAGGGGATGGTCGTAATAGTGCTGGACGGCCTCTGTTGCAGAGTTGGAAGTCCTCTCCGGGGCTGAGCCGGTAAGTAGGTCATAGGCTTTGATGACCCGTTCCCAGCGGTTGTCCCTGTCCATCGACCAGAAGCGTCCGCACACGGAGGCAATTTTCCCGACGCCAATGTCCTGGCAGTGTTTTTCTACAAGTTTGATAAATCCCAGCCCGCTCTTGGGGGGAGTGTCACGGCCATCAGTAAATGCGTGGATAAATACTTTTTCCAATCCAGCATCTTTGCAAACCCCCAGGAGCCCGGCCAAGTGCTCGATCAAGCCATGGACCCCTGCGTCCGATACGATGCCCATGAGATGGAGTTTCGCCCCGGCTTTAACCTTGCTGATTACTTCCTGCATCGGCTGGCTATCCTTGACTGAACCTGTGGAGAAGCCCTTGGTGATCCTCACAATCTCTTGGTCAACAATCCTGCCTGCCCCGATATTCTGGTGCCCGACCTCGCTATTCCCCATTACTCCCTCGGGCAAGCCGACCTCAGGACCGTGGGCCGCCAGTTCCGTCCTAGGGCACGCCTGGGTAAGTTTGTCGGACACGGGTGTGTTGGCTAATTTGACTGCATTGTAGGAATCATGTGCAGCATTATGGTTTGCACCCCATCCGTCGCGGATAATGAGGAGCACGGGCTGTTTGGGTTTGGTTTCAGTCATCGGAAATTGGAGGGATTTGAAGCGCAACCCCGGATAGTTAGTCAGGCCCCGACTGCAAACCTAAATCAATCCTGGAGGCCAAGCTGCCCATGCCCTGTCGTGTTTCCTAAGCGTCCCAGTACCTCCGCCACGAGGTACAGTGACCCAGTCACGACAACAGTCGAATCCTCAGGTAAGACACTACATTTTCCGGCGCAAGGAAACAATGTTTCCAAGTTCCCAATGGATTCGCCACGCGAATAGGTTTCGGGATCCAAGCCACGGTCATGGCTGGGCCGGACAAGCAATAAGCGACTGGAACGAGCCTTCAGGCTCGGAAGCATGTCCCTCGGCCTATCCGGGTTTCCCGTAAACCCGGCCACAATGACAGGTTTTTTTCCTTCCGACTCTTCCAATGCCTCCAAGTTTTGGCAAAGGGCATCCAAAGCATCCGAGTTATGCGCCCCGTCAAAAATTATTTTCCTGCTACCATCCTGTTCTGTGGACCACCTCCCCCTTATCCCTACATCCATTATCCCGTCCCGGAACACCCCTGCCTCCAATGGGAATTCCTCTATTATTATATTAGTGACGATTTTCGCTACCCCGGCATTCCACCTTTGGACTTGTCCAGCTAAGTTCGTCTCAGGTAGTTCCGCTTGGGAATAGCAGTCTCCAACAGAAACCACATCGCAATTCCTCTCCCTCGCCATACCTTCCAAAACCTCCCTGGCACCATCTGGCATCCGGCCTAACACCACAGGGACCCCCGGTTTGATGATCCCCCCCTTTTCCCTTGCGATCTCCTGGATCGTATTGCCCAGGATCTCGACATGGTCCAAGCCTACCGACGTAATGACGGACACCATGGGTACCAGAACGTTCGTCGAGTCCAGCCTTCCCCCTAGCCCCGTTTCTATGATCGCTATGTCCACACGGGATTCTTCGAACTCCTGGAATGCCATGGCCGTCATCCACTCGAAAAAGGACGGATGGTTTTCTGGGTCTTCCTCTTCCATTTCGATGGCCACGGGCAGCAAACCATTCGTTCTGCGAAGGATGT
>JAYPDO010000182.1:0-4543 GCA_038125285.1 Opitutia bacterium
GCCTTGGGGCAGGACGAGGGGATTGTTCCCCACCAATTGGATCTTTGGGGGTGTTGTATCCACGATCTTGAGTAGGCGGGTGACTTCCGGGGAAGCCTTCCCGCCTGATGTCGTTGAATTATAACGGAGGGTGTAATCGCCGGGCACCAGGGTTGTCCAAGGGAGTCCCGTCACGACGATGTCCTGGCCGGTGACGTCCTGGCCTTCGACATCGACGAGTTTCGCCCCCGGGTCGGTAAACGGGCTTCCCCCCTCGATCGTGATCTCATGGTTACCAAGGAGGACGATGTACCTTGCGTCCGGGTCGGGAACCACTTCGATGGTTCGCATGGCCTGGGCTCGGTTGCCATTGGCGTCCACTGCAAACCAGGACAACTTCTGGTCACCCAGGACGGATGTGTCGACCACGGCTTGGGCATAGGGCAGGTGCTTGATTTCAGAATCGGAGAGTGAACGTTGGTAAATGTAGATCTCGTCCAGGTACTCGGAGAACCACCAGTCCCCCCGGTTCCCGATGTAGCGGAGGTCGGAGGTGCTGTTGCGGTCCGATGTCCCGACTTTTTCCCCGTCGATGTAGAAGTCGGAACTTTCCCCCCGCCCGGCGACGGCGATATGGTGCCAGTCATTGAATTGGGTATCCATCATGGGGAACCCGCTGCTGCGAAAATTGCCGCGGTTATTGGCGTAAAACCCAAGGTCTTCGGAATTCTGTTCGACCATGACTTGGAAGTCGATTGAAGAGCCGGAAACCAAACCTCGCCAGTTGCTGCCTTTGGGGTAGAGTTTCTTGAACCAAGCGGCCAAAGTCCATTCCCCGTCGTCGCCAATATCGACGGCATTGCCACCAAGGTCGATCCGCGCATTGAGGCTCCTGGGGATAAACAACCCGTTGCCGTATTTCCCTTCGGGCACAACCATCGCCCCGGCCTGGAGTTGCCCGTGCCAACCGTTTCCAGAACTGTCGGCTCCACCGTCCAGGATGTCGGAGAAGGTGAAGATCACGGCCGGACTGTCCGGATATTTCGATATGGTCGGGGCGGGAGCCATGTTGTCAGTGGCAGTCGCCCCGGCGTCGGTGTAGGCGGTTCCCAAGACAACCGAGGCATTCTTCCCTCCCGTCAGTGTCATCACCGGCGGGATATTGTCTACAACATGGACAAGGCGGGAGACGGGCATGGCAGATTTTCCGTTGGTAGAATCGTAGGAATACTGGAGGGTATACGTCCCAAGTTTGCCCGTATTGACTGTGCCTGTCACCACGACATTGGCAGGGATGGCACCGGCGGCATCCGTGATGGAAACCCCTGGGTCAGTAAACGTAGTGTCCACGGTCACGGTGACCTGCGGATCCCCTGCTAAGGTCAGGACGGGTTCCTGGATGTCCTCGACGATGTAGACTGTCCGTACTGCGGTGGACAAATTGCCCAGGGAGTCCATCGCCTCGTAGGTGACTTGGTAGGTGCCGGGGACATCCACATTGATACCGGGCATGTCGGCCGGGGTTTTCCCGTTGAGGCTGTAACGTGCTTGGAGGACGGTCTCCACCGTCCTTCGTTCCGTTTTGGTCAAAGGCCTGTCATAGAGCAGGATTCGGGCAATCTCGCATTGGGAAGACTGGTTGGTTGCACTGTTCCAGCCTCCTAGGCCAAGCCTACCAGGACGGTAGCTGCCATTGTTCGATCCCTTGTTGTCTTGGACTAGTAGCTGGCCGTCTTTCCAAAGGGATGCGGGCGGGTCG
This sequence comes from Opitutia bacterium, assembly GCA_038125285.1. Lineage (GTDB taxonomy): Bacteria > Verrucomicrobiota > Verrucomicrobiia > Opitutales > JABJCN01 > JAYPDO01. The sequence goes on from JAYPDO010000182.1 coordinate 1,739, forward strand.
GCCAGGGCGACGATCACCCCGGAGTGCAAATGCCAATCCGTGTCCCGGGTATTGTCCACATTGACCATCCAGCCTTCCGCATACCAGCAACCCGTGTAACCGCCATGGAAGCCGAAAAGCCAATTCCGGGAAGCTGATGAGATGACCCGGCCTTGTTGGTTCCCGCTGTACCTTGCGATGGAGAACAGAGTGTACCCGCCGGGCATACTGTCGAAATTGTAGGTGGTGTACATGTAGGAATCCCCGTTGAAGCGGAGTACCGGTTCCCCGTTCAGCCCGTTGGCAACCCATACGGCTCCCGCGCCTTGAAGGTTGTCCATGTGGTTCCCCGCCCCGGATGTGTCTTCCCAGGGTGTGGCGACCACGTCGCCGTCGTTAAGGTTGCCTTCGAAGAAGGTTGCGTCCAAGTCCAGGACGATCCCGGCGGTGGGGAAAGCCAAGTCGTTGGAGACTTCGATGCTGCCGTCCACAATGTCTAGGGCCGAGGCTCCAGGATCCGTAAAGGCCGACCCTTTTTCGAGCGTCATGATCGTGTCTCCGGCCAGGGTAATTGCGGGCGGGGTCGTATCGACGACCTTCACTTCCCTTTTCTTTGGGTCGGCCACTTTCCCGTTCCCGTCATCGTAGGTGTACTGGATGGCATAGGTGCCGGGCAAAGCCGTGTCCGGGTCGGCGGAAACCGCGACTTGGGATGCGTCGAGCTGTGTGCCGCCGATTGTCGCCAGGGTATATCCGGGCTCGGACCATGCGGTGCCGGCCTCCAGGGTAAGGGTGGCTTGCCCGGCCAGGGTAATGACGGGTTTGGATGGGTCCTCGGTCACCGTGACGTTGCGGGTGGTGATGCCGGTGTTCCCCGATTGGTCGCGGGAGACGTAGTGGATTTTGTAAGTGCCTGGTGCAGTGAAGTCGGGCACCGGGGATTTGGGGATCCCGTTGAGGCCGTATTTGGCATTGAGGTATGTTTGGACATCAAGCCTTTCTTGCTCGGTGACTTCTCGGTTGTAGACCAGCACTTCGGAGATAAATCCCCATCCCCGTTCGATACCGGACTGGTAACCCCCGAACTGGAGCATCCCCATGGCTCCGTTCCGGGTCGGGATGTATGAGATGTCATGCGTGTCGGCATAGAAACGGGTGTTGTTGTTATTCCGGTTTGTCCCAACGTAGAGATGGGGTTTGGTGGTGGCGGGGTTGCTGTTGTTGGAGATCCAGCCGTCCGCGTGCATTTGGTCTTCGTGGCCGCCGTGGTACCCGAGGAACCAGTTCTGGTCCAGGGAGGCGATCATGCGTTCATTGGCCAGGCCGGAAAGGCGGGACACGGTGAAGATAGAGTATGTCCTGTCGACGGAGTGGCTTGTGGTCACCAAATCCTGCCCGTTTACCTCAACGGCGGGCATCCCGTTAATTGCGGTTGCGGCATATGTGGGTTGGCCGGTTATTTGGTCAAAGTGGTTCGCATTGCCGGAAAGGTCGTGCCAGATGTTTACTGCATCACCGTCCTCCAGTCCGAGGGAACTAGCGTCCAGGTGGATGACCAGGCCGGAGGAGGGGAACCCAAGGTTTGTGGAGACCAATGGCGAGGCAGTGCGGTTGTCTGCAACCGTGAAGCCGGGATCTGAGAAAACCTCGGCATTGGTCATGGTCATGTCTGCTTCGCCGTCCAAAGTGATGACCGGAGGGGATGTGTCGGCAACCCGGACAATCCGCCGCACGGTGTCCGCAGGGATTCCTTGGGCGTCAGTGAAGTTGTAGGCCAAAGTGTAGTCGCCCGGGACAGAGCTGTCGACAAAGCCCGAAACCACCACGCTTTGGGCGTCCAATATGTCCCCGAATGCACTTTTTACGGAGTACCCTGGCTCTGCGTACGTCCCGTTGAAGTCGACCACCGTGACCGCATCCCCTGTGAGGGAGATGACCGGTTGGTCGATTGCGTCAATGACTGTGATGGTACGGGTCGCGGTGGAAGTGTTCCCGGCTGCATCCGTCGCTACGTAGGTCAAAGTGTACGTCCCGACCCCTTCTACCTTGAACTCGTCCAAAGTCCCCCAAAGGCCTTGCTGGTGGAGGGAATTTGGCTGGATGATCGCCCGGAAAACAGGCCCGCCTCCTGGAGGTGCGGTGAATTTCGCCGCTAAACGGCTCCCTCCCCCTCCCTCCATATGGCCGATGGCGAACTTGTATGCCCCAGGCTTAAGGTGGACAGTGGTGTAGCCTCCGCGGGTACCTTGGGTCATCCACTCACTGCCCCGGGGGGTGTCTTTCTCGAAAATGCCGTTCCGGTTGGTATCGAGCCAAAAGGAGGCCAGGTCATCCGGACCGTCCGTGCCAAATTCGTAATCCCCTTCCACCTTTGCCCGGAAAACCCCCAAGAACAGGTTTTGGAAATTGTCATTGGCAGTGACCCCCGAACCTATGGCCTGGAATTCTGCGTCGTTCCCAAAGCTGAGGTAGGATTTGTAGGTCACCTCGCCGTCAGGGGTTTCTGGGATCAGTCCTAAGTCCTGGTCAAATACCATGAGGGTTTCCGGGCGGTTGGCCAGTTGGTATCCGCGGGCGATGATTTGGTCCCACTTGTAAAGGTTTGTCAAAACGACGACATCCCCGTCCGCAGTGTCCGTGGCCGTGGCCCCGGCATCTTGGTAGGGGTTGCCGAGGAGATGTTTGGTGTCCGCATTGCCGTTCATTACCAGCACCGGGGGCGTGGTGTCCTGAACGGTAACTGTGACCAACAAGGTTTCCGCAGCCCTCCCCTGGCTATCGGTAAAATCGTATTGGAGGACATCCACCCCGGCCATATCCTTGTCC
>JAYPDO010000182.1:4553-8628 GCA_038125285.1 Opitutia bacterium
GGATAACTGTACCCCCGGAATCCTTGGCGGTAATGGTTGGCAATGTGAAATCCGTCCCTTGATCATGGGCGGCCTCCGTCCCGATGGAAGATTCCAATGTGGGGGCGGCGGGGTCATAAACGCGGACCTGGCGGTCGAGTGTGGAAGTATTCCCAAATGCGTCGTCCACGGAATAGCGGACGATCCAATCACCTGGAGCCGCGGTATCGACAGTTGTTGGGGCACCTTGCACATCGCCGTCGCCCCCGTTGTAAAGGTTTGTAACATCCTCGCCGGACAGGGCTACGGAATAGACACGCAGTTCGTCGATCATCCCGTTGAAGTCCAAGTTTCCGTCCACATCCCAACTTCCGATCCTCAGGGCCTTGCCATCCAATGTAGCCGTTGTTGCAACTGCGGCAGTTTCGGTGGCTTCCAGTTGGCCATCGATGTACATCATGCGGGATGCCCCGTCCATGACCGCCACAACATGGTGCCATGTCCCCGCTTGCAGGAGGCCTTCCACTGCACTGGTCCGGTTTGTCCCTTCGGAGGGATCCCCAGCATTGAAAGTCAGGGAAGTGGGGGTCGGGCCTTGCCCCCCGTCATAATCGACCCAGAACAACACCGTTTCAAAAGTCCCATCCGTGGCCAGGATCCCGCCATCCCCGGTAAAGTCATCGTCACCAAGTTCCGTCAGGTTGATCCATGCGCCCACGCTGAAGGCCGGCATGTTGTTGGCTCCCTTGAATTGGGATATTGCCACGTAGTCCCCCAATCCGTCCAACTTGATGCCCTGGCCGAACTTCCCGAAATCAAATCCCGTTTCCCCCAGGACATTGCCGTCGTTCCCGTTGCCAGTCGCGTCCACAGCATCCCCCTCAAAGGCCCATCTGGCGACCAAGTCCCCTTCCCGCACGATCCCGAACGGCGAAATATACTCCGTCCTCACAGCCGAAAGCGTTTCCCCCTCAGGATCAATCACTGTCACCCCCGCATCCGAATAGGTCGCGCCAACTGCTGCCCTGGCGGGTTCTTCCCCGACCAATGTGATGGCGGGAGGGCTGTTAAAGTCACCCTTGCCCTTGTTGTAAAGTTTGGCCACGGTCGCGGCATCCAAGGCGAACTCGTAGAGTCGAACATCTTCCAGCAATCCCTCATACCAATTCCCGTTGCCGTTGTCCGGGTTTGAGCCGATGAACAAATTTCCCGGTTGGTAGCTAAATTCTGTAACGGCACCCGTACCCCCGACAATGCCGTCAATGTAGGTGATGGACTCTTTGCCGTCATTGGTCAGCACGACATGGTGCAATTGGCCATGGACAGTAAAGCCCCTCGCGTCCCCTGCCCCATTGTTCCAGTTATTCCCAGTACGGTACCGGTGGTGGACAAACCAATCGTCCAAATTCGACTCCCCAGCCCAAAATTGGTAATGCCGCCCCGGCCTCCCGAACACACCGACCCAACCCTCGTCGCTCTTCACGGAATTCATCCAGATGGAAACCGTGTACTGCGTGTCCAGCCTCGGGTCGTAGTTGACCACGACCACGTTGGAAGTCCCGTCAAACCGTAGTGCGTCCCCAAAAACTTGGGCTTCTTGTACCAAAGGCCCTGACAGAGTCCCGTCCAATTCTGGAATCCCGGCTTGGTTGACCACCTTAGTCCCGACTATCGGGTCATCAAAATCGAACCACAGGATCAAATCCTGCTGCCTCGTCACGGCCTCCGCCGAATGGAAGCTCTGGGTCAAAAACAAGACAGGCAATACGATCTGGCAAAGCCGGGGGATGGGGGGCGTGGCCATGGGCAGCAAAAGGTGTTGGGAATGTAGGGGCGTGCCAAGTGTGCGGGCTAAAAATCTACAGGCCGCGTGTGGACGCCCATGCAACTAAAATTGGAAGCAATTTTGAAATTCCAACAAGAAAATTTACTGCAATCATTAGAAATACCATTAAATTTGCCATTATGGGCAAGGGTGTGGCCAGGGATTCCCGGCGATACCCGAAGGTTCTCACATCTGTAACTTGATTATTCGGAAAACGACCTTAGCGTCCATCGTTTTCCCTTGCCCTGGCTTTCCCGGTCATCCGCTCCAAAAAGGCATCCGGCAAATACGAATTTTTATGATAAACCTTTGTAAAACCTTACGTTTGTCCCTTGCAATAGCCCTTCCTGTGGCCTTGTCCCATGCGGACTCCTTGACGTTGTCCAACGCAACCCTGGCAGAAAACCAACCGGCAGGCACGGTTGTCGGCGTGTTGTCTTATTACGGTACCGGAGGGGGAATCCCGTTGCTGTCGGTTGCTGCTGGCGAGGGACACAACTTAGCCGTGCGCCAAAACGGCTCATTGTGGGTTTGGGGTTCCAATGAATCTGGCCAACTCGGCGATGCTTCGTTCACATCCAGTGCTGAGCCCCAGGAATTGATCTTTTCTGGGGTGAGCAAAGTGGCGGCAGGAAAGTCCCACAGTTTGTTCATCAAGACGGACGGTTCGCTCTGGGCCATGGGCAGCAATGCCTTCGGCCAGTTGGGCGATGGCACCACCACTAACAGGAACCAGCCAGTGAAAGTCAAAAACTCTGGCGTCACTGCAGTTGCTGCCGGGGATAATCACAGCTTGTTCCTGTTGTCCGATGGTTCCCTCTGGGCTATGGGGAACAATGAGTCAGGCCAATTCGGGAATAGCACCACCACTTCGTCAATGACCCCTGAAATGGTCATTGCCTCGGATGTCACTGCCATCGGGGCGGGTGCCAACCACACCCTCTTCGTAATGAGCAACGGCTCGCTCTGGGCCATGGGTGGGAACCAATTCGGGCAATTGGGTATAGGGACTTTATTCCAGGCAACGACCCCAAGGCGGATCCTGAACTCTGATGCCGTCTCCGTAGATGCCGGGAATGGCCACAGTTTGTTCGTCAAATCAGATGGCTCCCTATGGGGAATGGGAAAAAATACCCTCGGGCAACTCGGCACAGGCAACACATCAAACAGCGCGATCCCCGTCCAATCCATCGCTTCCGGGGTCATCAATGCCTCCGCTGGGAATGGCCACAGCCTCGTTCTTAAAACGGATGGAACGCTCTGGGGCATGGGAAACAACTTTTACGGCCAACTTGGATTGGGCACATCCGGCGGGGATGCCGCGGCCTTCGACTCCTCCGTCGACAAGTTAGTGCCCGTACAAATTACCGGGCCGGGAATTTCCCACATCAGTGCCGGGGCAGGTGATGCGGCCTTCGACTCGCTTTATGCCACAACCGGAGGCTCGATCCTCGCCACGGGCTACAATCCCTACGCCATGGATATTGGGGACAGCCCTCGGGCAATCGAGATCCTGACTTCTGCAACCTTCACATTGGTTAGCGGAACCGGAAGCCAGGACAACGCGAAATACACCGTCAACGGCACACAACTCCTCACCGCCAGCCCCTTTGATTTCGAAACCCAATCCTCCCACACCGTCCGAATCCGCGCAACCGATGCCGCCAGCCAAACTTTCGAGCAAAGATTCACCATCATGGTTACCGACATGGCCGATTCCAACGCACCGACCAACATCACGCTCAGCAACGCCAGTGTGAACGAAAACCAAGCCACAGGGACATTGGTCGGCACCCTGTCCGGTACCGACCCAGACCAAGGGGACATCCTGACTTTCTCCCTCACTTCCTATGCCCAGAAACCGGATAACGCAGCATTCTCAATTAGTGGGACTCAGTTGCTTACCGCGCAGTCCTTCGACTACGAGACCCAATCCGCCTATGAAGTAGGGATCCGTGCAACCGACCAAGGAGGGCTCACTTTCGACAAAACCTTCACCATCAACATCTCCGACATCGCAGAAAACAACCCTCCGGCCAACATCACGCTCAGCAACACGACCCTCGCTGAAAACCTGCCCGCAGGTACCCTCGTCGGCATCCTTTCCGCCTCGGACCCCGATGTCGGGGACACCCACACATACGCCCTCACCCCTACTGCCCAAACTCCTGGCAACAGCTTCTTTTCCCTGGCTGGGAACCAACTTTTTTCCACCAAGTCCTTCGACTACGAGACCCAATCCGCCTATGAAGTAGGGATCCGTGCAACCGA
>JAYPDO010000183.1:0-524 GCA_038125285.1 Opitutia bacterium
CTTGGCACCTACCAACTGGAGTACACCGCCCCCACTGCCTCCACCATGGACCGGGAAGTTACGGTATTGGACACCACACCGCCCGAAATCGTGCTTACCGGCGGCGAGAAGCTCCGTTGGCAAATCGGGGCGGAATGGACCGACCCCGGCCTCACCGTCACAGACAACCTCGACATCGACCTTGTCCCCGAAATCCGCTTCGTTGCCGAAGGCATCCAACCCGTCGTACACTGGGAATTCGACGAATCTGACGGCACTGTCGCCTTCGACCTTATGGACGGCCTCAACGGCACCCTCAAAAACTTCCCCGACCCCGCCGCCGCCCGTGTGCAAGGCAAATACGGCAACGCCCTCAGCTTCAATTCCAATGACTCCTCCTACGTCGAAGTCCCCGGCTCCGCCACCCTCGACCTCCAGGCCTACACGATTTCCGTCTGGGTCAAGTCCGACGAATACAACCGTAGCATGATGGTCTTCGAAAAATCCTCCAATGACACCGTCAACTCCCAGTACAACCTCTTCTT
>JAYPDO010000183.1:534-8579 GCA_038125285.1 Opitutia bacterium
CGACAACACCTTTACCCACCGCATCATCGACGACGGAGCCAGCATGAGCAACCAGTCCGTCTCCACCCCCGCCAACTTCATCGTGGACACCTGGCAGCACATCGCCGTCACTTACGACGGCAACGACCAACTCATGTATGTCAATGGCAGCCTTGTCAGCACCGCCACCCCCGCCGTTACCCTCGCTACGAATCCCGCTGGGAAATCCTACATCGGAGCCTATGCACCTGGTGACGGGTACTTCTTCCACGGTCTCATAGATGACCTCAAAATCTACTCCTTCGCCATTTCCGAAGCTCAACTCCACGGAATCCAAAAACGCACCGGCGTCGATACCTCCGAAGAGCACAAAATCCCCCCCTACACCCTCTCCTACACCGCGACCGACGCCCAGGGAAATACCACCACCGTCCTTCGCAAAATCGTCGTTTCCAATGACCAGACCGCCCCCACGATCACCCTCGCCGGAAGTGCCCAAATGGAAGTCGACCTCAATACCGCCTTCACCGACCCTGGTTTCCTCGCCACCGACGTCACGGACGGCGACCTCGCCGCCCTCGTCCAAGTCACCGGTTCCGTCGACACTTCCAAACTCGGAGACTACACCCTAACCTACACCCTCTCCGACTTCTCCTTCAACGAGGCCACTCCCGTTACCCGTACCGTCACCGTCATCGACCCCAACCCCTCCACTGATCCCCTCGAAGCCTGGACCGCTGAAAAACTCGGTACCCTCGCCCCAGCCCTCCAAGACCCCGAAGCCGACCCCGACCATGACCGGGTCAACAACCTGCTCGAATACGCCATCGGCGGTAATCCCACCAAGCCCGACCGCAAAGACACCCTCCCCGAAGCCAAGTCCGCCTCTGGTTCCCTCCAAATCACCTTCCTGCGCGTCAAACCCTCCGTCGACCCAAGCCTCACCTACACCGTAGAACTCACCCGAAACCTCAAAGGCGGTACCTGGTCCCAAGCCGACGTAACCGTTACCGTCGACACCGACCAATCCGGAGTCTCCGCCAACTACGAAAAAGTCACCGCCACTTCCAACACCCCCATCGCCAGCGAAACCCAAAAACGCCAATTCATCCGCGTCACCGTCACAAGGCAATAAGGAGGGGCGACCGCGGTCGCTCGTTTCCGCAGGAAACAAAAAGCCATCCCTCTCACAGAGGTACGGAGGACACAGATTTCCCTCACAATATACCCCTCCCCGCTTCCCAGTGCCCTCCGTGCCTCCGTGAGAAAAACAACTATTTCCTCTTTACCTCTTCCAAGAGGGAATTCAAAAAAATGAAAAATTGGACAGACCCCATGTCGCGAAGCGACCCCCCGGTAATTATCTACGAGATGATAAACAAATGACAGCCAACAAGAGCGTTGCACAGCGACGCGTCGAACCGCGCACGTGAACGCAGACGTTGCCCGGACGCTCCGCTCGTTCCTCGCTCCGCTTTATGCCCGGGCAACGCCCCCAGCCGCGCTCCGCCCAAACTTGTTGTTGCCCGCCGCTTCGCGCCAGCCAACAACAAACTTGGGCCGACTCCGCATTTGACTCTCCGCAAACAAATGGTTTGCTACATGTCAAACGCTACGCGGCCCAGCTGGGGGCGTTGGCGATAGGAAATAAGATGGAACCGACGCAACAATCAACCAGAGCGCTCACAGTGGTCGGGGGTCTTCTCCTTCTCGCCATGGGAGTTCTGGCAATACACGATTTGTGGCACATGCCGCAAGAGCGACTCCTGACGACTCGCCTTCAGGCCGTGATGTTTCTCGGGCCTGCTTTCGTTGCAGTTGGTAGCCTGACACTGTTATATGGAGTCTTATCAGCGTCCCTCATCTTCAGGCGAGCGTTACTGGCGCTTGGACTCCTGATGCTCGTTGTTGGTGGATTCCCCTGGGTCTACACTCCCTACATTACGGTAGACCGACAGGAGGGTGCGGGCATGCTGGGAACATGCATCTTTATCTATGTGGGTCTACCCGGGATCGCGTCTACAGTTGCAGGAATGGTGCTGATCGCGAGAAACAGAAGGAAGTGCAAAACGGACGGCCAACAAGAAACTCCACCCTATTCGGAGCCCGCTGCGCGGTCTCCTCAAGGGTGAGTTCCATCGTTCGCGCGACTGGCGTCGCGCGAACCAGGCGCCCGAGCATACGTCCGGCTTGACTCCGAGCCCCACATGCACGAGTCTCGAGCCAATCCGGCCGATGCTCAGCGGCGGGCTCGTTCGCACAACAAGAACTGGAGACAGCATAATGAGGATAGATCTTACAGCACTGTTCTTGGTCATCCTGGCAGCGCAGACCAGCGCCGCCGATCTGGCAGCTCAGTTAGTCGGCTACTGGGTGCCCGATGTTGAAAAGACATACGAGTTAGCCAAGAAGGAGAATCGAACCATTACGCGCATCTCGCGGGGATGGATGCCTAAATTGGGCTGGGAATTTGGATCGGGAACAATGCTGATGCACATTCAGGGGAACCAAGCGGTGAATACAACCAAACACTTCTCCATCAAACGCGTAGACAAGGCCAAGAGCATGCTCGTACTTGAGTTTGAAGCAGGAAAGCCGGAACGTACGGCGATCTTTACAGGCCACGATCAACTCACACTCAGCTGGGAGAATGATAAGTTTGTCTTAAACCGAATCAGCAAAGAGGCTTTTGCGAAACGATATCCCCCTGCACCAGCGGCGGCCGATGTGACCGAAAACGACATCCCCGCCGGCACGGGCACGAATAGGGGCAGAAGGGGTCAGTCCACTGAACCATGATTATTCGTGTTCCCGTCAATGAGAATTTCTCGTTTTCTGAGAGGATTGAGATGTGGAGGAATTGATGGCATTGATTCGAGGTCGCTTCGCGACTAGGGACAGTCCAATTATTCACGTTTTTTGAGGATCTTGGCCAATAGAAGAAAACTTGGATTTTCAAGCTGTCCCAACAAAATAGAGGGATGGTTTGCCTGTCGTCCTCTGTCCCAGGCATATGCAATGCGTAGGTCGGTTTGGTGTCCATGCTAAGGCGTCCAAGGTGGCTGGGAAGAGCCATGAAGGGTGAACTCCAATGGGAATCCGGACTATTTGGGCGCGCCATCCCCTTTTTTACGAACTCCGTCCCTCTTTTTTCCGATTCTTACTTTTTCTCAACAGGAGATAGCAGAGGTAGCAGAGGCTGAAATCCTTGCATGAAGCCCAATCCAGTTGTCACACGGCCTCTGCTTCCTCTGTTTCCTCCTGTTCAAATCTTCTTCTCAACGGGTACTGGAGAATAGAGATCGGGATGGGTACCAAAACTTGTGTCCTGATCGTTAGAATCGCCTTGGGAAATTTGTGCGGCCTGACAGGCAGGAATGCCTGTTTCACTCCTTTTCCATACCCATGTCCCCCAAGGTTTATTAATGCTTTTTGACAGGATGGACAGGATTTAAAAGATGGCAAATAGAGAGGGGTCGTATCCTGTCCATCCTGTAAATCCTGTCTAAAATTTCATCGGACTCGAACCTTGCCCATTGGGGCTGGGTCGGAATAGTTGCCAGGGATCTGAGCCATGAACCTAAAAAAACTATCCCCGACCCTTGCGAATTGGGCGTTCTTGTTTGTTGTGTTGTCCTGCTTTCCTTCGGATTCGTTTGGGGCGAAGGGAGACAAGGCGGGGAAGGATGGAAGGAAAGCCGTAGCCAAGGAAAAGGAGCCGGAGACCCCGCCGGATTGGGCTGGCTGGATTGAGCCGGGGACGCCCTTCTTTTCGGGAGCCGTCGATTGCCGAAGCCGTGGGATCCAGGGGAATTTGACGCCGCGGGCGTTGGTCTTCCCATTGGGCGGGGATGTGTATTTGGCTTGGGATGTTGATTTGCTCAGGGTGGCGGCGGTGTGGAAGGCTAAGGGGGATCCTTTTACCAATGCGGGTATGGCTGCGAACAGTTACCCGTACCTTTTTAAAAAAGTTAGCGGGGGGCAGGGGAAATTGCCTCTACCGAACGGCAAGATTTGGTACGATAACGGGATCTATCCTGGTGTGAAGCGTTTTCCGGATGTACCGGAGCGCAACGGCGGGATCCGGGACTTGTCCTACAAGGTTTGGGAGGGGACGAAGGCGATCCCGGCTCATCGCAAACCTTCCTATTCGGGTGTGATCCCGTCCGGGTTGATCGACGTCGATTTGGGCGGGATGGAGGAGCAATATTCGATGATCTTCGAAGGCCAGTTGGCAGTTCCTGTGGACGGGGACTACACCTTTTCCCTCTCCGTGGACAATGTGGGCACGTTGTACCTGGACGGGAAGGAAGTGCTGAAAACTGGCCGGGAGGATTCTGTGACGCTCAAACTGGATGCGGGCGACCATCCGTTGCGGGTGGATTTCAACGAGTCCGGCGGGGGGCAATCCTTATCCCTGATCTGGAGCGGGCCGGGGTTTGAGGGTCGCCACTTGTCCTTGCCCGCTGATTTTTCGGATCCACGCCTGCCGCAACCGGATCCCGAGGAACCTGGCCGGGGTGGGCTGGATTCTTTGGATGCCGGGTTTACAGGGATTGATTTGCGGGACGGAGTGTCGGTGGAGTACCAATTTAAGGGCACTGAAATCCGGGAAAGGTTCCGGCTTTCCAAGGAAGGCGTTGTTCGGCATTTGGAGATCGGGCCGCATTCCCATGGACTGGACTTTGTCGTGGCCAGCCGTGCGGATGACAACGACTTTGCATGCCATGGGCCGGGCGAAATTCTCCGGATGGGGTTTAATGTGGTTTGCCGGGTCCCTGCTTCGGATTGCCCGCAGGAAGTCGCTATTTTTTACAAACCTGCGGAGGGGCAACCGGGAGTGTCCAGCAGAGGTCCCCAAAATTCCAAAAGGTGGCCTTGGGAAGTACGGTTGCCTATCGTGGCAGCAACGGAGGATGGGGCGTTTTCCATCGAAACCCTTCCGCTCCCGTCCGAAAATCCTTCTGGCCGGGCAGTCCGCAATTGTGGGATCGACTTCTTTGGGGATGGCCGTGCCGCAATGGTGACTTTTGACGGCGATGTTTGGATCGGGGACGGGTTCCGACCCGCTTCCAAGGAGATCGTCTGGAGCCGTTTCGCTACGGGTTTGCACGAGCCGCTGGATCTCAAAATCCGGGACGGGGCGGTCTTTGTCTTCGACCGCAACGGGATCTGGGAGTTGCAAGACCGGGACAACAATGGCGAGGCGGACTACCACCGGTTGTTTTGCAAAAATATCCTCCAAACCGCCGAAACGCGCGAATTCGCCTCCGGCATGGAATTGGAAAAGGACGGGAGTTTCCTGGTATGCAAACCCGGTCAAAATGCCTCCGGGCACAACCGTGAGTCCGGCACCATCCTGCGGATTTCTCGCGACGGGAAGACTGTGACGACCATTGCCGAAGGGTTGCGGCAGCCCTTTCTTGGCCTTGACCCCAAGACTGGGCAAATCGCCGTTTCCGACCAGCAGGGCAATTGGGTGCCATCCACACCGGTCTATTTCACCCGACAGGGCGATTTTTACGGGCACCCGACCATCCCGGCGCACGAAGGCCGGCCTGTCACGGAGCCGCTCCTCTGGCTACCGCACGAAGTTTGCGCCTCCTCGGCCTCGGTCATTTGGACTCGGGGCACCAAGCTGGGAGCCCTCAATGACCAAGCGATCCTCGTCTCCTTCAATCCGCCCGGCTTGTTCCTCCTCCATCAGGACATCGACCCGGTCGTCGCCCAAGGCGCGGCCACCAAGCTGGACTTGCCCATGGATACCATGCCGGTCCTCAAGGCGGCGGTCAATCCGGCGGATGGGTTGCTGTATGTTTCGGGTTTCAAAATTTGGGGGACGGTCTCCACCGGGACGACTGTCCTGGCCAGGGTGAGGGCCAATCCCGCAGCACATTCGACCCTGCCAACCCAAGCCCGTGCGGAACGCCGGGGGATCCTTTTGGAATTTGCCACGCCGTTGGATCCTGCCGTCGCGACAAAGCTGGAAGCCTATACGGTGAGGCGTTGGAACTACCGTCGCACGGCCAAGTACGGCTCCGCCAACTACAAGTTGGACGGCGCAGTCGGGGTGGACGAACTGCCGACGGCCTCTGTGAAGCTCTCTAAAGACAGCAAATCCGTGTTCATTGGGGTACCTGGGATGCAGGAGGCCATGCAAATCGAGGTCGGCTATGAGCTGGCCACCGCCGCAGGCACCCCTATTTCCCGGAAGACTTACCTCACCTCGCATCTCCTCCGGACGCTCGACCTTTCTGCAACGTGCTTTGCCGACAACGAGGTAAACCTGGACGTCCAAGGCCTTCCTACCATCGTCGCCAAGACCCAAGAGCCGACCCTGGCCATGGGCGAACAACTCTATACCCAGCTCGGTTGCTTGGCCTGCCACTCCATCGACGGCACGACCGCAGGCAAGACCGGCCCGAGCTGGCTTGGGCTATTTGGCTCCAAACGCAAGTTGGTCGGCAACGGCCAGGTTGTGGTCGCCGACAAGGCCTACCTCCGCGAATCCATCCTCGACCCCACCGCCAAGGTTGCCGAAGGTGCCGTCAACGGCGAAGCGGGGATGCCGATTTACGCTGGTGTCCTCAACCCTGTCCAAGTCGAATCCCTCCTTCTTTTTATCCAGTCCTTGTCCACGGTGCGATAAGTCGATTCTATGTTCCACTTTTGACCCCATTGGTCTTTATGCTGACCTGAGTTTCCCCGATGAACATCTGGCTTACTGCAATCCTTTCTATCTACCTCATGGTGATCCTGGCTGTGAGCATCTATGCCTCCAAGCGGATCAAGGGCAAGGAGGACTTTATTGTTGCCGGGCGGCGGTTACCGCTGTGGATGGCCTGGGCGACGTTGTTCGCCACTTGGTTCGGAGCCGCGACGATCATGGGGGCGGCCGGAACCGTGCGGGAGGAAGGCGTAATCGGTGTGATCCTGGATCCCTTTGGGGCGGGCTTCGCGTTGGTGGTGGCCGGGTTGTTCTTTGCCAAGCCGCTTTGGGATATGAAACTCCTAACGATGGGGGATTTTTACGAAAGGGTTTATGGGAGGAAAGCGGGGTTGGTGGCCTCGTTAGTGTTGGTCATGGGGTATTTCGGGTGGATTGGCGGGCAGTTCGTGGGGCTGGGGGATTTGGTCCACCATTTTTTCCACATCCCTGCGTTTTGGGCGGTAGTGCTGGGGGCGTCGGTCATCTTGATCTACACCATGGTGGGCGGGATGTGGTCGGTGACCCTGACGGATGCATTGCAGTTGACCGTTTTGCTCTCCGGCCTGGTTGTGTTGGCCTGGAGCGTGCTTTCCGTCCTCGGGGAGGGTTCTGCCTTTTCCGGTGTCGGGACCTTGTTGCAAAAGACCGAGCCTGAATTCTTGGCCGTTCTTCCGGAAGCAACCTTAGTGGCGACTCTGGCCTGGGCAGGGACTTTTAGCAGTGGGTGTTTTGGGTGTGTCCCCGGGCAGGACTTGATGCAAAGGGTGTTTGCGGCGAAGGATTCGAATGTGGCCAAACAGGCCTGTATCCTGGCCGGGATCCTTTACCTTACCTTTGGATTGATACCGATCGGCATGGGGCTGGCTTCCCGGATCTTGGTGCCCGAGGGCGACTTGGGGGACAGGACGTTGGTGGTGATGGCGGAGAAGTTTTTCAGCCCGGCCATGCTCGTGGTCTTTGTCCTGTCCTTGGTCTCCATTATCATTTCGACGGCCACCAGCGCCGTCCTTGCCCCGGCCACGATCCTGGGGAACAACCTCATGGGCAAACTCGGCATTTTCAATGGGCGCGAATTGTTTGCCGAGCGCCTGGCTGTTGCGGTGATGGTGCTAGGCGGGCTGGTGGTGGCGTT
The DNA here is from genome assembly GCA_038125285.1 of Opitutia bacterium. GTDB lineage: Bacteria > Verrucomicrobiota > Verrucomicrobiia > Opitutales > JABJCN01 > JAYPDO01. The sequence continues at coordinate 8,355 of JAYPDO010000183.1, forward strand.
TTCCGGGGAGACGATCCTGGAACTACTGGAGTGGTCGCTCTCCATTATCCTGGTTGGACTGTTCGTGCCATTGCTGATGGGACTTTTCGGGAAGCCGAAAGGGGAGTTGTCCGGCCTTTTAGCCATCGTTTTCGGTTCGTTGGCCTGGTTGGCCCGGGTCTTGATGGAGTACCAATTTTTGCCAATGCCAGACGGCTCGGAGTTGGATTATGCCCAGTACGTACT
>JAYPDO010000184.1:0-8573 GCA_038125285.1 Opitutia bacterium
CATATACCTGAAAGCCAAGGAAGCACGGAAAGCCGCGGAGGTCACTGTAGACCGGAGCATGCTAGACCGTACCTCCGGCATCCAGGTAAGCTATAAATCTGTCGTGGACAAGGCAGCCCCCAGCGTGGTCTATATCAACACCTCCCAAACAGTCGAAGGCAGGCAGGAATCCCTCATGCCTTTCGGCGACGACCCGATATTCCGCAGGTTTTTCGGTGTGCCGGACGGCCAGCTCCCTAACCGCCCGCAACACCAGGAAAAGCGCCAAGGCCTCGGGTCGGGCGTAATCGTCTCCGAAGACGGCTACATCCTTACGAATACCCACGTCGTGAAAGGGGCGGACGAGATTGAAGTCGTCCTAGCCGACGGCAAGAAGCACTACGACGCCTCATTAGTCGGCACAGACCCACAGACGGATCTGGCCGTCCTCAAAATCGACACTACCGGACTGAAGCCCATCACCCTGGCCGACAGCAACACGGTGGAAGTCGGGGACGTCGCCTTCGCAATCGGGAATCCCCTTGGCGTCGGCCAAAGCGTGACCATGGGGATCGTGAGTGCCAAAGGGCGTTCCGGCTTCGGGATGACGGACTACGAGGACTTTATCCAGACCGATGCCTCCATCAATCCCGGCAACTCCGGCGGCGCGTTGGTCGATGGCAAAGGACGTCTCATAGGGATCAACACCTTCATCGTGAGCCGCAGCGGAGGGAACCAAGGCCTCGGATTTGCAATCCCCTCGAACCTTGCCCGCCAAGTCCTGGACCAACTCGTAGCGGACGGGAAAGTATCCCGGGGTCTGCTCGGGGTCATGATCCAAAGTGTGGATGAAGACCTGGCCCAGGCATTCGGGCTAAAAGAGGCCAAAGGCGCGGTCGTCTCGGAAGTTACCAAGGACAGCCCGGCGGAAAAGGCGGGTGTCCTTGCCGGCGACATCGTAGTTGGTTTCAACGGCCGGGATGTCGAAGACCATGATGACCTCCGCCTGAAAGTCGCCGGGACGGCTCCAGGAACCAAGGCCAAGCTGAAGGTCCTGCGCGACGGGAAGGAAAAAGAGTTTGAAGTAACCCTCGGTTCCCTGGATGGCCAAGTCGCCTCGACGGGCGGTTCAGCCTGGGGCGGGGAAACCGGCTTGCTGGAAGGCCTGGAAGTGGAAGACCTCACCCCGGAATTGAGGGGCCGCTACAGCATCCCGTCAAATGTCGAAGGCGCCGTGGTCACTAATGTGGATCCAGACAGCCCCTCAGCAGAAGCAGGCCTCAAGGCAGGCAATGTCATCTCTTCGATCGACCGAAAAAAAGTAGGCTCCGCTGAAGGAGCCCGTTCCCTGGCATTGAAGGCCAAGCAAGACCGTCTCCTCTTGCATGTACGGACATCCCAAGGCTCCAAGTACGTAATCCTGAAAAAGGACAGTTAAGTTACACTGGGAGCACCCGCGGCTCCCGGTATCTTCAAAAGTTCATGGGCAACGCAGGCACCGCGCCTGCGTTGTTTTTTTGGGTATCACGCCTTCACATCCAGCTTCTGCCCCGCCTTCCGGAGTTTCGCCTCTTCGATCCAGCAAAAAATGCAAGGAACGATGAAAATGGTAAGGATGGCGACAAGCATGCCGCCGAAGGAGGGGATGGCCATAGGTACCATGATGTCGGAGCCGCGTCCGGTGGAGGTGAGGACGGGAAGGAGGGCAAGGATAGTCGTGGCGCTGGTGATCATTGCTGGGCGGATGCGGCGGGAGCCGGCTTCGATGGTGGCATGGCGGATATCCTGGATGCTGCCGGGCGCTTTTTTTGAAAAGGTCTGCTGGAGGTAAGTGCAGAAAAGGACACCGTCGTCCGTCGCGATGCCGAAGAGGGCAAGGAATCCCACCCATACGGCCACACTAAGGTGGATGGTGTGGATTTGGAAAAGGTCGCGGAGGTTGGTACCGGCTATCCCGATGTCCAGGAACCATGGCTGGCTATAAAGCCAGATGAGGACAAAGCCGCCGGACCAAGCAAAGAGGACTCCGGAAAATACCAGCATGGTGGTGGCGATGCGTTTGAATTGGAAATAGAGGACGAGCCAGATACCGAGGAAGGCCATGGGGAGGACGACCCGGAGTTTTTTTTCCGCCCGGATCTGGTTTTCGTAACTCCCTGTGAATTTGTAGCTGACCCCGGCAGGGATCTCGAGTTCCCCGGATGCAATCTTGGCCTTGAGGTAGTCCCGGGCTTGTTCCACTACCTCGATTTCCGAGAATCCGGCCACTTTGTCAAAGATGACATACCCGACCAGGAAAGTGCCCTCGCTTTTGATGACTTGGGGGCCGCGCACATAGCCGATGGAGGCAAGCTCCTTGAGGGGAATCTGCGTCCCGTCGGGGGCATCGACGAGAATGTCCCGGATGGCCTCCATATTGTCCCGAAGTTCCCGCATGTAGCGGACACGGACGGGATAGCGCTCCCGGCCTTCGACCGTGTGAGTGGCGGCCTTCCCACCAATAGCGATTTCAATAATGTCCTGTACGGCCTGGATGGTGACCCCGTACCTGGCGATTGCCTCCCGGTCGATGGCGATTTCGAGGTAGGGTTTCCCGACGATCCTGTCGGCCAGGACGGTGTTGCTTTCGATGGAAGGAACTTGCCGGAGAAGCCGTTCCATTTGCAAAGCCACTTGTTCCAGGGTTTCCAGGTCAGGGCCGAAAACCTTGATCCCGATTGGGGCGCGCATGCCGCTCTGGAGCATGATGATGCGCGTGGCAATAGGCTGGAGTTGGGGAGCGGAGGTGGAGCCGGGGATAGCTCCGGCGAGGGCGATTTCGTCCCAAATGTCTTCAGGGCTGTGGATATGTTCTCGCCATTGGCGGAAGGGTTTGCCTTTGCGGTCAGGGATCAATTCCCCGTTCCCGTCCCGGAGGAATTCCCCGGTGGTATCGTCGATCGCGAAGGTGAGGATCTTCCCGGCTTCATCCGTTTTGTATTCGGATTGGTAATTGATGACGGTCTCGACCATGGAAACCGGGGCAGGATCCAGGGGGCTTTCCACCCGGCCGATTTTCCCGACAGCGGTATCGACCTCCGGGATGGCGGAAAGGGCCATGTCCTGCTTGCGGAGTGCGTCCATCGACTCACCGATGGACGCATGGGGCATGGTGCTGGGCATGAAGAGGAAGGAGCCTTCGTCCAGGGATGGCATGAATTCTTTTCCTAGCCCGGGCAGGGCGTGGGCAAGGGAGACAAAGGGTGGGCTTTGACGGACAAACCCAGGCATCCAATTAAAGAGTTTCCCGAAGCCGACCCAGACGGAAAGGCCGAGGAGGAGAACGAGGGCGCAGAAGCCAAGGAATGCCTGTTTGTAAGCAAGCACCATCCCCAGCAACTTTGGGTAGTAGTGGATGAAAGCGTACATCCCGCCGAGGATCCCTCCCAAGGTTGCCCCAACGAACAACAAGTTCCAGATGTCCTTTGCTGGACCGAGGGGGCTCCACTGGACGGCAAGGAGCAAACCCAGGCAACCGGTGACGACTAGCCAGTGCCCGCCGTCCTTCCCTTCCCCGTTCCCGTAATCGGCAGGTTTCCTTGACCGGAAGATATGGAAGGCTGCCAGCATGGCCAGGGCGAAGCCGGCCCAGATCCCGAAAAACACTGCCACAATCCCGACCAGCCCGACCGCACCCCAGAAGAGACCGTTTTCCAAAGCAGGGTTGGGCTTCCGGGCAAGGAAAAGATGAGCCAACGGGGGGATTATTAAGATGGAGAGCAGGATTGAAACGCCCAGGGCGAAGGTCTTGGTGAAGGCGAGGGGTTTGAAGAGTTTCCCTTCGGCGGCCTCCATAGTAAAAACCGGGAGGAAGCTGATGATCGTCGTCATCACAGCAGTGACCACCGCGCCGCCGACTTCCGAACAAGCACGGTAAACCACCTCCAGACGGCTTTCCCCAGGATCGGCCTCGGAATGGTGCTTGATGATGTTCTCGACCAAGATGACCCCCATGTCCACAACCGTCCCAATTGCGATAGCAATCCCCGAAAGCGCTACAATGTTTGCATCCACATGGAACAGCTTCATCGCGACAAAGGCGAACAACACGGCCAGTGGCAGGACGGCCGAGACCAATGCCGCGCTTCGCAAATGCCTCAGGAGGATGACCATGACAATGATGGTAACGAGGATCTGCTGCTGGACGGCGGTGGAAAGGGTGCCGAGGGTTTCCTGGATTAACACTGAACGGTCATAGAACGGCACGATCTGCACCTGGCTTACCGTCCCGTCCTCCAAAGTCTTACGGGGCAGGCCGGGGCTGATTTCCTGGATCTTCTCCTTGACCCGCTTGATGACGGCCAGGGGATTCTCCCCGTAACGGGTGACCACTACGCCGCCAACGGCTTCCGCGCCACCTTTGTCCAATGCGCCCCGCCGTGCAGCCGGGCCAAATTCAATTTCAGCGACTTGCTCCAGGGTCACCGGGACATTGTTGCGCTGGGTGATGACAGTTCTCCTCAGGTCGTCCAGCCCCTGGATGTAGCCAAGGCCACGGATGACATACTCAGCGGCATTGATCTCTATGGTCTGAGCCCCCACATCCAAATTCCCCTTCTGAACGGCATGGTACACATCGTGGAGGGCTATGCCGTAGCGTTGGAGGGCGTCCGGGTCGACGTCCACTTGGTATTCCTTGACAAACCCGCCGATCGACGCGGCCTCGGCCACCCCTTCGACGCCTTGCAAAGCGTAGCGGACATACCAGTCTTGGACGCTCCTCAGTTCATCCGGATCCCAACCTCCCGCAGGCTTCCCGTCCGGAGTCCGACCCTCCAAGGTGTACCAGAACACTTGGCCCAACCCGGTGGCATCCGGGCCGAGTTTCGGGGTGATCCCGGCGGGCAATGTCCCGGAAGGCAAGCTGTTGAGCTTTTCCAGTATCCGGCTCCGTGACCAGTAGAACTCCGCGTCCTCCTTGAAAATGATGTAGATGGAGGAAAACCCGAACATGGAGAAGCTACGGACGGTCTTGACCTTAGGCAGGCCGAGCAAGGCGGTAGTCAGCGGGTAGGTAACCTGGTTCTCAATGTCTTGCGGGGAACGGCCGTCCCACTTCGTAAAGACGATCTGTTGGTTTTCCCCGATGTCCGGGATCGCGTCCACGGGGACAGGGTCACGGGCAATGGCATGGGTGTCCCAATCAAAAGGCGCGACCACAAACCCCCAGAAAACCAAAGCCATGGCCAGGAGGATGGCGACGAGCTTGTTCTCCAGGAAAAACCGGATGGCCCGGTGGATGGGATTGGGTGACATAGTTTATGAGTCCGGACGCAGTTCCAAGATCGGAGAGTAGGCTCCCATCCGCCGCTCCGACTGGCTTGCCGGCATGTGGTTTGTAACTGCCATCACTCCTTAGCCTTCAGGTTCCCTTTTACTGTCCCGCACTTGAGCATGGAGGCACCGAAGTAGGGGTTGGCGAGTTCCTTGTTCCCCTGGAGCCAGGAAGCACCGTGGTCGCCATGGACCATCGGGCAATACATGAGGTAAAGGTCCCCATTGAAAAGTGCCGGGGTTTCCTGGGCGGCATCGATAAAGGCGTTGGAAAGGGTTTCGAAATGGGGCTTGCGGAATTGCTCAAGGGAAGGAGCGGCCAACATTTTGTGGAGGAGTTCCGCCAACGGCCCATCGTGGCCGGAAAGGTCCATCATGCCATTGGCTTCGGCCTTGGCCGAATCAAGGGCATCTTTCACAAGGGCATCCTCCATGGCAAGGTACGGCTTCCAAAGGAGCGGGGCCATGCCCTCCGGGAAAAGCGTCCTAGGCGGCGGGGGTGGAGGGTTCATCATGCTGGGGCGCGCCTGGATCTGAAGGGCGCTGTCGATTTTGAATGCCCCACGGGTCACGACCCGTTCCCCTTCTTTGAGACCTTCGACAACCATGAACAAATTACCCGCCCTTGGCCCGAGGAGAACTTCCCGCCCTTCGTAGGAAGGGGAAGGGGCATCCGGGACTTCGACATAAACAATCGCCCTTTCACCGGTTCGCAAGGCGGCGGAAGTAGGGATGACCAACGGCGCATCCTTTTCGCCGTCCTTGAGGTAGCCCAAACTTTCCTCCGGCACCAGATCCATACCGCAAACGGAGCACTTGCCGGGTTGGTCACTGATGATTTCGGGGTGCATGGGGCTGATCCACTTGCCTGCCAGCTCCGGGGAATAGACCTTCCCATGCCCGGCCAACCGGGAAACCACGACCCCACGCACGAACATCCCCGGCTTCAACCGGGGGTCAGGGTCATGCACCGTGACCCGGACTTGGGCGGTGCGGGTCTTGCGGTCAAGTTCCGGTTCGATGAAGGCGATCTGGCCGTGGAAGCTTTCCCCCGGCACACCCTCGACCGTGAACTCCACCGTCTGCCCGTAACGCAACCAGGGCAAATCCGATTCATAAGCGGACAAATAGACCCAGAGGACACTGAGGTCGACGATGCGGAAAAGGGGCTGTCCGGTCTGCACATAGTCCCCTTCCTTCACATTCTTGGCCACTACAATGCCGCCCGTAGGAGCCTTGAGGACGAATCGGTCGCTGGCTTCCCCTTTTTCCAGGATGGCGTCGATCTGGTCCGGGAGCAGGTCCCAGAGGCGGAGCTTTTCTCGGGCGGCGCGGGTGATGGAGCTTTCTGGGCCACTGCGGTGGGCAGTTAGGAATTCGCGCTCGGCGGAAAGGAGGTCAGGGCTGTAGACCACGGCTAAGTGTTCCCCGGATTTCACAGGAATGCCGGTATAATTGACAAACAATTCGTCGATCCGGGCAGGAAAACGGGCGGAGAGGGACTTTTCGCGGGTTTCGTCAAAATCGATTTTGCCTACGAGCCGGATTTCGACCTCCGGGAACTCCCGGCGAACTTCCGTTGTCTGGATTTCGGCCAAGGCCTTGGCATGGGAATCGAGGGTAAGTTGCCGGGGAGGTTGGCCATGATTGTGGCCGGAATGGCTTTTCAGGGTGGTAAGGTCCATACCGCAGTAAGGGCATTTCCCAGGTTTGGGCTGCTGGACCTGGGGATGCATGGCACAAGTCCAGACTGTGCCGGGAGGATGACCTTCGGACGGATGGCCGGATGAACCGCCCGGGATAGCGAATTTGCCGATCAGGATGCCCAAGACCAGGGCGGCAAGGTGGGCGGGAGCGGATTTACGGAGGTCAGTCAGGATCATGGTTTTTCCGCTGGTTGGGAAGGGGATTTCGAAATGGGCGGCAAATTGGCCAGGGATTGGAGGATGACCCTCTGCTTCCAGGCATCGGTGGCTGCGCGGCGATGGAGGATCTGGATGTCGAGAAGAGAACGCTCACTGTCGATCAAATCGAGGACGGCGGATTTTCCATTTTCATAACTGGCCCGAGTATTTTCTACGGCTTGTTTGGCAAGGCCCAGGAGTTCGTCCCCATAGAGTTTGGCGCGGCGGTTTGCATCTTCGAGGAAAGCCAGGGCGACGGCCATTTCCGTACCCAAGGACAGGCGGCGGCCATCATACTTCTTGCCAGCGACCTCCTCCATGGAACGGGTTTCATTCTGAGCCGCTAGAACCTTTTCCTTCCAGATCGGGATATTGATGGAAAGGGTCACCGCCCAGGGATCTTTTTGGGGGATGGCCATGGCAGTCGTGCCTTCCATGCGCCCGAGTTCCACATAATTCACACCAAGGGTGATGTCGGGATATCCGGCCAGCCTGGCCAGTTCCCGGCGGATCCCGGCGGATTGGATATCCTGGCGGAGCATAAGGAGTTCGGGGTTGTTTTCCTGGAGCCCCTTGGCAAGGGCTTCCGCATCTGGCGAATACACCCCAGGATCCTCCCAAGCGGGCAATGGTAGGGGTTTGCCTTCTTGGATGCCCAACAACTCCCGCAATTTCACCTCCTGCACATGCTGGCCTTGGACAAGGGTTTGGAGACGGTCTTCCACCTTCCCCGTCTCCACCTTGAGCCGTAGGAGCGCATTCAAGGGCGCCCCGACGGTCACCTTTTGCTCCACGACTGGCTCCAAATCCTTGAGCAGCCGTATGCTCTCCCGGGTCAGGCGCACAGCCTCCCCGGCATGGGCCAGTTCATAGTAACCAAGGGCGACTTCACGGACGACCTGGAGCTGGCGGGATTGGTAGGCATACCAGACCGCACGGGCTTCCGAAGCAGCGGCCGACTCCTTTCCTGAACGGGTACCGGCCCAGGGGAACTTCTGGCTGACCATGAAAATGTTTTCCTGTGGGCCGGTGCGGGTTTGGACGGATTCCACAAAGTGGGTCACCTGGAACATCGGGTCGGGCAACGCTGCGGCTTGGGGGATTTTCTGTTTGGCAGCCTCATATTGGAGAAAAGCCGCCTGGAGCCCGGGGTGGCCGGATTGGGCTTGCCGGAGGTAGGATTCGAGGGAACCGTCAAGGCTTCCAGCTTCCTGGCCAAGGAGGGAGGCACAAAGGAAAAGGATCAGGCAGGCTCCTGGAAATCGGGAAAGGTTCATCAACTAGGGCGAGGATGCGAAAGATCGGATCGAGGGACAGGAAAAATTATGGCGGAAAGTTTCCGGCTTGACGATTTGACCAGTCCGACCAGTCCGAAAT
>JAYPDO010000185.1:0-8533 GCA_038125285.1 Opitutia bacterium
CAGCTCCATAGACCAGCGGTTCCAGTTGATGTGGAGGCTTCCCTGGCTGGTTGTTTGCGTGCCTTGTTGCGATCCCAGGAGTTCAGATGCTTCGGTGATAAGGAATTGGTTGATCGATGCAAGATAATCAGCTAGTTTATCATCAGTTACCAAGGGATTTATTAAACTTTCGAATTTCGGGGCGATTTTGTCGGTATAATCACTGAACAATGCATCAGCTCGGTCTAGCAAATCCCCTTGGATCGATTGCCCTCGGGTGTAAGAACCCGAGATGAACAAGCCTTTTTCCACTGAGGCTTTGGCTGGGTTGCCATGCAGGGTTCCCAAACCTTCCAGGATGGATGTGCCTGTGCTGGACCTTCCCAAGGATGCCGCATTAGAGGGGAGCCAGGGGCTGCAGTGGAGCGATGGCAATATCAGGCAAGCGGCAAGGACGTGCGTTCTGCAACACAAGGTGTATTTCATACGTGGAATTAGGCTGATTCCTGTCGAAGGGTCAATCTTATTGACTATGCCTGGCGCCATGCGGCAATGGCTTTTCTCAATCGTCAGAGGGTGTTGGGCTTGGGGGCGGGGAAGGAAGTCGAACGGACGTGTTCCCCGACTTGGAGGATTTTGTAATTCTGGTGGATGCGGTCGCAGGATTGCTTGAACTCGTCAGGGGTCTCGGTGTTGAACTCGAACATGTCGTAGTGGTGTGGGATGGCGACGCTTGCGCCGATGGCTTTGGCCAAACAGGCGGCTTCCATGCCGTTCAAGTTTCCTGGCACCTTCCGTGTGGGATCGTTGCCATTGATGGGGACAAGGGCGATGTCCACGTTGTGCTTGATGAGTTCGGGAACCAGTCCGTCATGCCAGAGGGTGTCCCCGCTGTGGTAGATGGTCCAGTCCGCGAATTTGACGATGAGCCCGACAAAGCGGTTCCGTCCGGCGGCATCCTTTGTGATTTGGTTGTGTGCGGCGGCCACGGCGTGGAACTCAAAACCGGCGGCCTGGACAACCTTGCCCTCGTCAATCCCGATCAAGTCTGGCATACGTGACCCTAGGACAGCTTCTGCGTGCTCGATATTGGCTTCCGGTAAGAGTAGGTGCATCCTGGGGTTAGTGGCCAGGAGGGGATGGAGGGTCGCCGGGTCGAGGTGGTCGGTGTGATTGTGGGTGGAAGTGCAAATTAGGACGTTCTTGAGTTCTTCCGGTTCTATGACCTTCTCGACCATCCGGATGTGCGGGGTAGGGGTACTTTTGTACTTTTCGGTCAGGGAATCGGAGAGGTAGGGGTCGAAAAACAGACCCCGGCCTTGCCATTTGATGAGGAAGCCACTCTGTCCCATCCACCACATGTCGAAATGGTCGGTTTGGTGGGGGCAATTGTCAAAGGCATCGAGGAAGGCATCCCCTTTGGAGGCAGGTTTTTTCAACATAGTTTCCATAGCGAAACCTGTGGTCTTGGGGCGTGGATGATGATGGGATTAGGCGAGGGTAATCCCGAGTTCGTCCTTAACCAATTGCACACCTTTGACCAGATTAACAAGTTTTTCTTCGGTGGCCCACCTTGCGGTCTGGCTTAGACCGCAATCCGGTGCGAAAGAAAGTTGGTCGGGCTTGGCGTATTTTAAGGAAGCGCGTACTGCATCTGCCACCATTTCCGGAGGCTCGATGAAGTAGCTTTTGACGTCGATTATGCCCACGCATACGTCCTTTTCCTTTACAATGTCTCTGATGATTTCCAGTTCGGCGTACTCCCGGTTGGCCATCTCGAGGTGAATTTCGTCTACATCCATGTTGAGGAAATCGGGGAAAAGGGGCGCGTATTTGCGGTACCCGACAGCATGGCCTTTGAAGTTTCCGAAGCAGAGGTGGGTGGAGAGCCTGCATCTACCGACAATGCCTTCGACCGTACGGTTGAAGAGGTTGACCATCCTCCGGGTGTCCTCTTTGTAACCGTAGCAGCTCATGCTAGGCTCGTCGACGGTAATCTCGGTGCAACCTGCGTCCACGAGGTCGATGAGTTCTTGGCGAACAAATGGAAGGAGGGCTTCCGCGATGGCCCAGCGGTTCGGGTACTGCTCGTTGGCGAGGATACGGCCAGCCAAGGTGAAGGGGCCGGGCAGGCTGGCTTTCAAGACAGGGCCATCTTCCGGCGCAAGTTGTTGGAGGCGGTGGAATTCCCGGACCGCTCCAAAACCGGAGGGGACATCCAGTTCCCCATTGATGTGGTGCTTGCCCCTTTGGTCGTGGGCGGGGGGGCCGAAAGCCCTGCGGTTTCGGGTTTCCATGTCGATTCCCGAAATGTAGGCGTAAAAGGATAGGTTGAAATCAAACCGGCCTTGTTCCCCGTCTGTGATGACATCCAGTCCAGCTTTGACCTGGTCCTGGATGGCCACGGTGACGGCATCTTCCTGCATCTCCAGGATGTCGGCCGGGCCGAACTCCTCAATGTTTTCACTGGCGAAGATCAACCAGCCGGGGAACGGGTAGCTACCGATGACGGTGGTGCGTAATGGGATGGGTTGCATGGGAGGTGGGTTCCTGGTTCTTGGTTCTTAGTTCCTGGTGGGGCGGAATCCGGGTATCAAATATTTCAAGTTTGGTCGTAGAGCTTGGAAAGGCGGTGGGCATGTTCGTCGTAGGCGGCTTCAAAGATTTCGGTGGCCCGTTCCTTCCCTAGGATATTCGCTGCGGCTAAGGCGAGCGGCGGATGCCCGGCTTCGGTAAGCCGGACTGCCACTTCGGCCTTGATGGCATTTATAATGAGTGCGCCGCCGACCGTCGACCCTGGGGCGACTGGCATTTCCATGCCATCGACTTCCACCATGGCGTCGCCCTTAGGGGCACCGGTATCAAGGACGAGGTCAGCGAAGTCCGCCAGTACTTTGCCATCTTCCCTTTTGCTTTGGGAGGCTTCCGCATGCAGCTTGCTATGGATGGCGACCACGCGAACCCCTTGATTCTGGAAGCCTTCCGCCATCTCCACGGGGACGATGTTCGTTCCGCTGGAGGACACAACCAGGGCACTGTCAAGTGGGCTGAGTTTGTAGTTCCTCAAAATCCTTCCCGCCAACCCGCTGACATTCTCCAGAAACATCGCCTGCCTCTGGCCGTTTGCGCCGACGACCAAATTGTGGAAAGTAAGAGACAACTCGACAATGGGGTTGAACCCCGGGAAACTCCCGTACCTCGGCCACATTTCCTCGACCAGGATCCGGCTGTGCCCGCTTCCGAAAAGGTGGACCATCCGTCCGTCCAGGATGGTTTTGGCGAACAAGTCCGCCGCTTGCCCGATTTCCGGTAGTTGTTTCCGAACCGTTTCGAGGATCCCGACTGATTTTTCCAGGAATTTTTCTGCCGCTGTCATCTGTTCAAAACCTTTCGTCCCTCCTAATGCCAAGCATCCCGTTCAGGTCAAGGGAACGATACAAAGCCCCGTATGCCCCTGCCCATTCCTGGTGTTCCGCGATCCGGACTTCCAACCTTGCCCCTCCTGGCCTCCATTCAATTTTGTCCAACTCCTCCCGTAATGGCAGAAGGAGGGTTTCCCCGGCCTTTGTAATTCCCCCTGAAAGAAGTACGACGGAGGGGTCCAGGGCATTGACCAAGGAGCAAATCCCTGCGGCCAGGGCGCGAATTGAGCGAAGGAAGATACTTCTGGCGACATCATCCCCTGCTACGTGGGCCTCAACCAGTGCAAGCGTATTATTGAAGCGGTTTTGGCTTCGGGCTGGCAAGGTACATTCCCCGACCGCGTCCTCCAAGCTCCCCGGCGTTCCTACGCAGTCCCGGGAGCCTTCCGGATCCAGGCTGATGTGTCCAAAGTGGCCACCCCGTCCGATATGGCCCGTCAGCAACTTTCCTCCCACTACGGCCGCGCCCCCAACCCCAGTCCCCAAAGTCAGGAGCAGGACATTTTCCTGTCCCTTCGCCCCGCCCTTCCAAATCTCGCCGAGGAGGGCTGCGTGGGCATCATTCAATACCGTGGCTTTGTTTTGCCTGGCCAGCGCCTGCGTCCAGTCCAGACCTTCGATCCCTCCGAGCCTTCCTGGTAGGCAGGTGATGCAAGTGCTCCCTTTGTCCGCGATTCCCGGGGCGCATAGGCCGACTGCTTTGGCTTTATAGCCCCAGGAGCTTTCCAGGGAATTCACCTTTGCCCGAATTGCTTCCAACCAAGGCGGGTCTGTACCTTTCTGTACCTTCCCGTCGGAAGTGGGCATGATATAATTTTCCAACACATCCCCGTCGGGCCAAGCACAGACTGCTAGCTTGATGTTGGTCCCTCCGAGGTCAATCCCTATGGCCTTCTCCATATTTGCCTGGTTGTTGTGGGCAAACCTGCCCGTCGGAGACACACCATCCCCCGTCGACGGCCAATACTTGGCCGGTAACAAAGGAAGATCGGTTGGTAAGGAAAAAGAGTACTGCAGAATCCAAATCTTCCGCTTTTCCAGCCCTGCCGTTGTCTAGGGGTTGCTTGCTTTGGACAAACCCCAGAATTGCGTCATCGGTCATGGCTCTTGCCGCCATCGGGGTTTCGGTCAGGGCCGGAGCGACGACATTGGCGCGGATGTTCTTTTTCGCATAGGTTGCTGCAATCGAGCGGGTAAAGCCAATAGCTGCCGCCTTGCTTGCAGCATAGATGTGGGCTGAGAAAAAAGCTTCGGAAGGGCTGATTCCAAGGACCGACGCCATGTTGAGGATGGTGCCCCCGGTGCCTTGTTCTAGGAATTGGCGGACTGCCGCCCGGTTTGAATAGACCAGGGACTTGAAATTGATGTCCAGCGTGTAGTCCAGGCCTTCGTCCGTAAGTTCATGGAGCTTCCCGTCCCCTTTGGATCTCCCGCTCGCCCCAGCCACATGGTACAAGCCATCGAGCTTACCCCATTTGCAGATCGCCTTATCAAGAAGTTGCTGCACGGAACAAGGGTCGCATGCATCGGCTGCCAGCCCGATGGCTTGGTTTCCCAGGAGGAACAGTGCCTCGTCCAGGCTCTTTTCGCTCCTTCCCATGATTGCGACATTGTGACCCTCTCTGGCCAGAGCCATGGCGCCGGACAAACCCATCCCCGTCGTCCCACCGATGACTAAATACGTGTTCGTCTTCATTCAAGAGCCTGCCGGGTATCTGGGGAAATATATTCCAGGGCAAGAGTATTCGTCCCGTTGTCCCAGGATTGAACGAGGGTCTTGTTCCAATCCCTGGAACTGATTTTTATAACGATTGCGCGCTGTAAGTCAGCTCGCAGAATGGAGTGGCTTGTGCGCGCGGCCTTGCAGATAGTCTTCACTATCCTCGGTACACTTAGGGTAGGAAACCCTAGGCTTTGGGCGATTGTGCAGCACAAACTCCGAAAATATGAGTCGGGGCAGTTTAAGTGGCTGGATAGCGATTTATCAATACGCTGTCTTAAGTCATCCTCCTAATTTCATTCAGAGCCAATGTACCTGAACGCACAACATACGCTCACTTCTCGCTCCCTACCAGCCATTGCTTTTTTCCTAGGGCAGGCCTTGGTTTGGGCGGATCCCGTCCAACCTCCATCCTTTTTTGACAGCCTTGAAATTGGTGGCGAAGTCCGGTTCAAGGGGGAATTCAAGGAGGATTACAACTTCACCGGAAGTGACCAATCCTATTTTCTCACCCGCTTTAGGGCGAATGGAACCCTGGATTTGGGGGAGCATGCCCGCATTTTTGTCGAAGGGCAGGATGCCCGCGTTTTCGGGGAGAATGAAAAGGGTTCCCCTGTCGTGGATGCAGACGTAATCCCAAACATCTTTGAAAACCCCTTCGATTTGCACCAAGCTTACCTTGAATTCAGCCCTGGTGCGGCACAGCTACGTGCCGGGCGGCAAAGGGTTCGGGGGCTTTACGACAGGCTTTTCTGGAGTAAGGAATGGTTGAACACCTCCTTGGTTTATGACGGGATATTGGTCAAACTCCCAACCCAGCATGGGAGGGTATGGAACATTTTCAGTGTCCGTGCTGTGCCTGCATTGCCATCCGGGTTCGACGATTGGCGCAAAACCGGCAAACGGATTTCGGATTCCTCCCTTTCCGGCATCGTCGTTGATGATCCAACCCTCCTTTCCCCCGGTGTCCTAAAATATTTCTGGCTTTTCCGGCACAACGGGCCGACGGATGACAATGTCCATTCCTTCGGTACCGTATTTTCCAGGAAAACCAAGTTTTTCCCAATCAAATTGGAGGCCGCCTACCAGGATGGCGAGTACGGCGGGACAGGGCACCAAGCTTGGATGTTCTGTGCCAGCATTTCCAAGGATGCCGGGAAATTTGGTCAAGCCGGCTTCCATTACAATTATGCCTCCGGGGACGGTGACCCGGGAGACGGCAAACATGGCACTTTTGACAATACCCAACCAAGGAACCACATCAACTATGGATACATGGATTTTTTCGCCCTTCAAAACCTCCATTCCATAGAGGCCTCCCTGGTAAAAAACGCCCTGGATAAGAATTTTACCCTCCGGTTGGCCTATAATGCGTTCTGGTTGGACAAACCAGACACGGACAGTTGGTACAATGCCGGCATGAGGGTTGTCCGAACCTCATCCACTACGGGGACGGATCCTTACGTCGGTTCGGAAGCGGATCTCTCCATGCGGTACCAAATTTCAGAGGATTTCCGCTTGGAAGCTGGCGCCAGTTGCTTCTTTCCCGGTGGATACACCCGGCAAACCGGTGGGTATCAAAAGGTTCCAAAATTCTTCTACCTCTCCTGCTCCAGGAACTTTTGACCCAGGGGTAAACCTGGAAAGTTTTGCGTCCCCGGAACCTTTTTTGCCTAAATCCCCAGGTTATCCTTGAGATCGGGCAAAAAAACGATTCCATCATTATCCACCTATGAAGGAAATGAGGCTTCCCAAAGGAAAAGTTGTTAATAAGCATGAGCTCCATAGCTCGCAGGCCGCCAGGGTCGTCCGGAAGGATTTTTACGAATCAATCGAGCGGTGGCTCCGTAATGAAGTGGAATCCAAGGCGACCGAGCAGGAGGAGGATCCGAATTTGCTCGGGTTGGCCATCCTAATTACGGACGAGCTTCTCCACCTTACACGGATCGATGGCAAAAACGTCGTCAATTTCCCTGGGATCAAGGATGCCGCCAAGCAAGTGTTCAACTTTGTTGTCCAGGAATATGACCGGATTGATGATTCGCTCCGCCGCCGCCATCGTGCCTTTCGGAGGGATCTTGAGGACTTGGAGTTTACCGCAGTCAAGGATCGCAACGTTTTCCAAGGGTACCTGCAGGATCTGGCCCATTCCGAGGAATACTATTTTATAGCGCGCAAGGCGAAGCATATCGCCGAAACCCTCTCCGAGATCGAAGGCTCTTACCTTGAAGACGAAGAAGAAGACGAGGATGGCGGGTAAGATATCTGATTACCCCCTTGTTGACATTTATTGGCGTAAATACCCAATCTGTAGTCTCGGTGTTCCACAGAATTCCCTTTTTTAAAAAATTGTACAGGAGGAATAAGAGGAACTGGTGAGAGGTGGAAGGCATTATCTGACTTTACCACTGGGATCTCCCCTTCTGCATGCTCTGCTCTATCTTGTTCAAAAAATAAAATGGAATGGAATCATTCCAGTAGAATAGTCAAGGGTCTTGTTGGAGTTCAAACTTCAGCGAGTTTCTGAGGCTCCAACACACTGAAGGGTGAACTCCAACCAAATCTGTGGGACGAGAAGTAAATCTGAAAAGGTTTGATTGGAATAGTGGAGGGTTCTCTCTTTGTTGGCATTATTGCTGCCCTACAATATGCCCATCCCCAATGGTTTTATCGCGTTATTGAAAGTCGTTTCTAATTACTTCAGATAAATAATCCATACACTGCCCAGGAAGGCCATGCTACGATTCGCCCCGAACCGGAAATTACTTTTGGGGATGGCATAATAACGAAGCTGATGTTTGGTTTAGCCTAGAACGGCCTTTCCAAACCGCCGCCCCGATCCCTCACCCAGTCCTGTTGAAATGAATTGGGATGTATTGTGGATGCCTTACCTGCAGGAGGTTATTTCAGTTGTACCCGTTCTTCCACTACGTCCGATTCCGTCATCACCCTGAGCATTTTCAAGAATTTCGGTAGCTTCATCGAGCCCTTATTTTCCTGGGATAGATCCAGGCCAGACTCGATCAGTCCGTTGATAAGGTGGTTTGCACTGAGGCCGGACTGGGCTGCAACTCCTTGGATGCGCTTAAGGAGATCTTCCGTCACCCGGATGGTGATGATCTTGTAGTTGGTGTCGGACTTCTTTTTTCCTGTTTTTTTGACGGCCATTATATTATTTGGGGTTACTTGTTTTTGGGTCGGTAAATGAAACTTTTTGCTTCGGATGCTTTTGGAATATTCTTTGAAAAGCATGAAAATTCATTTCTAGTTAGTTTTCATGATTTGTAAAGAGATGTGGGAGTTATCTTCCAACAAATTGTCCAGTTGGCTGATTTTCCGACGTCTTCCGAAAGATTCGCAGGGAAGGCAAACAAGAATTTCCTGTTGGCGATGATCCCCAACTGAGACGTCA
>JAYPDO010000186.1:0-493 GCA_038125285.1 Opitutia bacterium
CTCTCCAGACAGCTTCACCTTGAAGCAGCCTGGCAATCTGCCCGGGGAAAGCATCCACCAACACCTGGGTCTTGTATCGATATGACCGAAGTGTCCGGACAGACTTCCCCTTTTTCAAACGCCTGGTGAAATCCTCCAAGAACCCTTCCCTCAACTGTTCGAGGGTCATGTCTTCCTGTTTGGGCATCATCTCATGATAACGATCAACGATTTCAGAAAGGCTGACTCCCTCGATCCCCAACTCTTCCATTCGCGAGAACGCCTTCCCCGCCTCAAACCGTTCATCATCTGAAAGCTCCCATGCATCGATCCCTTCCCCGTCCAAGGTCATCTTCCATTGGCCGCAAAGGATCTTGGCCTCCTCCTTTGTGCCACACCTCACCCGCTTACGTTTAGAAAATGCTCGGACAGAGTCGGCGACATACTTGACAACACCCCCTCCACGACATTACGTATTGTAAATACTTTGTATGAATCCGAACCTAAAACAACC
>JAYPDO010000186.1:503-8435 GCA_038125285.1 Opitutia bacterium
AGACATATGTGGCACAACATGGCAAAACTTGACACTCCGTCGAGAAACCGTGGCACAAACGTGGCACAGAGGAAAGCAAAAACCCGGAGATTCCTTTATTTGCCGAGATAGCTCAGTTGGTAGAGCGACGCACTCGTAATGCGTAGGTCACGGGTTCGACTCCCGTTCTCGGCTCCATTCTCAAAGCCCACTAATAAAGGGAACTGAAGCCGAGTAAGGGGGTAAGATCTAAGGAGACAAAAATTGGGGGATATTCTCAAAATTATGCCATTTTGAGCCAAAATTATGTCCCCACACCAGCAGGGATCTCCATCGTAAACTGACAGACAGGGGTAGGGGGGATCCTTTGGCCATGTAAGTAACGATTTCCCTGACACATTTTTCCACCAAATTTAATTTCAACCTTATAATGCCGCGTCCCCAAAACCGGGAAAACAGGGAGGGGAAGGTTCTAACTCAAGGGCAAAATAAAGTTTAGAATGCGAATTCCTTTTGGGCATGAGGCTTCGGAGTTTGGGATTTCACGGTTCTGAGGAGGCCAGATTTTCGGCTTCCGTGTTTGTCAGCGATTTTCTTGGAAAATTCTCTATGAGCGTTGGTTTTGCGGAGGGCATAGAGTTTGTTGGCCGCGGCCTTGCGGGCTGTTTTTTCATCCACGATCGGGAGAGGATAACCATTTAAGGAATCCGGGGCTGTCCAGGGTGTCTGGATATGGGCTTGGGGCATATCGGCCAACTCAGGGATCCATTTGCGGATGAAAATACCTTCGGGGTCATGATCCATCCCTTGCTTGATGGGATTGTAGATGCGGAGGCTATTGATCCCGGTGGTGCCAGATTGCATTTGGGTCTGGCTGTAATGGATGCCTGGTTCGTAATCCGTGAAGAGGCGGGCCAGGTAGAGGGCAGGTTCCCGCCAATGCAGCCAGAGGTGGTAACTGGCAAAACTCATCAGCATGGAGCGCATCCGGAAGTTGAGCCATCCCGTTGCGATCAAAGCCCGCATACAGGCATCGACCATGGGGTAACCCGTCCTTCCCTCTTTCCATGCATCAAAATGAGCTTGGTTGAATTCATCTTCCCGCAGGCCATCGTAGGCCGGGTGCAAGTTTTCAAACTCCAGGCGGGGCTCGTCCTCAAGTTTCTGGATAAAGTGGCAATGCCAACGCAACCGGCCAGCAAAGGAGCGCAAGGCACTCGGCCATTTCCCTTTCGTGCCTTGGGGCAAATCTTGGATCTCCAGCTTCCGGCCTTCCACTGCTTGGGAGACTTCACGGATCGAAAGGGTTCCGAATGCCAAATGGGGCGAGAGACGGGAACAACTTTCATAGGCGGTCAACGGGGACGACATTTCCTTGGTGTAGCCTTCCCCCCGGCTGGAAAGGAAGTTATCAATGAGTTGGAGCGCTTCCCTTCGCCCGCCCTTCAGACGAAGCGTACACCCATCGTCCGCCAATCCAATGTCCTCCGGTCGTGGCAGTGTGTACGAGCTTTCATCAACCGCGGGCAAAAGGGCTGGAGGCAGGAAGACCGGTTTCTTCATCTCATGATACCAGCGGGCAGCCCATCCATCCCGGTCTTTGAGCCGACGGATGACCCCGTTTTGGACAGGTTCAAGCCAGGGAATGTTTTGCGAGCGGATCCATTCCCTGACCTTCAAATCCCGGTCATAGGTCCAGCCATTCCAAGTTTCCTGGTGAGACCAAAGTGCATCGATCCCATGGCGACAGTGAATTTGCTCCAAAACCACACGGGCCTCCCCTAATTTGATGACCAGGCCTTGGCCAATCTGTTTCAAAGCCTGATCATGTTCTGCTAAACATTCGGCAAGGAATTGATACTGCCGGAAGCTCATGTCAGGTTGTGCCCACAAATCGGGTTCCAGGATGTAGAGCGGAAGGACAGCACCATTTTGTGCAGCACAGGTAAGGGCTGCATGATCGTAGATCCGTAAATCTCTTTTAAACCAAACAACTTGCATCATTGTGGAAACTTACAACCCTACGAGCAGAGTGGCAGGTTTGGATCAACCTGCGGGTGCCATTCCCTGGACTTGGCCGAGCAACCGTATAACCGCCAACTCCTTGGCCTTGGCTTCGACATCGACGGTTAGGGGCCATCGAAGCCACTCTTTGGGGAAGTCTGCCGGGTCGATGTAATCGTGGTGGCGATGGGGCTTTGGGCCATCCCAACCTGCGAGGGGGCTAGAAATGTGGAACAATGGTTCCCTGTCCCAGGTTTTCATGGCCAACTCCGTAGCTTCGGCCACGCCCAAACCATCGGGCAGACAGCGGTGGTGATGGACATCGTAAACGAGGGGGACACCGGTATCCTTGCACACGGGCAGTAAGTCGGAAGGTGTGTACACCTTGTCGTCATTCTCCAGGGTGAGACGGGAACGGACTGCGGCTGGCAACCTCCCTATGCTTTTGATGAGGGCAAGCAATGCTGAAGATTTGTCCCCGTAAGCTCCGCCGCCGTGGATGTTAAGGGTGTCGGCACCGACCCATGAGGCCACTTCGGCTTGATATTCCAGCTCAGCAATTGAATGTTCCAGGGTCTTGGGATTGGGCGAGTTGAGGACGACAAATTGGTCAGGGTGGAAGGAGAGGCGGATATCCTTTTCTTTGGCTAAGGCCCCGCACTCCCTGAAACGGCTTTCAATATCCTTTGCACTTGGCAATTCCCCAACGTCGTAGCCCACCTCAACATGGGTCTTGACAGGTAGAATTTGGCTGTTGATCCGGAAAGCCCTGATCCCTAAACCCGCGCAAAATTCGAGGGATAGCCTCAACGCTTCAGCATTGGCAAGGCAGAGAGCCGAGGCTTTATCTAACTGTGCCTGCCGCCCCAACCGCTTCATTGCCGTAACGGTGGTCGTGCGGAACTTGATCGGCTCTTCAAGGAACTGGCAACATAGCCCGAGTCGGAGGGTTCCTTTGAGTGGTGAATTCACGGGTTGAGCCTCCAAAGCGCGAAATTTAGGACTGTGGCAAAACTGACCCAACCGAAATACGGGACTAGGAGCCACGCAGCTAACTTATCAGCCCGAAGGAAAGCTATGAAAGTGAGTAAGATAGCAAGCCATAGGAGTATGATCTCCGCGAGAGCCGCACCTATAAAATGAAGCCCGAAAAATAAAGGAGTCCAGGCTGCATTCAGTACGAGTTGGAGGAGAAAAATCCGCAGAGGAGTTCCCTTTGCTGCAAAACCACCCCTACGCCAGACCAACCACGCAGAAACCGCCATCATCGTGTAGAGTGCAGACCAGACTGGCCCAAACAACCAGTTGGGCGGATTCCAAGAAGGTTTGTCCAGACTGGCATACCATTCGCCAGGCACAAAAAGCGCACCCATGGAAGCTGCGAGGAAACAAGCGACAAACCATCCCAGGAAGCCAATGACTAACCTTCTGGAGTTGGGCTGGGATGTTGGACTTGTGGGCATATTAATGTCTTGGAAAAGAGGCTCGAAAGGTTCTCACAAGATTGGGAAGGCAGAGCAGGATAACGCACGAGCCCTGGTGTGTGGATCATTCACATGCAAGTTTCAGTGGATCAGGTTGGAAACCCTGGGCTATTTTGGAAATTACAAATTGGAACATTCTGGAAAAACTGACCATGCCCGAGCTCTCCGAAGTCGCCTTTGCCTGCAAAATCTGGAACCCTGGATTGGGACGGAAAATCATAGAAGCCATCTCCCATAAGAAATCCCTGGTCTACCGGGAACTGGAGAGGAGTGTCTTGCCCAAGGAACTGAAAGACGCCACCCTTACGCATTCTGCCACCCATGGCAAACAGATGCTCTTTGGCTTTTCCGGAGGCAGGTGGATGGGGCTTCACCTTGGCATGTCGGGCCGTTTATCCGTCGAAACAGCCGATTACGAACCGGCCAAACATGACGCCCTTCTGCTCCGGCAGCCTGGGCACACCCTGGTCTTCCAAGACCCGCGCCAATTCGGTAAATTGACCTTCGACAAATGTGACTCGGAGCCGGAATGGTGGTTGGCCTTGCCCCCTTTGATGACCAGCAAGGAATTTACCTTGGAACTTTTCTCGTCTGCCCTTGAAAGGCATAAACGGCAACCCATCAAAGCCCTCCTCCTCGACCAACGTTATTTCCCCGGGATGGGCAACTGGATGGCCGACGAAGTGCTTTGGCGTGCAAGGATCCACCCAGCCCAAGGGGCCGGGCAAATCTCTAAGGCCAGACGTAAACAGCTTCATCAACAGGCCGTCTTTGTCGCCCAAGGGGCATTGGACTCCGTTGGCAGATATGGCGGCGACCCACCCGAGGGCTGGCTGTTCCATGTCCGGTGGAATGACGGCCAATATTGTCCCAAGACCGGCGAGCCCCTGGTCCGCGAAAAGATTGGTGGCCGGACTACTTGCTGGAGCCCGGGGTTGCAGAAGATGGATGGCAAGCCTGGTTAAAAGCCGGCCACAGTATAATATCTTCCAAGCTAAGACCAATGAGTTTTTAGCAACGATGCGGTGAGGTACTTGTTTCGTGACAGTTCAGCCGCGCAGAAAGTATGGGGTTCCTACCTTGCCCCAACATTTTTAAACAGGAGGAAATTGTAAGTGCCCTTGCACATGATGATTTATTTGTGAGGGACGGGGCTTTGGCGCTGCTCGATGGATGGCCGAACCCTCCCCTGGAAGCCGCAAAAATGGCCATTTCAGCGGTCGACCGTTTTGGCTGGGAAGACGCGTTCGAATATCCACACAAGCTAACAAACCCTCCCTTGACCGGGAAAGCGCAGATTGGATCCTGGAACAGTGCAACTCGGACAGGCCCTTGCCAGATGAGCTGACCCGCAAGCACTAGTGCCTCTGGCTTGTGGACGCCCCTGTAGACGTGTAGGAAGAAGTAGGCGACCAGATTGACAGTACCCGCACTTTCCAGAAAGGAAGAAGATTCGGGCCAACCCTGGATGCCTCATACATTGCCAGGCTCCGGATCGAGTTGGCGGGACTTTCAGGTGCAGAATGCGTCAAACGGGCGGACAGTCTTATGCACAAAAGCGCCCGGCTAGAAGATTTTCCGCACAACGAAGTCCGGAAGTTGGAATTGGTTGCGGAACGCCTAGCGAAAACGGGAGAAGATATGGCTTCCCAAGTCAACGAATGGATGTACTGGAAAGGGGGGGGAAACCGACCGAGTTTGAGGACTTCCGGCACGGGTTCGCAATGATCCTCAGCGGATGGTTGGGGATAGTAGACCACATCGACTGGATGATCGATTTGTAAGATTATGATTGGGATTGGTGGAACGAGCAAATCGCCAAAGCGTTCAAGAGGATCGGGGAACCCGCCATCAAGAGGATTTTTGCCAGGTACAGCATACTCGATTGGCTTGGAAGGTTGTTCATGGGTGGGGTTCTGGAAGATGTGCAGTTCGAGGGTAAGGAGCAAGAAATTCAAAATCTCCTGGCTATGGAATAAGGGGATGACCTGCGGGTAAACCTCGGCATGGCCCTGGCACATTATGGAACGGACGCTTCCATTGCCACCGCGATAGAAATCTACCTGGAGGATCCACATGACCCGGAGCGCAATGTAATACTCAGGCCAATGTACATGGCCAAGATCCTCCGTGGACAACAAGACAAGAAGACGGACACTTGGCGGAAGAAATTGGACAAGGACTACCAAAAGTTCAAGAAATCCCGTGAAGAGATCGAGGAATTGATGAAAAACCCGGAACGTTTCGCCGAGTGGGAAAACGCGTCCAAGCCTCTTCCTCCTGTGAAAGAACCGATGAAATTTACGGAAGTCGATACCCAATGGAGGGCACCGGTCCTCCCCTTCCGAAAGGAGGCGCCCAAAGTCGGCCGCAACGACCCTTGTCCTTGCGGGAGCGGGAAAAAGTACAAGAAGTGCTGACTGGGGAAATAATTCTACCTTGAAAACCAGGCCTATGACCCGTCCCCTCCCCCTCCTCCTCGCCATCCTAGCCGTACCGAGTTTGTGGCCAACTGAATCCACCATAGCCACAGGCGTAAGTTTCCCTCAAGGCGGTAGCACGTTGGTGGCCAAGGGGAATTCGAAAGGCCAGTCCTTCCAAGTGGCAGAAACGGGAAAACTGGAAGGATTCCAAGTCCAGGCCGGAAGGGTGAACAAAGCGGCTTCGCTCACAGTGGAAATTTTCCAGGCGACAAAGGAAGGTTTCCCAGAAGGCAAGGCGTTGCTCGGGGAAACCTCCAAACTTCCAGCCAAGCTGAAGGCCGGTACAACGCTTCAGCTTACCTTTTCCAAACCGGTCGAATTGGAGCCGGGGCACTATGTTTTGGTGCTGCGGACGGAGGATTCGAACATGCAGTTAACACTAACTGGCGGCGATGCCTATGCCGGGGGCAGTTTGGTCAGGAACAACACGTCGACGAAGGGGACTTGGGCCAAAGGGAACGGGAATAGCGACTTGGCCTTCCGGTTGCTCGGGGATTTTGACATTTTTACCAAGGCGAACGCGTCCCCATCGAATCCTGGCAAAATTGCCCCGGAAACAAGGGAAGTGAAGCTGGTAAAGCACCAGAACCCGGCTTTTGAACCCCACAAGCTTTCGGACATCCGCCAAATGCCAAACATCATCACTATCATGGCGGACGACTTGGGGTGGAACCAGTTGGGAGTCCCCCAAGGCACTTTCGGGACAAACCCGGCCATGTACAAAACCCCGAACCTGTCCCGCATCGCCAAAGGCGGCATGAGCTTTACCCACGCCTACGCCCAACCGAACTGCGCGCCGACCCGCGCGGCCATGCTCTCGGGACAATATCCGGCACGAATCCACAATGATGTCTATGTCGTCGGTTCGCTCAACCGTTATGGCGGGGGCGGGATTAGCAAACAAGCCGCCAAGTTCACCGGCCCGGAGCAAACGGAAGATGTCGCGCCGGAAGCAGTGACAGTGGCCGAGGCAATGAAGGAAAATGGCTATGCGACCGCACACATCGGGAAGTTCCATGTGGGCGGGCATGGGAAAGGGACGTTGCCCGAGGAAGTTGGGTTTGACATCAATATCGGCGGGTTCAGCCAAGGCCACCAGCCGGTATGTTTCGCCAGCAAAGGCAAGGGAGGGGGCTGGGCATTCAAAGGCTTGGGGCGGGGGGATTTCGACCGCTTTGCCGAGCCCTACACGGAAGCCTACTTGGAGAAGCACAATTTCCCCAAGTCCTTGCAGGGAACCCCCAAGCATGTAAGCGACGCCATCGGCGATGCGGCCGAAGAGACTTTGGGCAAACTCGCCAGGACAGGGAAACCTTTCTATTTGCAACTACACACCTATGCCGTCCATGGCCCGGTAGTCTCCCGTCCTGATTTGTTGGAAGACGCGGGGGGTGACCATTTCGTAGGCTTTGTCCGCAGCATAGACATCGTGGTCGGACGGGTCTTGGCCGCGATTGAGGATCCAAACGGAGACGGGGACAAATCCGACAGCGTGGCGGCCAACACCCTCCTGCTTTTCACTTCGGACAACGGCGGTACCCACAAGGACAACTTCCCCCTGCGCGGCAAAAAAGGGATGTTCACCGAAGGCGGGATCCGGGTACCTTTGGTCGCCTACTGGCCTGGGGTAGTCCCCGCGGACACCGTCTCCAACCACCTTGTCCATTCTGTCGACTACTACCCGACCTACCTCGCCCTGGCCGGGAAAAAGTGGATGCCAAACCCTGAAACCCATCCCCTCGATGGCTCCTCCTTCGCAGACGTGCTCCTGGATCCCAATACACAGGTTAGCCGCCCCCCCATTTTCTACCTCTTCCCCGGTTACCTGGATTCCCGTGCAACCCCCTGCTTGACTGCCATCGACAAAGTGGACGGTTCTCTCCACAAACTATTCTATTTTTACGAGAAAAACGCTTGGGAACTCTATGCCCTGGATGACGACATTTCAGAATCCAAAAACCTCGTCGAAGGGAAGCCGGAAA
>JAYPDO010000187.1:0-3757 GCA_038125285.1 Opitutia bacterium
TGTCCGGGTAGGATTCCCTTGCCAACGGGCTCAACTCCGGCGCGACCGTGTAGGTAACTTGGAGTTGCCCATTGAAGAACATCCGGCTCTCCGTGTAGTAATTGGCGATGGGGAGGAAGCGGATCCCGTTGAGGCGTACGTTCGCGGCATCCCAGTAAAGGGGGTTGCGGGTGACTTCGATATGGTCGTTGTAAACCCAGGACTTCAGGAGGAACGGGCCGTTGCAGACGAGGTTCTCGGGTTTGGTCCAGTCCGTGAACCGTTCGCTGGCCCTGCCGTGTTTGAGGACCGTGTGGCGAGGGACGGGGAACCATGTGTAGTGCTTGGTAATCTCCGGGAGGAAAGGCAGCGGGGCGTTGAGTTTTACCTTCAGGGTATGTTCGTCAGGGGCTGTTGCCCCGAAGTCGATGAGTTCCCACAAATCCCTCCCGGATTTGGCGAAATCCAGGTTTTTCGATACAAGGGTTTCCCTCACTGCCCTGGGGATACTGTCCGGCCATTGGAACAATTCTGGGTTGGACTGGAGCTTCTCCAATTCCTCCACTCCCAGATGGTCTAGACCCTTCCGGTTATAAAGTTTTTCATCGGCATATTCATCCGGGCCAAAATCCACCCCTTTGAGGCTTTCCCACCCGATTGGGAAACTTTCATCGTTCCGGCAAAGCAAGTATGAGCGCTGGGACTGATTGTATGCCTCCGCATCCCGGATGTAGTAGAGCATGAAGGAGTAGTCCGAGGCGAGTTCCGGGGTGAGGAGCCGACGGAAGGAGAAGAGGAAGTCCTGTGCCGTCAACGGGGTGCCGTCGGACCATTTCGCATCTTTCCGGAGTTCGAAGACCCACTCGTCCGGGTTATCCTTGTCGGTAGGATACCACTTTTCCGCCATACCCGGCAATGCGACCCCGTCTTTGGACGGATCCTCTACCACCAAGCCCTCGAAAAGGGACGAGATGATGTTATTTTCCAGCACTCCCGATACAATATGTGGATCCAATCCTTTCGGTTCCGCAGCGTTCCCGATCAGGAAGATGCCTTCCCTGGTTGCCTTTTCGACCGTTGTCTCCTTGTCGCAACCCCCCAGGTACAATAACCCTGCTGCCAACATCCCCAACCCCAGCCACCGTTTGTGCTGATCTTTTTCGCTTTCCATCAAGTCCCTGAATAGGAATAGCAAACCCCCTTGGCAAACAAGCGAAAAGCACTCGACTTAAGAATTCAAAAAACGCGCGGCCTCCCCGCCGCGCGTTTATTGTGGATTCTCCCAATTGGATCGGTCTGGTATCCCCAGTCAACCAAGCCGCCCCGAATTTGGGTGATGATAAATCGGATTAGTCCACAGGTTATTGGAAAAGGGGCAGTTTCAGCTTTCAGGGAAATCCCCCGAATCATCCATCCGGAAGTACAGGTAGGCTGTGGTCTTCCCATTTTCATGGACAGTTTCGGTAAGGATGGGGGTGGAATCTTCTGCGACAGTAGCCGGTGTTTCTGGCTGAATGACCTTTTTCCCTGGGTTTGTCGTAACCCATGCCCCTGCGGCGACGGCTGCGGCAGCAGCCCCGGCCAACATTTTGCGTGCGCGGGTCCAGGGGCCTTGGATTACATTGTCACGGGTCTCTAGGGCGGCGTTGTGGTTGGAACCTATCCAGTGCTGCCAGTGGAGTTGGGTTTCAATTGCCAGGCAATTCAGGTAAGTTTTTCGGGCTGAGGGGTCAGATTTGAGGACATGCTCCAGCTCCTTGTGTTGTCCCGGGGTGAGGTCGCCATCAAGAAGGCGGGATACCAGGCGGCGCAGTTTTTCGTCTTGTTCGGTGGTCATCAGGGTATGGGGTGGTGCCATGTGATTAGCCGTCTTCATGGTTTAGTTACGAATTTTTCCAAATCTTCGTACATCCTGCCCCCTAGGGAATGGGGAAAAAATGGAATTATGGGCAATGCGTTTTGGAGGCTGGCCAGTGCGAGGCATCTGTCGTCTCCAGGAATTTTGTAACCGTGTTTTCCCATGAATAGAGACCCTCAGAGTCTTCCAATGTGGATAACCTTCCTGCTATCAGGGCTTCCAATGCCTGGCATGCCGTATCCAGGTCCCAGACAATGTGGCGTGTCCCGCAATTGGCCGCAATCTGCCTGAGTTCGCTTTCCTTACCGGTGATGGGGATGGCGGGCCGCCCGGACTGCATGAGTTCGAAGACTTTTCCTGTGACGACTTGGTTAGCATCCTGCCCGAGGCCATTAAGGATGAGGTTGGCGTCCGCCGTACAGGAGAGGTTCCAGGCTTCATCACTGGAAACCCCGTTGTGGCATCTAACCAATTTTCCGACACCATGTTGCCCAGCTTCTGCCATGACCAAGCTGTGGTCGTTGCACCAAAATTCGAATAATAGTTTGTCCTCCCCAAGCCCCAATTTGGAAGCCGCCTCGAAGAGAAGGGCTGGGGAACGCAGGCCAGGGATGATTGTCCCCAGGTAGCGGATCCGTTTGGGATCGCCATCTTTGAAAAGATATTCCGGTCGTACACGCGGGTTCACGGCAAGGTAGCCATTATATATTACAATGGGGGAACTCCCGAAATCCCTTTTCTCCAGCTTGGCCAAACCTTCGCCGATCACGGTCACCATATCGGCCGCATCATGGCATTTTTGTTCCATCCGCCTCTCAAACCATTCCAGGAATTTCGGGGTACGGCGTTGTGCGCCCGGAGCAATCTCGTTTGACCACAAATCCCGGAAATCCATCACCCAGAGGACTTTGCCTGGGTGTGAATTTACCCACTTCCGCATCTCGGAATGGACGGAGAAGATGGGCCCGCAGGTGACAACCACATGCCTCTCCCTGGCTTGGATGCCTTCCCCCATCCTGGCCACCGCCTTCTTTGCCCATCCCGCCTGCCGGTCCGGCCAGAACAAGCAACTGGAGGCGACTTTCCTCAAATATTGGATCCACTTCGGACCTTTCGCCCTTCCTGCGAAGATCCGGGTTTGCTGGCTGACATCCCCATCCGGCACATGGACGACCCCCACCCCTGCCGGGGATAGGTTTCCCGCCCCGTCCGCGCAATACACAGTGACTTTGCCCGAGGGAAGCAGCAAAGCGGACATTTCCCTCCACCTCCGCGTCCCGGTCATCGAGGAGGTGCCGTAGTAGTACACCAGGACGTGAAAATGCGTTTCAGGCATCCCCAGTGATCATTTGGTACAACTCTTCGAGAGTGTAAATGGGGTACCCCTTCCTTTTGACGTACTGGAGGATTTCCTCGAAAAACGTGGCGATCCCAGGGCCCTCATGGCGGACTTTCGCGATGCTTTCCTTTGCAAAAGCGATCATCTCTTCCCGGGTAAGCTTGTCTTTGAGGGAGCGGGAATATTGGAAATCCGGCGAGTTGATGGCCATGTGCAACGGGTGGACGGACATGATGGTCAGCCCAGGCTCGTCCAGGAAGGGCTGGAGGCATCCTAATTCCAGGGAGGCCGTGTTCCGCAGGTGGGTCCCATCCTCCCAGCAACTCGGGAACCGCACAAACCCGCTGAAATGCCGGTAGGGCCGGATCTTTTCCATGAAGGTGAAGACGTTGGAGTCGTAGAGGTATCCTTTGTCCCGGAGGATCATGTTGGTATCCGTGACATCGAAAAACCGGTGGGACCGGAAGCATCGCCGGTATTCCGGGAGGAAGCTGTCAAAGTAGCCGCACACTTCGTCGAATGAGTTGCCATGGCTGCTGGCTTCCAAAAAGTTCGGGTGGATGCCGCCCATGGCCTCTTTC
>JAYPDO010000187.1:3767-8402 GCA_038125285.1 Opitutia bacterium
GTCGAGGTACGGGCTGGGGTGGGTCGTGAAATAGGTCGGGATGATCCCGTTACGGCTGAAGATCCCTTGGGTGTGTTCGATCACCGGTTCAGAAGCCCAGTCGATATCGGTTGTGAAACAGAAGACAGGTTGCCCTGCCAGAAGCCCGTCAATGTTGCTCATAAAGATTTCCCTCCGATTTCCCTTCCCGGATGATTTGTTCGGTCTCCCGGTAAACGTCCTTCGCCAAGATGGTCCGCAACCCGGCGCCCTCGGTATGAGGTTCCCCTGCGTAGAGTCCTTTTTCCCAGAGCAGCCTTGCCATCGGTTCCACATTGGTCACGATCCCTTCGTCCCTCCTGCGGGCGTAGAAGCCGTGCTTTTTCATGGAAACCGAGCCGTCCCAATCCACGAACTCAGTCTCGAAACCGATTGTCCAGCGGTGGGCCGCCCCGTTCACATTTTCCACATAGTGGTAGAAGGACATGCTGTCATTTTCTTTCAACCCCAGGACCGCTATCCGGCCGTCCAGTTCCAGGAGCCTTTCGAAGGGCGAACCTTTGCCGATGCCTGTGTAGTCGTCACATTCCCCGAATGCCGCCGCCTTTTTTCCGATTGCCGCCATTGAGAGGATAGGGTGCCGGGTCCGCACAGCCCCTGGATAGCTCCTGGCGCACTCCGTCAGTGCGCCCATCTTGGAGGGCGAGTTCCGGATGTCGAACCTGACCAAGGGGGAGACATTGATATCGAAGGTCGGGAGCAGCAGCGTGCCTTCTTCCCCGACGGATTGCAGGAAAGAGCGGAGGAGCTCCATCGGGGCGATGGGCACACCTTTCCTCCTGGCCCGGCCAATTGTCTTCGTGATCGAACTGTGGAGCAGAAGCACATCCCCCCGGCAAACCCCTGCCTTTGCCCAACAACCCGCCAGGTAGTCGACATACTCGCGGATTTCTTGTCCCGGGCCATCATTTTGCGTCGGTTCCATATGGTTGTGACTTCTAACCAACACCTTTGGATATACAAGGTGCCCCCACAAGCCGAAAATCCCCATGTAGCTTGCGGTGAAAAAATGCACTGCGTGAACAATATTTGCACCCAGTGACTCGGAGTCCTTGGCACCGGATTTCCTTTTCCCCTAGTTTTTGATGGCTAATAAGTGTTTTCTCAGGGATTGGCATGGAGGTGGCATAAGGGAGGCGCCATGAAAGAATCGAAATCATTCAATAGTTGCCTGTGGTTGCTCGGGACAAACAGCCTCGTCTCCCTCAACGACAATTTGGCCAAGTACGTAGTGCTGGGGCTTTGCGGGGTGTTGATGTCCGTCCAGGAATATCAGGCGGCTAACTCCAGCCTGGCCATGATCCTGGTTCTGCCCTATGTCATGTTTGCCCCATTGGCAGGTTGGGTGGCAGACCGCTTTGGCAGGAGGCGGGTGTTGGGGGTGGCGGTCCTTGCCCAATTCGTAGGCCTCGGGGTGATGACCCTTGCCTTCTGGCGGCATAGCTTCCTGTTGGCGCAGTCCGGGTTGTTCCTTCTGGGCGTACAATCCATATTTTTTTCCCCTGCCAAATACGGGTTCCTAAAGGATCTCGTCGGCCATGCCCACCTTGGCCTGGCCTTGGCTTGGATGGAGTTGCTGATCATGATGGCCGTCCTGATGGGGGGCTTTGCCGGCGGTTTGTTTTTTTCGGATGCAGCCAAAGCGGCCGGGGATCCGTGGGTTGGCGCCCTTTGGGTGATGTACGGGATCGCAGGTTGCGCGGCGTTGTCATGGCTTATCCTCCAAGGAACACCAGCCGTCCCCGAGGAGAAAAGGGAAAGGCCCCGCTTCCACTTCGGGATCTTGGTGGGACATTTCAACGGATTGGCCGAAAACCTGGGGAACCCACGGCTCCGGATGGCCATGCTGGGTTTCGCATGGTTCTTGGGGCTGGCATGGCTGGTCTTGCTGTGCCTGGGTGTGGTTGCCAAGGGGATTGCCGAGCCGGAGGATGTGGCGAAATTGACGGGGTTGTTCAGCCTGTACCTTGGCTTGGGGACGATCCTCGGGAGCGGATTCACGGGTTTTTTGAATATGGGTCGGGTGGAGCTGGGGACAGTTGCGCTTGGGGCTACCGGGATCGTGGTTTCGTTACTGGTTTCCGGGATGTCTGTGGGGCTTGGTTGGGTTGGTTCGCCCGACTTGGTATGGGTTTTCCGTTTGGCCTTGGTCATGCTTGGCTTTTGCGGGGCGGTCTTTTCCGTGCCTTTGAAGGGGTATTTATTGGATACTGCAGGGGAAGAACGCCGGGGGAGGGTCATGGCCGCTTCCACTTTGCTCAGCAACTTGTTTGGATTGGCCTTTATCGGGCTTCATTATTTGTTGTTAAGGGCAGGGGTCACCGCGTGGCAACAGTTACTCTGGATGGCGGCCCCGAGTGTCCTGGTGATGGGGTATGTGCTCTACCGGATGCCCGAAGCTTTGTTCCGCACCCTCATGATGATGGCAACCCGGGTCCTGTACCGGATGAAGGTCACTGGCTTGCAAAATATCCCTGAAACGGGCGGTGCTCTCTTGGTTGCCAACCATGTGTCTTACGCCGACCCTGTCCTGATCGGCGCGGCGTGTTCCCGTAAAGTCCGGTTCATCGGCTTTTCCGGGCTGACCCGTTCCCCGCTGTTGAAGTTTGTCTTCAAGGTCTGCGGGGTGATCCCCGTTTCCCCTGAGAATGCCAGGGAGGCGATCACAAAAGCTTCTGATGCCATCGCGGATGGGGAGGTGGTGTGCATTTTTCCCGAAGGGGCCATTACGCGGACCGGCGGGATGCAGGGTTTGAAACGGGGTTTCGAGTTGATCGCACGCAGGGCGAAAGCTCCGGTCATTCCCGTGACTCTGGACGGGATGTGGGGCTCGGTCTTCAGCTATGAGCGGAACCGGTTTTTCAGGAAAACTCCATTGCGTTTGCCTTATCCGGTGACTATCGTTTTCGGGGAATTGATGAGTACGGAAACCGCGAACTCCGCCGCCGCCCGGCAATCCTTGATGGATCAGGCCGAACATTCCTTTTCCCGGCGTCCTGTCCTGCAAAGCCATCTTGGATACGAAATTTTCAAGGGGCTTAAAGCTTTGAAGTCGCAGGAAATCCTGGTCGACCGTACCAAGGACCGCAACCCTGTGCAGGCGGATATCCTCCTGGCCATGTCGTTGGCCTATGCCGAGCGCTTGTCCGGTTTGTCAAAGTCAGCCAGGGTCGGGATCGCCTTGCCCCCTGGGACTGGGGCGACGATTGCCAACCTCGCCTGCGTCTTTGCGGGCAAGGTTCCCGTAAACCTCAATTTCTCCTTGGGGTCGTCCGCCCTGGAATCCTGCATCCTGCGTTCTGGAATGGATGCCTTGGTAACCGCCGGCCCTATCTTGAAGAAAGTACCTGTCCTCCAATCTGCCCCCAATATCCTGGACATCAGCGAGGAGCTCAAGCAGGTATCCAAACTGTCTATTGGCCTACGGTTGGCCATCTCCAGGTATCTGCCTAGCGGCATGTCCGCCCGTATCCTTGGGGTTCCCAAGAAGGGAGGGGACAAGGAGGCCGCGTTGATTTTTACCAGCGGGAGTTCCGGGGAGCCCAAAGGCGTTGTCCTGTCCCATAGGAACTTGCTTGGTAACCTTACCCAGATCTCCGACTGTAACCTTCTGGACAAGGACAATGTCATCCTCGGGAACTTGCCACTTTTCCACAGTTTCGGGTTCCTGGTGACCTTGTGGTACCCACTTTTGAAAGGTGTCAAGATTGTGACCGTTCCCTCCCCTCTCGAAGTCAACAAGAGCATCACCGCGATCAAAGAGGAGAAGGTTACCGTCCTTCTGGGTACTCCGACTTTCCTGCGTCCCATCCTGCGGAAAGCCGGTGCCGAGGATTTGGCATCCGTCTATTTCGCCATTGCCGGGGCGGAGAGGACCCCCACGGGGATGGCCGAAAAGTGGGAAGAAAAATTCGACTGCAAATGGCTGGAAGGCTACGGGCTGACCGAAACCTCCCCGGTAATCAGTATCAACTTGCCCGACCCGCCGGATGCAGACGGCCAGGTTTTCAAGGAGACAGGTCGCAGGCATGGGACTACCGGCCGTCCTCTCCCCGGCGTTGCCCTTCGGTTCGTGGGCCCGGAAACCGGGGAGGATCTGCCTTATGGGCAAACGGGCATCCTGAAAGTGCGTGGGGCGAATGTATTTGGCGGCTATCTTGCCGATGATGCCCGTACCGCCGACGTCTTGAAAGACGGTTGGTTCACGACCGGGGATTTGGCCCGGCTGGATGAAGAAGGCTTCCTCCACATCGAAGGCCGGATGTCCCGTTTTTCAAAAATCGGCGGCGAAATGGTACCGCACGGCACTGTGGAGGAAGCGATCCTCGAAGTCCTCGAAGTCGGGGAAATGGACATGCCCGTGTTGGCCGTTGCTGGACTGGAGGACGAGGCCAAGGGGGAGAGTTTGGTACTTCTCACTTCATTCGAGTGCGACCCTGCTGTCCTGCGGGAAAAATTGTCGGCGGCCGGCCTGGCAAACCTCTGGATCCCGAAGGTGGTAAAACAAGTCCCGTCCATCCCTGTGCTCCCGACCGGGAAGCTGGACCTGAAGGGGATCAAAGATTTGGCAGACGGTGCATAAAACCACCCTTTCGC
>JAYPDO010000188.1:0-8399 GCA_038125285.1 Opitutia bacterium
GGCGTTTGTTGGCCGGGATGATGGCGCGACCGCGGGCAATTTCGGAGCGGACGAACTCTGGGTCGAGGTTTTCACGGGCTGCAGCGAAGAGCATTTCCTCGGTGACGATGCCCTTTTTCGCGTAATGCATCTGGGTGAAGACCTTGTCGCCCCGCTGTTCGCGTTTGGAAATCCAATCTTTCCTGAGCTTCGGGAGGCCTTCCTTGACGTCCTGGTTGAGGGGGCCAGAGGTGTCGTAGAGTTCGACGGGGGCGTCGTTATTGGTAAGATGGACACGGCGCAAGGGGACTTGGATTTCTCCGCCTTCGGGGAGGGCTACGATCCTAAAGGCCTTTTCGCTGTTTGGGAAGGCGTCGCCGTAGTCGTTGAATTTGCCGGTAGCGGCTTGGGTGTCCTGGATGTCTTTGAGCATGGTGTGGCTGGTTCTTGAAATGGTTTCTGTGTTCTTGAAAAGAAAAAACCCATGGGATGCAAGGTTCCCATGGGTTTTGTAAATTGGAGGACGCGGGAGCGGTGCGTCAAATGAACTCGTTGATGAGGTTTTCGAGCATTTCCTGGCGTCCGGACGGGATGGGGCCGGCTTCTTCTGCAAGGGCGTGGGCTTCAAGTTCGGCGAGGGAGCATTGTCCGGCTTCGATCTTTTTGCCCAGGTCGTCGTCCCAGCTGGAGTAGCGTGCCTTGACGAAGTCATCCAGGCGGCCGTCCTTGATGATGTTGTGGGCGATTTTGAGGCCGCGGGCAAAGGCGTCCATGCCACCGATGTGGGCGTGGAATAGGTCGATGGGTTCGTGGGATTCGCGTCGGCGTTTGGCATCGAAGTTAAGACCGCCCGTGGTGAACCCGCCCATCTTGAGGACGATGAGCATGATTTGTGTGGTGAGGTAGATGTCGGTGGGGAACTGGTCGGTGTCCCAGCCGATGAGGGTGTCGCCGGTGTTGGCGTCTATGGAGCCGAGGGCACCGGCACTGGCGGCGACGGTGAGGTCGTGCTGCATGGTGTGGCCGGCGAGGGTGGCGTGGTTGGTCTCGATGTTGAGCTTGAAGTGCTCCATGAGGCCGTACTCACGGAGGAAGTTGAGGCAGGCCGCAGCGTCCGAGTCGTACTGGTGGGTAGTAGGCTCGCGGGGCTTGGGCTCGATGTAGAAGGGTCCTTCGAAACCGATTTCCTTTTTCCAGTCCACTGCCATGTGAAGGAACTGGGCAAGGTGGTCCAGCTCGCGCTTCATGTTGGTGTTCAAGAGAGTGGAGTAGCCTTCGCGGCCTCCCCAGAATACGTAGCCGAGGCCGCCGAGGCGATGGGTGACTTCGATGGCTTTTTTGACTTGGGCGGCTGCGTGGGCGTAGACATCAATGTAAGGGGAGGTAGCGGCACCTTGGGAGTAGCGGGGGTGGACAAAGAGGCAGGCGGTGCCCCAGAGGAGCTTTTTGTCGTAGTCGCGCTGGTGTTGCTCCAAGCGGTCGACCACTTTGTCGAGGGCGGCGTTGGACTCCTTGAGGGTGCCCAATTCAGGGGCGATGTCGCGGTCGTGGAAACAGTAGTAGTTGATGCCGATTTTGTCTAGGAACTCGAAGAAGACATCAGTACGGTTGACGGCGTTCTGCACGGAGTCCGTACCGTCGTCCCATGGCATTTGTGCGGTACCGGGGCCGAAAGGGTCGCCCAGGGGGTTGCGCATGACGTGCCAGTAGGCGGCGGCGAAGCGGAGGTGGTCTTCCATGGTTTTGCCGTCAACAACTTCGTCTGGCTTGTAGTGCTTGAATGCCAGGGGATTCAGGGAATCCGGGCCTTCGTAATTGATTTCAACGACTTCTGGGAACGCTTCGCTCATGACTTGGTTAATGGGTGGTTTTGGTTGTGGATTGGAAAGATTGTGAGGGGTACTAAACGCGGGTTTTCCGGATTCCAAGCCCTTTTGGAAAAAATGGTCCCGCTTGGATTAGCCCGGGCGGGCAATGGTCAGAATGTGCGCCCGAACTCAAAGACGAAGATGTTTTCGTCCACGCTCCCTGGAATAGAACCTGGGTTCCGGAAGCGCCATTTATGGCTGGCCATGAATGTGTAGTATTCCCAGTGGCGGATATCGATCCGGTTTTCCATGTCCATTGAGTGATCCTTTATGCCGAACGGATCCTTGACGTCTTTATATCCGAGGGTGTTCGTGTAGGTTAGGGCAGGGGAGAAGACTTTGCTAATGCCCAATCCAAAGAAGAGTTGGTCAGATGTGATATTGGTATCCCTGTCTGTGACTTCTCCGCCGCGAATGATGGCGTCCCCAGTCATCCCGAAGCCCATGACCCTAGAGAACCGGTAGTCCCAGGTTTTTTGGATATTGTAGAGTTGGACGACTTTGCTGAAGTTGGCTGCGTGGAGGTTGCGGGAGTTGAATTGGTGCCGCACAGCGATCCTCCATGTTGCGGTGCCCGAGCTGTTGCCGAAGTTGGTGATGCCCTTCATGTTGTCCGTGAGCTGGCTGCGAATACCGATGCTCCAGCCGTTGCTGGTGGTGGGGTGGAATGTCCACTTGTAATAGCCGAAGGGTTGGAAGCGGAGGTTTTTACGGCTGTTGGCCAGCAGGAGGCGTCCCCCGATTGTGGTATCCTGGGTCGTCCTGCCTTCACAGGTGTCCCAACGGTCTTGGCGGTAATTTGATAGGGTGACGTCTGTCTCCAACGGCGCCAGGAAGCTGATCGTATTGGCAAGGGTGTTGGTACTGAGCAGGCTCGGGGTGTCGAAGTTGTTGATGGCCTGGTCGCTGTAATCGATTGTACTGGTGCGGTCGAAGTTGGCAGCCCTGTCACTTTTTGAGATAGCTTCAGGTGTAAACTCGAACTCGCCTCCCGGGTCGATTTCGTCAAAAACCAGGGGATCCCAAGCGTAGAGCATGCCGTCCATCTGGAAGTTTCTCAGGAAGCTGGACCCGCTGGAGAACTGGACGGAGTAGTCCTCCAGGAACTCGACCTCCCAATTCTCCCCTACGTCCCACTTGTTGTAAAGCTGGACGTGGGTGAGGTTCCGGCTGCTGCCTTGCATGCCCAGGGCTGCCCCGATGGGATCCTGCATCCCGAACCCGTTCAAGCCGATCTTTTTTTCGAAAGGGAGGGCGATCAAGTCCCCTTTGACCAGGAGGTGCAGGTTTTGTAGGGGTTGGAAAATAAGGGAAAAGTTCAGCCTGGTGGAGCCGTATACCCGGTTTTGAGGGTTGTCGAAATCGAACTGGTAATTGTCAGTGGAGAGGACAGACCCGGTCAGGGAGTGGAAATTGATCCCGAAGGGGCCGAGGGATAAGTCGGCGTTTTCCAAGGCCATCCCCTTATCGAAGAAGGGTAGGCCGAACGATTCGAGGTCCAGGATGGGGTCGAGGTTGTTGTTCAGTTGGGCGTTGACGTCGGATCGGTTGTCGATGTCGCCCCCGAAACTCCTGGCAAAGCCGCCGCTGCCTCGGTCTGTTGCTGCGTCCCCTCTTCTAGTGAAATCCAGTGAACGGAAGGTTCTGGGGATTCCAAATTCCTGGTTGTTACCCGCTGCGATAGGAGGCGAATAGCCTTCCCATGATTGCAATGCCGCCCCGGCAGGCATGGCGTCCGGGATGCTGACCTGGGCGTGGGACAAGGTGGCAGGCAAGGCAAGGGATAGGAGCCAGGCAATCCGTTTTGTCTTTAGCGGGGGCATGGGGCGGGTGGTTTCTAAAAAGCGGCGGATGCTATCCCCAAGGTGATGGGATGGCGAGTGTCGAATTGCATTGCCAACCCTTTGTGCAGAATGGATTTTCAGGCATTGGAGAAAGCTGCATGCCGGATTACAGCCAGAGTGAGCATTTGATGCTGGACGGGTACAACCTTATCCACGCGATCCCCAAGTTCCAACACCTCCTCCGGCGGCAAGGGATGGATGCAGCCAGGGCTAGGTTCGAGGACTATTCCCGTTGTTTGCACGAACCGGGGAAGGTACGATTGACCATCGTTTATGACGGCCAAGGGGCTAAGGACGAGATCCTGCAACTCATCCCCGGAGACCCAGGCCTGGCCATCGTCTTTACCCAAAAGGGGGCGAGTGCGGACGAGTTTATCGAGCGTATCATTGCCGGAGCCCCAAGGCCTGACAAAATTTACGTGGCGACCAATGACCTGGCCATCGTCCAGACCTTCGCCACAATGGGCGCCTTTACCCTACGGGCGGACGATTTGGTGGGAAGGGCGGACAGGCTGCAGAAGATCCAAAGGCGGGCGTTGGACCGTATCCGGGTGAAGAACAGGAACCAATGGGACGGTCGGGAGTTGCGGGAGAAGCTGAAGGGCTTGTAATTCCTTGACCTAATTATCGTGTACACGAGTGTTGTGTAGCCATGAGAAACATTACCTTGAGTGCGAAGGACGAATTGATCGACCGGGCAAGGGAAGTGGTCAGGAGCGCAACGCTAACTTGGCCCCAATGTTCCGGGATTGGCTGGAGTCCCTGGATCCAGGGCAAATACGTGCCCAGGAGTTTTACAATTTGACCCTGAACAAATGGGAAACCCCGATGTCCTCCGAAGCCGCAAGCGTTTATTTACACGAAACCCTCCAACCCTTGCGGCGCGTCTATCCTGTGGCGGATATCGTAAAGAATGCGCTCAGGAAATGGTATGAAACCCAATACCAGATCTACGATTGCCTGATTGTCGCCGTCGCCATCCATGTGGGTGTCCGCACCCTGTATATCAATGTCATGCAGGAAGGGCGCGAGTTTGGGAGCATTACGATCCGCTACCACTTTGCTTGACCGATGCAAACTCTCTACATAGCCGAGATCCAGGGGCCTTACGGGCCGTTGACCGTCCCGGAGCAAGTGTTGCAGCAGATATGGGACGAGAAGAAGTTTGAGCCGGAGGGAATGAAGACAGTGGACGGGGAAGCCTTGGAGGTCGAATTCCCAGGGATTTGGAACCACCAGGAGGGGCCGGACTTCCTGAATGCCCGTCTCAAGGTCGGAGGGAAGGAAGTGCTGGGCGATGTGGAGATCCACTTCTATGACAAGGACTGGGAACACCATGGGCATGGAAAGGATCCGGAGTTCAACCGGGTCGTGCTGCATGTGGTCCTTTTCCCTCCGCGTGGGGATGGGATTGTGACCCAAGGCGGGAACCGGCCTCCGACTTT
This sequence comes from Opitutia bacterium, assembly GCA_038125285.1. Classification (GTDB taxonomy): domain Bacteria; phylum Verrucomicrobiota; class Verrucomicrobiia; order Opitutales; family JABJCN01; genus JAYPDO01. Next base: position 5,137 of record JAYPDO010000188.1, read on the forward strand.
TGTCCTGCTCCCTCACCTAGAGATGGATCTGGAGCAGTACCTCCTGGATTACAGGCTGGTCAAACTGGAGAAAACCGGGGAGATGCCGTTAGTGGAGTTGCTTGCTCCCCTGGGCAAAGAACTGCTTCCCTGGCATTTGGAGGGGGCTGCGAAATTGCGTTGGAAGGCAAAGGTCGAGGCGATGGGGCACCGGCTATCCGCTCACAGTTGGGAGGAAGCCTGCCACCAACTCGTCCTGGAAAGCCTGGGAGGCCGCAGAAACAGGGCGGTTTTTGCCAAGGTCGCCTTGGAGCATCCTTGGAAGTCCTGGCTGGACTGGCTCATGGACGAGGATGCGTTGTTCAAGGAACGGGAAGGGGAGTGGAAGCTGGCGGGTCTTCGTCCAGCTGCACACCCGAAAGCTCGGTTGAAGCAATACGCCGCTTTGGCCAGTGAACACCCCGATTGGCCGGCCAGGCTCCGGAAATGGAAGTTGCCGGGGATCGTTGAAGATTGGGATCCTGCGGAGACCGCTGCGTTTCGGAAGAAGAATGGAATGGCCAACCTTGTGCAAGGACTTGGGGAGGGTGTCTTCCACGGGGCCTTTTCCAAATCCATGCTCCATACCCTGGTCGCAGATGGGTTCCTCCCGATGCTGGCTAACGAACGGGTGACCGCCCTCTTCCCCTACTGGTACCATTGGCACCCAGGAAATTTCCCCGAGCAGTTCGGTATGTTTTTACGGGCGCAATATGAGGAACGTGGGCTGGTCGTCCCCCTGTCCAACGGGATGCAGCAGGGCTTGCTCCAGTTGCTGAACGAGGCGGGGCGGTAGGGGCTGTTCGCCCAATCGTCCGCTTGTCACACCTCCGGGAACTTCCACTCCCCCCGGTAATCCCGCTTAATGAGCTTGTTGGCATCAGTATCGCCGACCACCTGTTCCTTGCAACCGTCCCATTGGATACCGCGTCCGGTTTTGTAGGAGATCATGCCCAGGAGCGGCAAGATGGAAGAGCGGTGGGAGGACTCGATGTCGCAGGTGGGTTGCTTGCCGTTGTCAATTGCGTCGAGGAAGTCTGCCCAGAGGATTTGCATATTGTGGCCGTCGGGTTCCTGGAGGGCGGCGTCCTGGTGGATTTCCGGGTCTTTCCCGTTTGCGGGGTGGAAGGTCCAGCCGTCACGCCAACCCATGTGGAAAATTCCGTTGGTGCCGTAGAAGTAGCACCCGATGGAGTGCTTTTCACTCGGGTTCTTCGCGTACTTGCGGTGTTCCCAAGTGGCGGTGAAGTTCTCGAATTGCCAGGTGCAGAGCTGGGTGTCAGGCGCGTCGGTAGTTTGCTCCTTGTCGTTGAAGACCGCTTCGCCCCTTACCGGCCTGCCGCCGGTGGAGTAGACATACTTGGGCGAATCCTCTTCTGTCCACCACAGGAGCTGGTCCATCCAGTGGACTCCCCAGTCCGCCATGGTGCCGTTGCCGAAGTCGAGGAAGTTGCGCCAACCACCCGGATGGATTCGTGAGCAGAAGGGGCGCAGGGGAGCTGGGCCGCAATACATGTCCCAATCCATCCCCTCCGGCGGTTCCTCGTTCTTGGCTGGGCTTTCCTTTCCGCCGCCCCCGGCCACGAACATCCGTACCATACCGACGTCGCCCACCTTCCCGGATTTCAAGAACTCCATGCCCGAGACGTGGTGCGTCCCGACCCTGCGGTGGAGACCGACTTGTAAAGCCCTGTCCGCTTGCTTCGCCGCTTTCACGATGGCCTGGCTTTCCGCGATGGTATGGGCGGTCGGCTTCTCCAAAAATACATTCGCCCCGGCCTTCAACGAGTCAACCGCCGGAAGCGCGTGCCAATGGTCCGGAGTGGCGATGATGACGACCTCCGGCTTTTCCCTTTCAAGCAATTCCCGGTAATCCTTGTAGAGCTTCGGCTTGTCCCCGTTCAAATCAGTCACCTCTTCCGCCGAGACCTCCAGCGGGTGGCTATGCACATCGCAAAGCCCGACCACCTTCGCCCGCCTTGCCGCCATGGCTTCCCTCAGAATGTTCATCCCCCACCAACCCGAGCCGATGAGTGCCGTTTTATAAACCCTCCCGGACTTCGCCCGCAGGATCGGTTTCGCCCCGAAGGCGAGGGAAGTGGCAGTGGCGGTCTGTAGGAAAGAGCGGCGGGAAGTGTTCATATTTTGCGGGTTCCGGGTTTGCGGGTTATGAGTCGGTGAGTTGGATGGATCGGGTTGAAATCTAGCAACCAGGACTCGTCAACTCGCAACTGGTAAACTCACTTCTCCACATGGTCATTCACAACCGTCACCCAGATCGGCTCCTTGGGGGTGTTGTATGTTTGTACCAAGGTGAGTTCGCCAGTCTCCGGGTCAATCATATAGCCGGCGAGCTTGTCGGTGTGTTGTCCGGCCACGTACATGAACCTTCCGGTCCGGTCGATGCAGAAGGAGCGCGGTGCGTGTTCGGTAGGGAAGAGGCCGATCGGCTCCAAGCGGCCGGAACTTTCGTTGATGGCGAATCCGGCTATGGTGCTTCTGGGCCCCTCGCCTTCCGTGCGTTTGGTGTAGTCCCGGTTCGAGACATAGGCAAATTTCCCGTCCGGTGTAATGTGTATGTCCGCCGCCGCGCCCCCCTTTTCCGGGTAACCCTCCGGCAGGGTAGTCAATGTCTGCCTGAGCTTGAGCTGGCCATTGCGGGGATTGTGCTTCCACATACTGATCCCGCCGCCCCGTTCGTTAGAAGAGTATGCGCAATGGAGGATCGGGTGGTGGGCGAGATGCCTGGGTTGGTGGTAACGGTGATCCTCGTCCGGTCCCAACGCCTTCAACGGATCCATCGGCGACAGCATTCCGTCATATCCCAAGGCGAACTGGAAAATTGCGTTCGGGGAAGTGTGGGGCACATAGAGGAACCGTCCGGTCGGATCCGTCGTTACAAAGTGGTTGTGCTCTTCCACCTTCACCTCCTGCACCAGCTTCCCCGAGAGCACCCGGTCCTTGCCGATTTCCCAGGAGTGGATGACATTCGGGGAGTAATGGGCTGCAAAAAGGCGCATCCCGGTCACATCCACATGCAAGGCACAAGCCCGGTACTTCGCCTCGACCTGCCCCACCTTCCGCAGTTCCCCGTTCTCCAGCGCAAAGGTCAGCAAATGCGGAACCTCCTTCTTTTCCCCCTCCGGCTTGATGCGTGCCTCCACGTAGCAAAACCGCTCGTCCTCAGACACCGCTATCGGCCCGCCATTCCCAGGCAAGGAAACTTGGTCGTAGAGCGACAATTC
>JAYPDO010000189.1:0-6501 GCA_038125285.1 Opitutia bacterium
GGGGTGGAAATTGCATGCCTGGTGCTTGATGGGCAACCATTACCATTTGTGCATTGAGACTCCGGAGGCGAACTTGGTGGAGGGGATGCGTTGGCTCCAATCGGTTTTTGCCAATCGTTTCAACCGGTTCCGCAAGTCTAGCGGTCATGTCTTCCAGGGTCGGTACAAGGCGATTTTATTGGATGGGGAAGCCTTGGGGGCAGTGTGCCATTACATCCATTTGAACCCGGTACGGGCAGGAATTGTGGAATGCCAAGAGTTGGAGAAATACCGGCACAGCAGTTTCTACCAACTGTGGCATCCAGGGAAGCGTTGGAGGTTTTGTGACCATAGCACGGCATTGGACTGGGCGGGGCATTTGGTGGACAGCCCGGAGGGTCGGAGATTGTACCGGGATTACTTGTGCTGGCTTTCCGAGGAGGACCAGGAGCAGAAGAGATTAGGGTTCGTGCGGATGTCCAGGGGTTGGGCAAAGGGCAGCAAGGAGTTCAAGGATAGGATCCTGTCCGGGCTTTCCGAGGAGAAGTTAGACCAGGTGGTAGAGGCGGATGCAGCGGGGATCCGCAGCCACAAGTGGGAGAGGGAGATGCCGGCCTTATTGGAGGCACTGGGAGTGGACCTGGAGGATGCGAAATCCGGCAGGAAGGGGGAGCCATGGAAGGTAGCGGCGGCCCGTTACCTGAGGGAAAAATACTTGGCCCCGTACAAATGGATCACCAGGGAGCTGTCGATGGGGGCGGTAGGATCTGTCCAGGCGTTGGTCTGCAGGCATCGGAATGCTGGTAAAGGTGCGGGTGACCCGTGGTGGGAAAAATTGGAAAGGTTTGAGCGGGGAGGGGCATTACAGGATGGAAATGGGGAATAGGGCGGCTAATGAAGGACGGACGGATTTCCTCGTCGTCGGACAGGGGTTGGCGGGGAGTTTGTTGGCTTTGGAATTGGAGTCGGGTGGAGCGAGCGCCACAGTCGTGGATTCTCCCCTTCCCTACTCGTCCTCGAAGGTCGCCGCCGGAATCATCAACCCGGTAACCGGGAAGCGGTTGGCGACCAGTCCCGACTTTGGGGAGTATAAGGATTATGCATCCAAGAGGTACCGGGAATTGGAAGGAATATTGGGCACCCAATTTTACCGGGAAACCAGGGTATTGAGGATTTTGAAGGACGACAAGGAGCTGGCGGTATATGAAAAGCGGAACGCTGAGGAAGCCGCCAGATTATGGCTTGGTGAATTGCATCCTTCGGGGTCATTCGGAAGCAATTTGGCGGACCCGTACGGGAGTTTTGAAATCCTAGGGGCGGCGACATTGGACACAGTCAAATTCTTGCAGGCTACCCGGAGTTGGCTCCAAGCACAGGGTTGCTTATCCCAAGAAGTGTTCCGCCATGAAGACCTCATCCCTGACCGGAACCATGTATCGTGGGATGGCAGGGATTACGGCTGCGCGATATTTTGCGAGGGTTACCGGATAAGGGATAACCCCTGGTTCCGGCATTGCCCGATGGAGTTGGCCGCAGGAGAGATCCAGACGATACGGACGATGGCATCTTTGCCCCAAGGAATCCTAAACGCGGGCAAATGGCTACGGCCTGCCGGAGCAGCGGAGACCTACTTGGCCGGGTCGACCTACCGTTGGGAAGGCCTTGAGTCCCCGCCTAGCCAGGACGGGCTTGAAGAAATGCAACAAGGCCTTGGGAAATTCCTTGCCGCCCCATACGAAGTGTTGGACAGGCAGACAGGGATCCGCCCGGTTTCCAAGGACCGCAAGCCAATCATGGGGAGGCATCCGGAGCATCCCTGCCTGGCCGTATTGAACGGGTTGGGTTCAAAAGGTTCCCTGATGGCTCCCTTGCTCGCACACAATCTTGCCAGCCATTTGCAGGGGGTTGGCAGGCTCATGCCCGGTACCGAAGTTTCCAGGTTTTCCTGAATTTCCGAATTCTGGGATTTGACAAAACCAGGGCGCGCACTTTTTTTCACAGCCCTCCAGGCACGGCGGCATTGGAACAACCGTCCAGAAATGAATTTCCAGAAACTTTCAAACAAGTAACAATCAGATCCCCAACCACCTGAATTATGAGCGACACTGCCAAACTCACCATCGGAGACAAAACCTACGAATTCCCTGTTATAGTCGGCACGGAAAACGAACACGCCATTGATATTTCCAACCTCCGCTCACAGACAGGGTTGATCACCCTGGACGTCGGTTTCAAGAACACCGGTTCCACCAAGAGCGAAATTACATTCCTTGACGGGGAAAAGGGCATCCTCCGCTACCGCGGTTACTCCATTGAGGACTTGGCGGAAAAGTCCACATTCCTCGAGGTGGCCTACCTGCTCATCAACGGGGAATTGCCCAGCAAAGAGGAATTCTCGGAATTCGAGACCAGCATCAAGTCCCACACCCTGATCCACGAAGACCTGAAGCGCTTCTATGAAGCTTATCCCTCTAAGGCACACCCGATGGGGATCCTCGCCTCAATGGTCTCCGCCATGAGCACCTTCTACACCTGCTCCCACGACCCAAACAGCTCAGAAGAGTCCGTCAACCGCACCATTATCCGGCTCCTGGCCAAACTGCCCACCGTTTCGGCATGGGCATACAAGAACTCCGTCGGCCATCCCGTCATTTACCCTCACAACTCGTTCAACTACGTCGAGAACTTCGTCAACATGATGTTCGCCCTCCCGACGGATGATTATGAGATCAACCCAGTAGTCGTGGACGCCCTGGACAAACTCCTCATCCTCCACGCCGACCATGAGCAAAACTGCTCCGCCGCGGCTGTCCGGATCGCAGGCTCCTCCCGCTGCAACCTTTACTCCGCCATCTCCACCGGCATCACCGCACTTTGGGGGCCACTCCACGGCGGGGCGAACCAGGCTGTCATCGAAATGCTCGACGCAATCCATGCTGACGGGGGCCACCCGGACAAATTCCTTGCCAAGGCAAAAGACAAGAACGACCCCTTCCGCCTCATGGGCTTCGGGCACCGCGTTTACAAGAACTTCGACCCCCGCGCCAGGATCATCAAAAAGGCCTGTGACGACGTACTGGACGCACTCGGGGTCTCCGACCCAGTTCTGGACATCGCCCGCCACCTGGAGGAAGTTGCCCTCAAGGACGACTACTTCGTCTCCCGCAACCTTTACCCGAACGTCGATTTCTACTCCGGCATCATCTACCGTGCCCTCGGTATCCCGACCGACATGTTCACTGTCATGTTCGCCCTCGGCCGCCTGCCGGGCTGGATTTCCCAGTGGAAAGAGATGATAGAGAACAAAGAGCCGATCGGCCGCCCACGCCAAATCTTCTCTGGTGCGGCGCATCGTCCATACGTATCCATGGAAGACCGGGGTTGAGCCGGCGGGGTTCCCGCCCCATCTGCCACCGTGCTTAGCCAAAGGATCCTGACCAAAGGCACAATGAACGGAGATCCTCCGGTCGTCGAAGTCAGGGGACTGACGAAAGTGTTTAATGGCCTTAAAGCCGTAGACCACCTTGACTTCGACATCCAACCCCACTGCACCACTGCTCTTCTAGGAAGCAACGGTGCGGGCAAGACCACCACAATTTCCATGCTCCTCGGGCTGTTGCTGCCAACTTCAGGCACAGTAACAATCTTTGGGGAAGAACTAGAAAGCAACCGTTACAACATCCTGCAAAGGATGAACATGTCGAGCCCCTACATCGACCTGCCCCAACGGCTCACCGTCCGCCAAAACCTGACCGTCTATTCCCGCCTCTATGAAGTCAGTAATTCGAAAGACCGCATCGAGCGGTTGGCCGAAGACCTGGAACTCAATGAGTTCATCGACCGCCAGGTCCGCAAACTCTCCGCCGGGCAAAAGACCCGCGTCTCCCTCGCCAAAGCCCTCATCAACGAACCGGAACTCCTCCTCCTGGACGAACCCACCGCAAGCCTCGACCCCGACACCGCATCCTGGATCCGCGAGTACCTCTTCAAATACCAACAGCGCCGCAACACCGCCATCCTCCTGGCCAGCCACAACATGCTCGAAGTCCACCGCATGTGCCAACAGGTGTTCATCATGACCCATGGCAAAATCGTGGAAAAAGGCTCACCTGACGAAATCATCGTCCGCCACGGCAAAGAAGACCTCGAACAAGCCTTCCTCAAAATTGTCCGCAACCAAAGGGAAGAAAAGGAAAAGGGGCAGGTTTGAAAATTAGAACATCAATCCAACACCAATCGAAATTCTCCAGCACTCCCCTTTTCAAATTTTACCCTCTTCCAAAAAATGTCCCCCACCCGCATCTCCGGCCTCATCCTCCGCTACGTGTACCTCCTGCGTAGCTCCTGGCCGCGCATGCTCGAAATCATCTTCTGGCCGACCATGCAACTGGTCACCTGGGGCTTTATCAGCAAACATCTCATCGCCGAGACCCCGCTGTACCAGAAAGCTCCCGCGCTCCTCGTGACTGCCGTATTACTCTGGGACGTCCTTTTCCGCTCCCACATCAATTTCGCCCTCTCTTTCCTTGAAGAAATCTGGTCGCGCAACCTTGGTAACCTCTTCATCAGCCCCCTAAAGCCCTACGAACTCATCTCCGCCATCACCCTCATCAGCATCATCCGCACCATGGTCGGCGTCATCCCCGCCTGCCTCATTGCCCTGCCCCTCTTCAAACTCGACATCTTCGGCCCCGGAATGCCCCTAGTCTTCTTCTTCGTCGCCCTGGTTATTTTTGGATGGTGCACGGGAATCTTCATCGTCTCCCTGCTCGTGCGCTATGGCATCGCAGCGGAAAGCCTGGCTTGGCTATCCATCTTTCTCATCGCCCCGCTAATGGCGATCTACTACCCGGTGGAAATCCTTCCGAACGCACTCCAAAACCTCGCGTACTGCCTCCCCCCAGCCCATATCTTCGAAGGCCTCCGCGCCCTCTTACTTGAAAACCAATTCCTCCCCCAGAACCTAGCAAAAGCCTTCGCCCTCGACCTCCTCTACTACGCTCTCGCCTTCGGAGCCTTCCTCGTCGCTTACAAATCGGCCCGCAAACAAGGGCTTCTGTTGAATACGAGCGAATAGGTGGAAAGAAACCACATCGCCTTCTACATTAAAAAATCGCCAATCATCAATCTTCGAACCTACCCATGAAAGCCCTCCATGTAATCCCACTCCTACTTACCCTTTCTGTCCAAGCTGAGAAGGTCGGCACACACCCGCCCGTTACACCGGAGAAAGCTGAGTCCCTCCAAGCCGAATTCAAGGCCAACATCGACCAATACACCGAACTCCTCAAAAAGTACCCGGACCACATCCGCCTCTATTCACGCCGGGGCGACAACCACCTCTTCGCCGGCAACTTCAAGGAGTCCATCGCCGACTACGAAAAGATGATCCAGCTCGACCCATCCCAGGACGCCCCCCACTGGCGCCTCGGGATTGCCTACTACTATGACAACCGCTTCAGGAAGGGGATGGAACAATTTGCCAAATACCACGCCTACGATGCAGTTGACCGCGAAAACGGGGTCTGGAAGTTCTTCTGCCAGGCCAACTGCGACAACATCACCAAAGCCCAAAAGGAAATGCTCCCCTACACCCGTTTCGACCGACACCCCTTCCCCGAACTTTACGACCTACTGGAAGGCAAAGAAGGTACCAACCCGGAATCCATCCTCCAAGCAGCCGAAGACTCCAAAGAAGACAAAATCACAAAAGACCGCCGCTTCTTCTTCGCCCACTTCTACATCGGTATGTGGTACGAAACCCAGGGCATAAAAGACCAAGCCATCCAACACCTTTGGAAAGCCACCTACAACCCCACAGTCCAAGCCACCGGCACTTACATGTGGCAAGTCGCCCGCATCCACTACGACCAACTCACCAAAGATAAGTGGCGCATCCCAGAGGAGAAGTGGGGGAAGTAGAAATAACTCATGAAGCGTACACTCCTACCCATCCTCCTCTTCCCCGGCCTGCTCCTCGCCGACTGGCCGCAATTCATTGGCCCGGGGCGCAATGGAATCGCCGGTGAAGACACAAAGGTCATTATCCCCTCCGAAACGGAAGACTTCCAGCGGCTATGGAAGGTAAAGGTCGGGGAAGGCCATTCCTCCCCAGTTGTCAAAGGGGACAAAGTTCTCCTCCACCATTTTACAAGTGACCAGGAAACTCTGGAAGCCTTGGACCGCACAACTGGGAAATCCCTTTGGAAGTCCGGGCAACCCGCAAAGCCTGGCCGGAATTACGACAGCAATACCGGACCGAAATCCACACCCTGCATTGCGGGGAACAAAGTCTATTCCTTCGGCCTTGGAGGACTGCTGACTTGCACTGCACTGGACACCGGAAAAATCCTCTGGACTCATGACACTGCTGGGAAATTCCGCTCGGACAATGGCTTTTTCGGCCATTGTTCCTCCCCTATGGCTGCCAACGGCCTGGTTTTCCTCAACCTAGGGGGAAAGGAAGGTTCCAAAGGGGCGGGTATCGCAGCCTTCGATGCCGAAACAGGTAAGCTTACCTGG
>JAYPDO010000189.1:6511-8393 GCA_038125285.1 Opitutia bacterium
ATGCCACAGACCATGAAGCCAGTTACGCTTCCCCCATCCTGGCCAACCTCCAAGGCAAATCCACCGCCGTCTTCTTTACCCGCGAAGGCCTCGTCGGAGCCACACTCGACCCCGGCAAAGCCCCACAGACAATCTTCGACACCCACTACCGCCCGCAAATGCACGCATCGGTAAATGCGGCCAGCCCTGTCATCTGCGGGGAGAACCGCATCTTCGCTTCCACTTGTTACGGAGTCGGTGCCGGAGTCTGGGAAGTCCAGGCGGACGGTAAACTTACCCAAACTTGGCAAAAGGAAGGCCTACTGGACTGCCACTTCGCCACTCCAATCTATTACAAAGGCCACCTATACGGCATCCATGGCCGCCAAGAACAAGGCACCCAAATCCGCTGCATCGACCCGGCCACGGGGAAACAACTCTGGACATCCCCACGCATGGAGCACGGCCTGCCCCTCATCGCCGACGGCAAACTTCTCACCCTACTGGAATCCGGGGAACTTCTCATCGCCGAAGCCACCCCAAAAGGCTACAAAGAACTCGCCCGCCGCCAAATCCTCGGCATCGGCCGCGCCTACCCGGCCATTTCCAAGGGAGTCCTTTTCGCCCGGGACAACAGCAGCTTGGCGGCCTTCAAGCTAGATTAAGCCAGACTTGGTTGGGCACAAGAATCAGGATGTGGTCTTTCACTCCCACCCCAATCCTTAGCGAAGTTTCCTGAAGACCTCATCGATCCGAGGTATGGCACTTCCTGCTGAAGATCCTGTCAGATTTTCGAGGAAATCCTCGTTGGGAGAGCCAAATCCGCTGGTAATTCCACCTGAAACGCCGTGGAAACGCATTATACAATTCTGCATATAGTATTACACTTTATGAATTTCCAGATTTGTAGAGTTTACTTTAACGGAAAGCCAATCATGGATAAGCCCTTCAACTTCTTTCGCACCGTCGAATAGTGGCTCCAATGCCTCCGTGATTTTATCCTGCAGTTGTTCTATGCTTTCGAAAATTTGGTTGCAGATCTTATCCTTGACCCGGCTTCCCAGGTTTTCCACCGGGTTCAGTTCAGGGCTGTAGGGCGGCAACCTTAGCAATTTCACGTTCCCAGGCACCGATTCGTCCCCTTGTAACGGATGGAAACCTGCCCCGTCCCAAATCACCACATGCGTGCTTCCAGGGTCCGATCTGGATATCTGTCCGAGAAACGCCAAGCTCATCCCTTTGTCCACTGTTGGGCAATACAGGAACTCGCATTGGCTTGTCCCGCCCACCTCCAAGGCCTCGTAGACATACATCCATTGGTAGACAGTCTTGTAGGGGGCATAGATACGTTTTCCCTCCAGACCCCAAGCCCTGCGAACAACGGGCAGTAGGCCATGGCGGTGTTCGTCGGCAACCCAAATGCGTGTCCGGGACGGGTCGGGGGCCAGTTCCCGGAGTTTGTCCGCCAAATGGTCACGGAATTCCTTCACCTTGGCCTCGTCTTTGAGGACATGGGATTTGCGGGGAACCTTCAGTTTGCCCCCAAGGCGCTTCACCCAACGGCCCACATTGCCCACCGTCATCTCCACGTCGAGTTGCCCCAACCATTGCTGGACATCCTTGAGCCTCCGGAAGGTCCCATTGCCCAGTTCCACCTTGAGTTTGTCCAGGGTTTCCCCGTCGATCCCCGGTTGGCGGTGGGTGTACCTGCGGCGCAGCAATTCCTCTACGCCGCCATTGCGGAACAACAGGATCCAGTTGAAGATGGTCTTGCGGGTCACTCTGTGTATTGTTGCCACTTCCTGGGATGTGAGCTTACCGGTGGCAACGGCCTTGAGGGCCAACAGCCTGTTCCGATCCTTGGGATCCGTCACTTCGTCCAAGGCTTTTTCCAGTTCTGCCA
>JAYPDO010000190.1:0-8252 GCA_038125285.1 Opitutia bacterium
GGTTTCAGCGGTACCAGAAATGATTGCGGGCATGTAGGGGTTGTTATCACGTCCCCCGGCTTCCATCTCAGCCCAGTCCAATGCAGCTTCAGGAAAATTCTTTGCCCAACTTGCCAATGCTTCGGATATGGCGAACTGCCGTTCCTGCCGGCTCATTTTTGAAGCATACTCCAAGGCAGCTTCCGGATCCTTGTCTGCCCAAGCATGCATGAGCATCCGCAACTCCGTGAAACGCTGGGATCCCCTGGGAAGGATGTCAAAGGCTTCCAGGATACCCGGCAAGGTCGAACCGTCCAAATCCTGGAGGGCATCCGTAAAAGCCCGGATACGGAGGATCGGATCTCCCGCCTTCATTGAAGCCAACAAGGAAATTCCAAAATCACTGCTGGTCATAGGATCCTGCAAGTAACTGACGAACCGGGGTTCCCCTTCCCCCGTAATGGTAGCCATATTCCCTACATGGGCTTTGGCCTTCCCAGCTTGCAGGGTCTTCGGGGCATTTTTCGACGATTCCCCCTGGGAACTGGGGGCGATATTGCCGCCAGTAACAGTTTTGGAAGATTGGCTGCCAATGAAAAATGCCAACCCCATGCTGAACAACCACAGCGCAATGGTTTGTATATTCCCGTTCATATTGAGACACCTACTCCATAAAGAATTTCCTGATTTTACAAATTTTCTCTATCCATGTATTGCCAGAAGATGAAAGCACCCTAAGGTTTATACCCACCATTCTACTGTTTGTAATGAAAAAAGAAGCAATAACCCCATTGGCCCTCCTACTCTGTGTCCTGCCTTTCGCAGGTTGTGGCACCGCAGAACTCGAAGAAGAGATCAGCACACTTAAAGAGGACAACAAAACCTTGAAAAAAGAGAAGGCCGACCTTGAGACAAACTTGGAAACGGCCAAGACAGACTTGGATGCGTCACAGACCCAAGCCACCACGATCCAAACCCAGTTGGACGAAATGGCCACTAAACTCACTGCCGCCCAAAATAGTGAGAATGATGCGATCAACCAAGCAGCGGACGCACAAATCCAGATGCAGGAGTTCAGGGACAAATTCGATGCGGCCAATGCCAAAGTCCAGGAGTTGGAAAAGCAATTGGCTGAAACCAAAGCCGCCATGCCCGCATCCAATATTTTAAACTCGGGCGCAACAGCTGCGCCACAACCAGCCACCTCCCCGGCATTCCCTGCACAACAACCAGAAGCCGCAGCAGCAGCCCAGGTTCTCACAGGACTACCAGGTGCCACACCTCCTGTCGCCACCCCCGCAACCATCCCGGTTTCCCCTGATAATCCCCTAGTGAACCCCGATGCAAGTTCTCAGTCAAACTTGGACATCAGCCTCTTCATCTCAGCGGGCGGGCAGAACTATCCCCTGCCCAATACGGTAATTTTCATCACCGAACAGCAGCCAAGGATCGCCAAATGGGGGCTCCACTTGAAAAACCCTTCCATCTCGGCAAATGAACTCGCCGCCATCCAACAATCCTTGGCCGCCAGCACGATCCACAAGAAGGTAACGACGGATGCTGCGGGCAAAGCAATGGTTAGTATGCTGAAAGCCGGAACCTACTGGGTATCCTGTGCGAACCCCGCAACCCCAACAGGTTTGCAATGGAGCGTCCAAACCACCCTTGCGCCTGGGGCAAACCAGCTTGAGCTGACCAATACCAACCGCGCTCCCTGAGGTATGCCTACTCCAGCCTTGGCTAATACATAATAAGGGATTCCCTGCGGTTGCCTCATCGGTAAGGATACTAGCAGGAATAAAGAGGGGCAGCCATTCCTGCCTGTTGAAAATTGTCCTCGTGAACTGGATGGACATATATTCCCCAACTCATATTTTCGGAGTTTGTGTTGAAGGCACTATCGCATAAAGCCCAGGGTTTTAACCTTAGGCCTTCAGGCGAAAAAGAAGGCGACCTGAAGGGTCGCGAGCAACCTCCGTCCCTTGCCGCGAGCGCAATTACAGCGCGCAATCGAACAAACCACCAGTTCCTGGGGCTGGAAACCCCAGGCCGTAGGCGGTCAAGCCTAGAGCTCGAAATTCTGCATAATCATTTTCCGAAATTATGAGTTGGGTCAGTATAGTTCTCGAAAGTGATTTCCGAATGGGGTTGCCGATACGAGCCCGGGCTTGCGACCTGCGGCAACTGGATTATTGCGTTTCTTGAAAGTCGTTTCCAAATCTTCGGATCAAGAATACATACAGGGTAGGAAGGCCATGCTAGGATTAGCCCCGAACCGAAAACTACTTCTGGGAGACGGTATAAAAACCCGCGCTGCGTTGAAGGAAGCGAATTATGGGGTTCGCTAAACAAACCAGGAACCCTCTCCCACTAGGGATGAACCAGGACAGTCCCGTCAAAAGTCTTTCAAGGTTTTCCCGAGTTCCCCTTGCATGGCTTCGCCCACAAAACTGTCCAACAACCCTTGGTTGGCCTTCAGCTTGGCTGCAACCACCCCGATCGTCTTTTCGACTTCGTCCTTGGCCGTGCCATACTCTTGCGCAATCTCTTCCTTCACCTCCTTGACCAGTTCAACGTGCTCCTTCAATCGGACTACCTCATCGTACTGTGCCCGGAGGCTAACAAACAACCCTTCGAGTTCCTTCTTTGAAACTTGAGCCTGGGACTGGTGTTCCCAGGATCCAGCCGCATACCTTTCAAACCCGTCGGCATAAACGCGTTTGGCGATGATATCCTCCTTTTTCTTGGAAATTTCAGCATCCACATCCCCTGTCAACCGAACCAACTCGGAAGGCTTGTAAACTTGCCCGGTCTTCCCGGTGTAAGGCTCGTTTTTGGAGATGGCCTCTTGGATAGCGAGACGCTTTCCCTCCAAGTCCCGTATCTCCGCAGTCAGGCCTGCGATCACTTGTACGTTTTGATCCAAGTCCACATAAAACTTGGACTTTCGCCCGATCTGCTCCTTCCATTTTTGGCCAAGGGTTTGGAAGGCCGTCTCCTGGGCCTTGATCCCGGAATCCAGTTTGGCCACGTCTTCCCCAGCGCCCTGGGCAAATACCTGCCACTCGGCCAACTCCTCCTTCCCACAACCAGAAAACCCTATGGCGACCAAGAGGTTCAGAAGGGTTAAGAAAACCGATGGCGCCGCAAAGGCGCATCCTTGTGGTCGTGTCCTGTCCATGGCTTTATCCATAATAAAAGATTGTAGGTATGTGGTTGTGCCAAAGCCCAAGTTTTGTCAAGGATGCGTCCCGGGCACAACGTTTTGTGTTTGCATTGGAAAATGATACGGATCCTACCCATCGCCCTTTTTGCCATCTCAGGCATTCCCGGCCTGTCACTTGCCGGACAGGACGTCCCCTTCCCGGTGAGACCGGTCAAGGTCATCGTCCCATTCGCTGCCGGAGGGGGAAGCGACTCTTTTGTCCGGATCGTCCAAAAGGTGGTCCAAGAGGAAAAGTTGCTGCCCCACCCCTTGGTCGTCCTGAATGTGCCGGGCGCTGGCGGGACGATCGGGAGCCGGAAAGCCAAGGACGCCGAATCGGATGGCTACACGATCCTCTGTTTGCACGAGGGGATCCTGACGGCCAAGTATGCGGGTAATGCCGATTTCGGGCCGGAAGCCTTCGAGCCCATCGCAGGGACGGGGGATATCGGAATTTTAGTAGCCGTTTCGGGGGACTCGCCTTACCAGGACCTGACGAGCTTGATGAAGGACGCAACAGACAGGCCGGACGAAATTGTCTTCTCTACCAACATCGGCTCCCCGAGCCACTATGTGGGGTTAATGCTCGAGAACCTCAAGTCCGGGGCAAAGTTCCGGTACACCCAGACTGGCGGCGGTGCCAAACGCTTTGCCGCCTTGGTCGGCGGGCACATTGATGTGACGGTGTTCTCCTTGGCCGAATACAGCCAATTCAAAGGCTCAGGCATCCGCGCATTGGCATTGTGTGCGGAAACACGGCACCCTTCCTGGCCGGAAATGCCGACTGCCATTGAGCAAGGGTTTGATGTCGTCCGGGGAAACACCCATTTCTGGTGGGCACCAAAGGGAACGCCAAAAGACCGGATCCAGTACCTGTCCGAAGTCCTACGGAAAGCAATGGAATCGGTGGATCTACAGGAAAAACTCAAAACCATGCACACGGACCCGGTATTCCTGGCGGGAGGGGAATTGGCAAACTCGTTGGCAAAGCGGGAGAGGGACATTGCTTCGGTCAGCGGAAGGAAAACCGGGAAGTTGCCGGATTTCCCAAAACTTACCCTCTTGGCAGTCGGGTTCCTGGCAGGGATTGTGATGCTACAAAATTACAGAGTAAGCCCGGAGGCCAAAGAGGATTCTGAAAAGCAGGAGTATCCCAAGCGGCCGGGCCTGGCCGTAGGCTGCATTGCATTGACCGCACTCTACCTCACGTTGATGCAAGCTGGACTAGCCGGTTTCCGGACGGCGACTATCGCCTATATTTTTGCTGTCGGGGCATTGCTGGCAAAAGGCAACTGGAGGATGCTCCCGGTTTTGGGCATGGCCGCCCTCGTGTTGGGGATCGGCCTCCACTATGTATTCACCAAAGTGCTGGTCATCGACCTGCCGTAGCACGGCTCACATTGGGGCGATCCGCCGGGAACCGACATCGGTCGTCATCATCACATGGTGGTTAAAACTTTCGGAAAGCAACCGGAACTTTATGTCCTGTTTGTGGGGGGATTCCCAAAGGTCCAGGAATTCCCAGGGGTCTTCCTGGAGGTCGTAAAGTTCGCCCAACCCTTGGTCATGATAGACGTTGAGCTTGTAACGCTCCGTCCGGTACATGGTGGCATAGGAACCATTCCCCTGGCAGAACTTTCCGGCCAGGGCGTCAAAATATTCGCACCGGACGGCATCCCTGAGACGGGCAGGGTCAGCCCTGCCCTCTAGGATCGGGAGCAAACTTCGGCCTTGGAAATATTGCGGGACCGGGACTTCGGCCAATTCCAGTAGCGTGCGGGACATATCCAGGAGTTCCACCAGTGCAGGGCTTTGGAGCCCTTGCTGGAACCTCTCAGGCCAACTAAAGATGAGGGGCACCCGCACTAACCCTTCGTAAAACCGGCAGCCTTTCTGGATCAGGCCATGGTCGCCCAGGGTTTCCCCATGGTCACTTGTAAAAAGGATGACCGTATTGTCCCGCTGCCCGGTCTTGTCAAGGTGGGCAAGGATCCGGGCAAACTGGTCGTCGATCTGTGCGATCATAGCGTAGTACGTCGCCTGGGCGCGCTTGGCTTCCAACTCTTCCGGAGTGCCAGGGGAACCTTGGAAGTCCACCGCCGCCAATTTCTTTTGGTGGTCCAGGTCGGACGGTTTGAAATAAGGTCCCGGCATGGAGTCCGGGTCGAAGCGGTCGTTATACTCTCCCGGGGCGAGGAAAGGCGGATGGGGGTCATACACATTGACATTCATCATCCATGGTTCGTCCCCGCCCTCCCCGATGAACTCGATCGCACATTCCGTTGCCCAGGTAGTCTGGTGGAGTTCGGACGGGATGTAACCCGGGGTTTCCCGCAAGGCATTAAGGTCCCCCCCATTGGCCTTTACCCAGTCCGCATAGTCATGGCCTTCTTCCCAATCGTCCCTCGGCGCATGGCTAAATTTCCAGTAGGAGAAACCGTCGTCCAACCGCGGTTCGGTACGGTATCCTGAACTTTGTAGATGGAACTTCCCCGCCATCCCGCAACGGTAGCCCGAGTCCGCCATCAACTTGCTCACCAAAGGCACCCCTTCTGGAAAGGTATCGTTCCCATTACGGGTGTTGTGGAGCCGCGCCGGATAAAGCCCGGTCATAAAACTGGATCGGCTCGGGGTGCAAATCGGGCTCTGGCAATGGGCATGGGTAAAGGCGACGCCTTCCCCGACGAGCTTGTCGAGGTTCGGGGTCCGGACATGGTGGTTGCCCAACGCGCCGATGGTGTCGAAGCGTTGCTGGTCGGTACAGTACCAAAGAATGTTAGGGCGTTTTGGGTTCATCAGTTTTTGGGATCCGGCGCACCAGGGAAAGGATCAGCATCGCGAGTGCAACCATGCAAAAACACAAAGGGATGGGACGGGTCACCAAAGGAAGGAAACTCCCCCCGGATTGCATCAAACCCCCGCTAAGTTCCCTCTCCGCGACAGGGGCAAGGACGAACCCGATCACAAATGGCGCGAGCGGGATGTCCAGTTTCTCCATCAACAAACCAAAGAACCCGAACCCCAACATCACCCACACGTCAAATATCCGGTTCCCCAACGCAAAGGAACCGACCACACAAAAAGTCAGGATTACCGGAAGGAGGATGGCCCGGGGAGTCGAGGCCAGCTTTGTCAATAAGCGCATCGACAACAGCATGAACCCGAACATGAAGAAATTCGCAAGGAACATGGTGCCCATGATGGTGTGGACGACTTCCGGGTTCTGCTCGAACAATAAGGGGCCGGGTTGGAGCCCATGGATAACGAACGCGCCCAACAGGATCGCATCGATCACACTGCCCGGGATCCCCATTGCCACCAGGGGGATCAATGCCCCGCCGACGGTGGCATTGTTGGCGGATTCGGCAGAAAGGATGCCCTCCTCGCTACCATTGCCGAATTGCCCGGGATCATTGGAAAGCGACTTGGTTGCGGAATACGCCATGACGCTCCCAATGTTCGCGCCGATCCCCGGTAAAATGCCTACCCAAGTGCCGATCACCGAAGAACGTAGCAAGTTCCCGGCATACTTTTTCAATTCCCCGAACCCGACCAACACCTTCTCCTTTCGCAACCGGATCCGTTCCAAGGGCTCCTCCATATGCACAATGTCACGGATCACTTGGTTCACCGCGAAAAGCCCTACCAACACAGGGAGCAACTTGAAGCCCCCGTTCATGGCATCGAACCCGAAGTTCCATCGTACCTCCCCGGTCGCGGGGGAAGTGCCAGGCATCGTCGCCAATATCCCCAGGAACCCTGCCAACAATCCCTTGGCCAAGGATTTACCCCCTACGGTTGCCATGAGGACCAACGCCATCAAGACCAGTGAAAAGAACTCGAACGGCCCGAACTTGGTCGACCAATCCGCCATCGGCTTGGCTAGCAAAACCAAGAACCCCCAGGAGACCAACCCTCCTACAAAGGACGCCGTCACCCCCAAACCCAGCGCCCTTCCCGGACGGCCGGACTTGGCCATCGGGTAACCGTCCAACGTCGTCATGATAGAAGCAGGCGTACCCGGCATCCTGAGCAATGTCGCCGTCACCAAACCTCCGCTCACAGACCCCACATACATCGAGACCAACAACACCAATGCGTTCTCCGCCCCCATCGAGAAAGTCAACGGCAAGGTGAGGGCGATCAGCATTGCCCCGGTCAGACCCGGGATCGCACCGACCATTACGCCCAGACTCGTCCCAAGGGCCATCAAGGCCAGGGCACTGGGGGATGTAAGGAGTTGAAGTACGCTTTCCAAGTTATGAAACCTTAGGGCCGGACTACGCCAACAACGGTGAAGGGATTAAGGAGAAAGGCCGAAAGGTATTCCATATCCTGGATTATTCCTGGGCTTTCCCAGTCTCAAGTTCCCTTATTTCATCTTGGATCGTTGCCTTTAAATCCTTCTTGGAGACAGGCTTGGAGAGATACTTGAAAATGGGTACGAACTGGTTGCTTTCGTGGTTAAAATACTCGGTGGTAGGCGAGGTAATCATGATGCATTAGCAGCGGACGTTTTCTTCCTGCAGTTTGGCCGCGATTTTCTGGCCGTTCGACCTGGGCACATTCATGTCAATAAGGATCACCGGAAATTCGCCGCCCAATGCCAATTCAAGCCCCTAGTCAGGGTCGTCGAAGAAGAGTGTTGTCGTAATCGTCGCCGATCATCAACTTGTAGATCCTGAGGATGCCCTCATCGTCATCGATACAGTGTATTTTTGTCATAGGAAGCATGGTAATGCTAAGGATCCAACATATTTTTTGGCATAGAAATAAAAAACAGGGCAAAGGGAAAAGGTTACCGTCCCACAGTGATGCGGACGAACTGCCGTTTACCGGCAGGAGTGGGAAGGGTGGCCTCGACGAGTTCATAGTCCGGGTCGGTGACGGAGCTTTGGTCGGCGGCCTGGGTAATGGCCACCCCAGGGTCGGCCCACGTACCGGACTTGAGGTTTTCAGTAACCTCGATGGCAAAGGTAACCGTACCATCAACGGAGGGTTTGACGCGCAGGAACTGGAGGGTCGCTTGGTTGCCGGATACGTCGATTTGGGGCTTGGCCTTGGGTGC
>JAYPDO010000191.1:0-8157 GCA_038125285.1 Opitutia bacterium
GCGCGTGCAAACCGACCACCTTGATCGAAAAGGGACGGAAGAAGGCAATGATCCCTGTCACGGCCAAGACGACAAAACTGAAGGCCGTCAGGAGGGAGACAAAGCTACGTTTCATCCTATGAAGGAAAGGGAGACACGTCCCAAAAAAACAAGTCAGACTAGGCCTTGCCCGGCACGATGGCGCCGTATTCCAGCAACAAAGCGTGGATGTCGGCCAAAGGTACGTCTTTGGGCGTGGTTCCAGACTTCGCGGCGAGGAAGGCGGTACAGGCGGCGGCTTGCCCCATGGCCATGCAGGATGCTTGCACTCGGGCTGCGGAGTTGGCCAGTTGGTCGCTGGAGAGGCAACGGCCGGCAACCATGATGTTCCGGGAGCCTTTCGGGATGAGTGCCCCTCGTGGGATGGTCGGGACAACCCCGCGCTTCAAGTGCTTGGGCTTTACTCCGTCTTTGGTGTGCAAATCGATGGGATAGAAGGAGTGGCATAATGCGTCTGGGAACTTCCTGCCGCTGGCGTAATCGTTGGCGGAGATCACGGTCTCGCCCTTAATGCGGAAGGTCTCCCGGGAAGCCGTCTCGTTCATCATCCGGTCTATGCTGGCGTTCTCACCACCAGGAATGGTCTTCAAGAACTTGAGCATGCGGAGGACAGACTTGCGGCCAGCGAGGTTGGTTTGGGTTTGGGTGCCGGCATCGGTCGAATCCGCGCCGAAGATGTGGTTGACGTTGCCACGCGTGCTCCTGATCGGCTGCATGACGTTACCGCTCCAGGTATCCCCCTTCTGCAAGCGGCCTTCCTTGATGGCCTCGCCGTACATCTGCTGGATCTGTTTGGCGTTCTTCTTGACCACCTCCATGTCCAAGCCTTTGTAGATGACGACCTGGGTGCCGGGCTGCCGCTCATCTTCCCGCATACGCTCAAAACCGAGCATGCCCACCACGGTGGCGTTGCCACTGCAATCGATGATCTGCTTGCAACGGAGTTGGTAGCGTACCCCTTGCCCCCCCACATCGACCAGCCAGCCTTCCCGCGTCCCGACGACCTTTTCCGGAAACTGGTAGTACGCAAGCGACACCCCAGCGTCCAAGCAGGCCTCTTCGGCAAGGAGCGAGTAGAGCTGTCCGTTTATGTCAACATGGTACGGCACATGCGACCGGTGCACCTTGGTAAAGTCCTGAAGCTTGCGCCCGTCCACTTCGACAGATTTTGCAACCAGCTCCCAGCCGATGCCCGCAATGACCTGCTTGCCCCAAGCATGAAAGAGCCCGGGAAAGCAAACGCCCCCTGTGGTTGTGGTGCCGCCCAATTGGGAATTGCGCTCCAGCAAAACCGTCTTGGCACCGAGCCGGCCGGTCTGGATTGCTGCGACATGCCCTGCTGAACCTCCACCGACGACAAGGACATCGACATCCAGGATCTCCGCATCCACGCTTGGGGCAGGCGGGTTTAGGGCTGTGGCCTTACAGACCAAGCCGGATGAGGCGACAATCGCAGTACCAGCGATGTTCGATTGGATAAAATTGCGGCGGTTCATGTTCTGAGTTTTTGGGAATTTTAAAGTCGTTCGTTACAGAATGCCGTAGGATCCTGCCAGCTAAGCTCAATCATGTGAAATGTTGTAGATGAAACAGGCAGGACACTAGCATTTCAAAATATTTCCATGGGAGCCTTCTATGTGCCGGAGATCCCTTTCCAATTCTGCATCAAGAGCCGGATGCGGTCGAATTTCACAACTTGCTTGGGGGAAATGGAGACAAAGCGGATGATTTTGAGCCCAGGTTTGTCAAACCGGGCAACCCCCAAAGCCACGTCCAGGAGTCCAGGGGATGCCTTCAACGTGCCGACCTCTTTCATTGGATAGCCCGTATCCGACTGGGCGGCATCATTCTTCACATCGTCCACCAGCACCGAGCAGATCCCGGTCGAGGCAATGGTTCCGCCAAGGCGATAGGTTCCGGGTGTTGGCACATCCAGGACGAAATCGATATAGCTTCCCCTTCCGGCGCGCAGGTCTGCGACAACCATCCGTCCATCGGATGCATTCTTGTCCTCGCTCGGGTAATGGCAATTCCCACGGAGTTGAAAGTCCGCTGAAGTCTGGGCAGGAATTGATTCCGCCTCGATCCATCCGTCTGGCGGGATTTTGGGATAACGGAAGGACAGGTGCTTTTCCAATTTTTGGATAACTGGGGCATATTCCGGATCTGCCGCTAGGTTCTTGAATTCGTGAGGGTCGCAGGAGAGTTTGTAGAGCTCTGTTTCGCCCGTAACCAGACGGGTCATCCGGTAGTCATTATCGAGCACGGACTCAAAAAAGATGCCGTCCATCTGGCCGGTCATCAACGCCGGACGATCCCACTCCGCATCCGGATTCTTGAGGAGCGGGACAAGGCTCTTCCCGTCGAGTGCTTGCGGCGGCTTTGGCAACCCCAGCAACTCGACGAGCGTGGGATACAAGTCGAGCAGCGAAACGGATTTGCCACAAACCGCACCCTTCGGAATGCCCGGGCCGGCAATGATCAGGTTGCAGCGCGACGAGTCGTACCAAGGCTTGATTTTGGACCATGCAGTCTTTTCGCCCAGCATGTAGCCATGGTCGCTCCAGAGCACCACGTAGCCAGATTCGGCGTGGGGGCTTTTGTACCAAGCATCCAGCATGCGCCCGACCTGTTCATCGGCAAAGGTCACGCTGGCCAGATAGGCGCGGACAAACTGTTTGTCGTAGCCGTTTTCCACCAACCTTTGGTGATACCCTTTGCCGAACTTCGCTTCGAAGCCGGCGAGTAGTTTGAACCGTTCGGGCAAATCGTCCAGGTCGTCGGTTCGGAGTTCGGATAGCTGCAAAGATTCAAGCGGATATAGGTCAAAATACTCCTGCGGCACAATCCACGGAACGTGAGGACGGTAGATGCCGACCGAAAGGAACATTGAGCCGTCCTTCGAACGGATCGCGTTGATGGCTTCACTCGCGGCTCGGTAGTCACCCATCTCGGAGGCGGGCACATCGGCAACATCCCAATCGGCGGAGGAGTTTAATCGAATCCCCACCCCTTTGACTTTCCGGGGTGTTTTGAAGGGTGGGATATAGGTGTCGAATTCCGGCCCATCCCCGGAGTGGAAATTCTTGGCGATGCCGATGCTGTTCCATCCGTTTTGGGAAAAAAGTTTGGGAATCGTCACCGCGTCCGGCCCCACATAAAAGCGCCACGGATGTTTCCCGTTATCGTTGGAGACATTACCGGTACGCGAGGGGGCGATGCCGGTAAACAGGGATGGGCGCGAAGGGACACAAGACGGCGATGCACAAATGGCGTTGCTGAAGGTAACCCCTTGCTTGGCGAGCCGCTTAATATTTGGGGAAATCACCTGCGGATGACCTTCCAGCACTTCGTTCCAATCATTCCAGTCGTCCACATTGATGAACAACACACTGGGCTGTGCGAGGCAGACCGACTGCACCCATAACCATAACGCGATTCCGATTCCTTGCTTCATTCCTGGTACTTTGGGAGAGCTCAATTTTCTTCTCCAAAAAGGTTTTCGATCACCTGGACTGCATGCTCGTCAGCGGGTTCGACTGCATACTCCCCCCATTCATAGGAAGCGTATGGAGTCTTTGCCCGCCAGATCCCATTTCGCAATTTCCATTTTGCACCCTTCACGCCACTCTTCACGCGAATGGGTAGGTTCTCTAAAACGGGGGGCTTGCCGTTAGGGCCATCTCGCTCATAAAGGCGGTGGATATTGTAATAGCTCCCGCCGCAAAGAAGGAGATCGTAATGACCGGCAAAAAAGTCTGAAACGGTCTTCTTGTGATCTTCCTCCGTCATGACCTTGTATTTTTCGGGGACGCTATTTTCATCAAGGTATTCAATCTGTCTCTTCCCGTCGATCACTTCAGAACCAAGCCACGACCGGGGCCACTCCGAAAAGGGTGCGTGGACCAAAGCGATGCGAAGTCCGGGGAATAATTTTTGGAGTTTGTCGGCGTACTCATGAATCGACGGTGTAAAGTTGGATTCATAAACGAGCTGTCCGCTCCGTTTGATTTCAGTATCGATGACACGGTAAAGGATCTCGTCGGGACTCTCGGGAGCTTGGGTTTTTGGAGAATCCTGGTTCGGGCGGGAGACCTTCCAGTCCTCGAAGACTCGCGGCCCAGTGATTCGGTAAACATTGATCTGTTTGTTTTCATAGTCCGCACCGGCAAAACAACCGGCGAGGGACAAAAGCAGAGTGGTATTGAAAAGGGATTTCATCCGCAATGGTTAGCTCGTCCAATCCTTTCCCTATCAAATCCTACCTCAGCATGGCAGGAACCAAATGCTTTCTTTCTCTGACAATAATTACCCAATGAAGTTCTATAGAACCGTCCATACTTTACTTCCTACGCTCTTTACCTCCCTCGGCAGCGGCAGGGGAGATTTTTCCAACCTGGCGTTCGTTGGGCACATACCACTCGTCCAGGAGTGCGCTGAGTTCCTTGACTAACCCGGGGTTTCCGGGGGCGCGGTTTACCTTTTCGTTGGGGTCGTCCTTGAGGTCGAAGAGTTGGGGTTCGCCGCTTGTGGCCGTAAACTTCATCTTTCCGGGTGAGCCGTCGTAAGTGAGTAGGAGTTTGTCGTGGCCACGGATGACCCAGCGGTAGAGGAGGGAGGCTTGGGGGTTTTCGATGTCGGCGATGTCGTGGGCGAAGGATTCTCCGTAGATGGTATCGCGGCAGAGGGCTTTTCCGGAGGTGAGGTTGGGCAGGAGGTTGAGCCCGGGCAATTCGTGGGGCGGTTCGGCATTGGCAGCGGCGAGGATGGTGGGGACGATGTCGATGGAGGAACACAGCTCCGGGCGGTCGGCGGCGGGAATGGTGCCGGGCCAGCGGAAGAAGATGGGGGTTCGGGTGCCGCCTTCGTAGGGGCTGCGTTTGGATTTTGGGGCGTAGCCGCCCTGTTCGGTTTGGATCCAGCCGTTGTCGGCAACATAGATAAACAGGGTGTCTTCCTTTATGCCGGAGTCGTCGATGTGCTTCACCAAAGCCCCGCAGGTTTCGTCGAACCATTCGCACATGGCGTAGTATTTGGCGATCCGATCCTGGACGCCTTTGGCCAGATACTTGTCGTGCAAGCGCTTAGGCGGGGTGTGGGGAGTGTGGGGCATGAAGGGGGCATACCAGACAAAGAAGGGCTTTCCGGCCTTAACTGAACGGTCGATGAAATCAAAGACGGGTTCCATCCCTTGGCGACCAATCTTGAGCCCGTCGTCCCCATGGCGGCCCCCGGGTTCTGGATAACCCCGGGTCATGCCTTCAGTGAAGCCGCCGCGTTGGTACGAACCTTCCCAGTATTTGCCGCTTTGGTGGCTAACGTAGCCTTGTTTGGCCAGCCATTTGGGGAGTGTGCCGATACGGTCAAGGTTTGAGATGAGGATTTCCTTGGCCGTCTTTCCGGCTTTCTCGGCATGGGCTTGGTTGGCCGGGGTGCCGGCCGGGTCGTTCCCCGTAATCTTGTTTTGGTGGGCATAGAGGCCAGTCAGCAAGGATGCCAAGGATGGGCGGCAAAGGGCTGTGGGTACATAGCCGCGCCGAAAGAGGGCGCTTTCCGAGGCAAGTTTGTCGAGATGTGGTGTCTCGATGTGCGGATGCCCCATGAAGCTGTAGTCCGTGTAAGACTGGTCATCGGAAAGGATGAGGACGATGTTAGGAGCTTTGGCGACGGCGGAGTGCAAGGCCAAAAGGAAGCCAAAGAGAATGTGATGGAAGGTTCGGTTGTTCATTTGAAAAAGGAGGATTGGGCGAAGAATGGGGACAAATGGATGGATGCAATTGACGGAGGCCAAAGGATATTATCCATACGCTACAAGCCCCTGGGAAATTTAACGCCAAAATGGAAATTTTTTATCTGAGGGTCAGAATCCGGGGCTATCGGCAGTGTATTGGTAAAAGATGCGAATCCTTCCAAAACTTCTCCTCCTCATTTGCTCGCTTGGTTTGGGGCACATGCTCCCGGCTGTGGACTTCAACCGGGAAATCCGCCCTCTCCTGGCCAACAAGTGCTACACTTGCCATGGGCCGGACAAGGAGGCGCGGAAGGCGAAGTTGAGGTTGGATATCCGGGCGGAGGCACTGAAAGAAGACATCATTGTCCCGGGCAAGCCCAAGGAGAGCGAATTCCATTTCCGCATCCACTCGGACGACAAAGACGAAGTCATGCCGCCACCGGAGTCCAAGTTGTCTTTGACGGAGGTGGAGAAGGATTTGCTCGACCAATGGATAGCCGAAGGGGCGGACTACGATACCCATTGGGCCTTTGTCCCGCCGGTGCAGCCCAACCCTCCAAAGACACAGGGAAAGTGGGTCCGCAATCCCATCGATGCATTCGTCCTGGACAACCTCAGGAAGCACAAGCTGGAACCCGCCAAGGAAGCGGACAAGTACACCCTCGTCCGCCGCGTTTACCTTGACCTCATCGGCCTGCCGCCAAGCCCGGAAGAGGCGGATGCCTTTGTTTCGGACCAACGGCCCGATGCTTACGGACGCCTGGTCGACCAACTGCTGGGCTCGGAACGTTATGGCGAGAAGTGGGCGCGCGAATGGCTCGACCTCGCCCGCTACTCCGACACCAACGGCTATGAAAAAGACCGCCCCCGCAGTATCTGGCCTTACCGCGATTGGGTCATTCGGGCACTCAATTCCGACATGCCTTACGACCAGTTCTCCGTCGAACAACTGGCCGGCGACATGCTTCCAAACGCGACCCAGGAACAAAAGGTCGCCACCGGTTTCCACCGCAACACCATGCTCAACGAGGAGGGGGGAATCGACCCTTTGGAATTCCGTTTCTACGCCGCTGTCGACCGGGTTGCCACGACCGGCACGGTCTGGATGGGGATGAGCACGATGTGCGCGCAATGCCATTCCCACAAATACGACCCCTTCAGCCACGAGGAGTATTACCAAATGATGTCGCTCCTCGACAATACTGAGGAACCCGACCTTTTTATCGAGAGCGAACAACAAGCCCAACAAAAGGCAGCCGCGGAGAAGAAAATCGCGGAAAAGGTGACCACCCTGGAAAAGGAGACGGAGGGTTTTGGGGAAGCCTTTGACGAATGGCTTTCCAAATCAAAGGAAACGGCAGTCCGCTGGAACACCCTCAAACCGGACTCCATGGAAACCAACCTCCCCAAGCTCGAAATCCTCGGAGACGGCTCCATCTTCTCCTCCGGGGACGTGACCAAGCGCGATGTCTTCACCCTCCAATTCACCGCCAAGGAAGACGTCACCGCCTTGCGCCTGGAAGTCCTCCCGGACGACCGCTTGCCTGACCGTGGCCCCGGGCGTTGCTACTACGAAGGCCGCAAAGGCGACTTCTTCCTCAGCGAGTTCGATGTCACCGCCAACGGCAAAAAGCACACCATCACCGAACCTACCCACACTTACGGCAAAATCAGCATCGGGAGCGGTTCGGCGGATGCCAAAAACGTGACGGATGGCAATGGTTCATCCGGTTGGTCGACCGCAGGCGAAACCGGCAAGTCCCACCACCTGGTCCTACCCCTGGAAAAGCCTATCAACGCTGGAATCTCCTTCACCATCGAAATGCTGTTCGAGCGACACTTTGTCGTCAGCCTGGGCCGTTTCCGGCTTTCGGCAACTTCCTGTCCTACCCCGCCCAAAGCCCAAAAGCACGGGGCGGAGGTCGAGGACATCCTCGCGCGGGAATGCAAACCGTCCCCGGAACAACTTGCCATCCTCCGCCAAACCTTCCTGGAGCAAGACCCGCGTTGGGAGAAACAAAGAAAACAATTGGAAGCCCTCAAACGTGCCATCCCCAACCTCCAGCACACCATGGTCATGCAAGAACGCCCGGCCGACAACCCCCGCCCCATCCATCTCCGCCACCGGGGCGAGTACACCAGCCCCAAACACCAAGTCCAGCCTGGCATCCCCGCCGTCTTTGCAGTTGGTGAAAAATCCCGGCCCAAGGACCGCCTGGAGTTCGCAAAATGGCTCACCAGTGAAAAGAACCCGATGGGCGACCGCGTGACCGTTAACCGGGCCTGGCGTTCCTTCTTCGGGGCCGGCCTACTCCGCACCAGCGGGGACTTCGGCACCCAGGCTCCTGCGCCCGACCACCCGAAACTCCTCGACTGGTTGGCCATGG
>JAYPDO010000192.1:0-6379 GCA_038125285.1 Opitutia bacterium
GACCAAGATCATCACTACTGAAGATGGGAAGACCGGGATCGTCGACATCACCCGTACTGGGTTCTTCGATAACATCGACATCAGCGAAACCTACAAAGCCCGCCTGAATGATTCGGTTTATGGTGGTGCGTATGGTGGTACTTCCGAGCCGATGATCATCAAGAACTTCGAGTCGAATGGTTCCTACAATGAAGGCGATATAATCCGCGGTCGGTTTGAGGACGGGCAAGTTCGTTATGCCGTTGCCCTCGGCCACATTGGTGAAGCGACTACGCAACAAGACTTGCTCCGTCTCGGCGACAGCCAAGAGATCCACCAAATTTCTGTTGGTGCCGGAGTCCTCAATGGAGATGAATTCGACGTCACCCTTACGATCAATGGCAAAAACCACTTCATCACGACAACTGCTACTGACGACAATTCCGAAGAGGCTGTTGCCAAAGCGATCGCCGCTGAGATCAATGCGAAAGGTTTGTCTCTTGAAGCCACTGTCAATGGCTCTGATATTACCCTAACTTCTAACGTAAGGGGTGCTAGCGGTGCCTTCTCCGTTGCAACTGCCGTTACAAGCACAGGTGCGACGACATTAACAACTACCGTTCTTCAAAATGGCCTGGACGTTACTGCAGCCACCGCACCGAACGTGACCTTCAGCCTCACTACTACTAGCGGGGTAACCGGAAATGTAACTGTCGCCTTCAATACGGACGGCAGTAGCCGTACTGCCAAGGACTTGGTGACTGCAATCAATTCAGATGCCACCCTCAGCTCAGTAATTATCGCTAAATCGAATGGTGATGGTTCCATTCTGATTGATGGCTTGCTCCCAGGTGAATCCTTCACTGCTACTTTGGACACGGATACAACAGCTGCCGACAACCCTGTCTCAGGCCTTGACCCTTTCGTTTCCCAACAAACTGTAGTGGCTGCCGAGGTCGAGAATTGGTCCGGCGGTGGCCGTGCCTTTGAAGACCAGCACCAAAGCTTCAGGCTTCTCTACAACGGTGATCCGGTTTCCAAAGTTTTCCAGAACTCCCAGACGGTTTCGAACCCCAATCCCAATGTCCGCATGATCGCAGATATTCAAGGGTTCCCTACCACTGCGATCCTTGACGAAAACATCACTGGTTACCAAGCCAACCAAACTGTCACGATCAACCTGAACAACGGCGCCCACGGCGTGATCCAGGCGAATGAAGCAGGAACCTTGGTAAAGGGATCCGTAATCGATATTGTGAACGAGGGCGACGGTGGTTTCTCCAATGGTGAGCAAGATATCGTCGGTGTCCTAGGGGGGATCACCCTTGTAGGCAACACCTATGAGCCGGGCGAAGTTGTTTACAACGAGGCTGACCGCAGTTACTACTTGGCAGTCGGCCAAGGTGGTGATTACACCACTGCGACCCAAGCCGTAAACAAAATCAACGACTTCGACGAAGAATTCGTCCGCCTTGGTAGCGATTTGCCAGCCATCCGCGATTACGAAGCCTTCAGTCCCAATAGTGTCTATGCACGTCATGACATCGTTTACTACAAAGACAAACTCTATGTAGCAACCGCCGAGAGCGTTGCGGGTACCTCAATAAATGGGGACGGTGAACTCATCACCCCTGAAAACGATGCCAATAACGCATACTGGATGGAGTTGAGCACTTACAGCGGCCAAGGCTCTGGTATCCTCGATGTTACGAAAGATCTCCAAGACTTCGAAGTCTGGCAGTTTGTCGACTATATCCAGGACCTTGCCAACTCCCGCGCTATCAACGGAGGTGAAATGTCCCGCCTCGGATATAGTGATGACCTCCTGATCCAAAACCAGATCAACCTTGAGGCCGCAGACGGTAGGATCATTGATGCCGACATGGCGCTTGAGTCCACCCGCTTGTCCAGGAACCAAGTCCTTGCCCAAGCAAGTGTAGCGATGGTAGCCCAAGCCAACACGATTGCATCCCTGGTGCTCTCCCTGCTTGGCCAATAATCACTCTAACCCTCCCGCCCGGGGCGGCCGCTAAGGTTGCCCCGGGATCCGGGAAGGGAGTCACCTGATCAAAAATAGTATAGACAAAATTTGGGTTTAGGGAACCGGATCCTAAGGAAATAGGCCGGATCGAATTTCAAAAAAATTTAACAAATAACAGGCAATTCCGAAGGGTAAGCCCGTACTGCATCTCGAAACATCATGACCCACACAATTTATAGCGGACGATACGATCCCCTTCCGGATCTCCTTGTCCATGGGGCATGGCAGGAGCGGGTCATCAAGTACCAAAGTCTTCGTTCTATCCGGGAGGAAAACCAAGGATGGACTACGAACCGGGGCACTATGCCAAGCCGACAGCAACCTCTCCAATCGGATTTTGCCATGATCCTGGATGGGATTTGTGGCAAAGGTGCGACTGTTGTTTGCTCCCAAAAAGGGGACGGTGGTGTATCCAAAGACGACTTTTCCATGGGCATGGTATCATTGCCCATATTTAACATCGGCATGATGGCCGGTAAGAGCAACCAGGACTACATAGAAAGGCGTAACAAACGGAAAGTTACTCCAGTGGCAAGAACTGCCACTGAATAGGTGACTTTAGTAGGAATAAGATGATTTGAGCGATGTCTTCCATTGTGAGGAACTTTGGAATGCTACATTTAAGCCACAGTGCAATTGGTCTAAAATTCTACTACATCCAATGTGAATTTGCACTTTAATTCCGTTCCTAGTCCTGGTGTTACAAAATTTAATATAGATAATTTTGACTAAGTATAGAAAGGTTTTTAGTTTAACTGAGAGTAATACATATATAAGTGGTGAATTACATGCTGCTTGAGAGCTTGCTAATGTTCGAAAGATCATAGTATGCAGGTCTTATTTGGCATGATTGGAGTCGCTTTATGTAGCATAATTCAATTTTTGTTATGGATTTGAGCCAAAAGTTTGGTCAGAGTCATTGAAATTGGCGTTTGTTTGAATACGAAAACATCTCACTTAGGCAACGCATAAAATTTAATAATTTATAGAGTTTTATTCTGTAAAAGAATGGGGGAGGACGCAACTCCGAACCTTTCCAAAAGATAACCACGGATATCATGGAGGATATACCATGTCATTAGTAATCAACACAGGGGTTACGGCAAGGATGCCGGAATCCCAATCCACAAGGAGCCAACATTCTCATCAATTAAGCCAAGCTTCCGAAGATTCACCTGAGATAAAGGTGGATCTGAGTGATGAGCTTGCCGAAGGTGCGAAGGAGGCTGCTGCTTCTACCTATCACGTAACGAGCCTGAAGGCGCTCAAGCAAAGGTTTTATAAGTCATCCATCGGATAAGCCCATTGTATGCTGCCATCGGATTTATCCAAATAACGTAACAATAAACTGAAACATAAGAAGGGATTGCATATTGAACAGTAATTGAACCATGTCCGGTCAAATCAGCTTGCGCTACTAAGTTCTTATTTTGATACAGAACTGTGATAGGTAAAGATGGCGGTTTGGCTCTTGGAGATAGAATGGATCCATCACACAGTATTAAAATGTAAACCTTCGTTTGACTTAAATTTTTGATTTTAACTTACAAGATTAACAAATTTTTAGAAAGGGATGCTACAGTAAAGCGCTAACATAAAAAGAGATTCCTAGCCCATAAGTGGAGATCCTACTGGGGCAGGAGCCCAGTCTAACTAGGCAATTAGTCCTGACAAGGCAAGGTTTTCATACCAGTGGATTATCAAGCCGGGCATGCCTCGACCAGGATCGGGCGGGGAAGTGATGTAAGGACAGGCTCCGGTGCCCCGGATGAAGGAGGCATAAGTGTAAAAAGAATCCAGCTACAATCGTCGCTGTGGCAGACCCCTATGTGTATATACAAAAATAACCGCTATCCCTCAGTGCGCTCGTTCCATGATCATCTAAATTTTTCAACCCTAGTTGTTCCCAGACAGGCCTAGCACTCCAACCAGACAATTTTACCACCACAACCACCACAACCATGATCGGACTCACCAACATAGACGAAGGCAATTATCCTGACATCCCCACGGGATCGGGTGCCCTCCTGCCCGATAATCTTGACCAGGCTACCCTGTGGAAGTTTTCAGCCGTTAGCCATGCTGTAGCTCCATTGCCCAAGACTAGCTTTCCGCAATCCAACGCAATGGCTGCCAAGGTAAGCAGAATATGTAAACACTTGGAAGAGGGGATGGATTTCTTGGACGCTCAAGGAAGGGCGTTGCACGAGATCATCCATGCGGTCGAAGGGGTTGGACAGCTTGTTATGAAGCGGGAGGCCAGCCATTTTCCAAGGACACCTGAATCACGTCTGCAGTCGGAATTTGAAATCCTTTTGGGTCAAATTGAGGTAGTTCGCCGGCAAACCCATTTCGGCAAGCCAATGTTTGGGAATTCCGGTACCCCGCCCCTCCGGATCCATACCTCCCTGGCAACCAATCCCAGGTATGAGGAAGTCCATTTGGCCGACCTGGAAGCCCTGCACCTCAGGATGATTTATTGGGGGAAAGTTTCGGGCGATGGTCCCAGGGTGTTAATTGGCCGGGAGACTGTGGATATGGGTCTGAAACACTTGATGGAGATGGTTCTCCGGAGCAGGAGCCAACGGGACAGGCTCAAGCACGTCCACTCTGAACTTTCTAAATACTTGGGCATAAAGGAGGGGGAAGCCTCACACCAGGTACAAGCTCCTGGGCAACCAGGGATTTTCCAAACGGTCAAGGACAAGCTCCTTGGCACCAAAGGCAAGCGCACGGCCAAAGGCTAACAAAATAATCCACAGCATCCAAAACCTGCCCGTCACACCCAATACTGTATAAACAACAATTTACCACAACCATCAGGGGCTGCCACCTGTTTAACGGCAGTAAATTCGTAGCATGGAAGCTACAAAACCATAAAAATACAAGGAAGTATCATGTCAGTAGTCATCAACACCAACAACTCCGCAACCGTCTCCGCCTTCAACTTGGCCCGAAACACGACCGAGTTGCAGAAGAGCCTTGCCCGCTTGTCCAGCGGCCAGAGGATCGTCTCGCCGGCTGACGATGCTGGGGGGCTTGCAGTATCGATGAAACTCACCGCCCAAATCCACCGTTTGGATGCGGTACGCCAGAATGTGGCCAACGCCATGTCGTTCCTCCAAGTCCAGGATGGCGCGCTCACAGTCACAGCTAACCTGCTCGACCGGATCTCTGAACTGAAGACCATGTCGATGGATGTCACCAAAAATGCGGAAGATTTGGCCAACTACAACGCCGAGTTCCGCGAAATCCAGGAACAGCTTATTAATATCAGTGAAGAGAAGTTCAATGGCATCAACCTTTTTGACGTGGACGGTTTGACAGCCTTTACCACTGAGGACGGTGTCACCGGCCAAGTTGGTATCACCCGCAGCGGCGTCTTCTCCGAGTTGGCAAAGGCCGAACTACAGCAGCGTACGATCTCTTCGTCCGCCTATGCCCTTGATACCGCTGGTGGCGAGACAACCACCCTCACCATTTCCACCCCGACATTTGGTTTAAGCGCCACCATCATACTGGACGATGGCTCGATCGGCAGAAATGGTAGCGACATCTCCGCCGCAGTCAAGGCCATCAACGACGAACTTACCTTGCAAGGCATGGATACCATCAAAGCTTCGGAAAACTCTGACGGTCAGCTGGTCATCACCGGTTCTGAACATTTCACTATCTCTGAAACTATCGGTGGCGGCTTCGCCGGGCTTGGCCTCGGTGCGGATACAGCAGGAACAGCGAAAACCTATGATGGTGTTGAGAAGTCGTACCAGTACAACGCTTTGGCTGACTATGAGGTCGGGGATGTTGTGACCGGCGTCCGCGCTGATGGATCCAAGGAGTCTTTCGTCATCAATACCGCTGTGTCAGGTAATGGCCGGACATTCGACGATTTTGCAGCTCTGGCCAACACCACCCGCTTGGATCGCAACGCCGACCCGGGCACCAAGGTCTTTGTCGCCAACACCAGCACCCATGCCGCAGGGGAAGTGGTCTATGACGACGCAAGCGGCCGCTACTACCTCTCCCGTGGGGATGGTACCTATGCCAATTCCAGCACCGCTGCTGCCGATGCCACTGACGAGACAGAATTCCTCCTGCTCGGAAACACCCTGCCTGCACTGTCCCAGCACGATGCGTACAGTTCCACCCGCCAATACGTAAAGGACGACATCGTCAGCTACGATGGTGACCTGTATGTAGCCACCACGGATCTTTCCCGTGCCGCCGGTTCCCCGCTGGATAACAACACGGACACTCCTCCAGCATGGCTCAAGCTCTCTGTTGCCGTCTCTAGCAACAACGATCTCCTTGACTCGGAAAATGGCCTGCAGGACTTCTCCATCGCCGACATCACCGGGT
>JAYPDO010000192.1:6389-8028 GCA_038125285.1 Opitutia bacterium
TTCATCCAGACCCTGGCCACCGCCCGTGCAAAGAATGGCGCTGAAGCAAAGCACCTCCAGTATGCGGATGAAATGCTCGTCCAGAACCGGAGCAATGTCGAAGCCGCCAACAGCCGCATCATGGATGTCGATGTTGCCATGGAGTCCACACAGTTCGCAAAGAACAACATCCTGGTACAATCCAGCGCATCGATGCTGGCCCAAGCCAACACCCTCTCCAGTATCGCGCTTACCCTCCTTGGCCAATAAGCCACGGGTAGCACTTACCAGTAACAATTCAACAATCCAAAGAAGCTAGAAGTTTAGGCTAAAAAGAAGAACCAATCCCGGAACCGGGGCATGGTGCGGCTCAAGCCGCGCCTGCCCCGGGGAGGGAGGGTGGGGAAGAATTTCAAAAAATTAGGTCGGAACGATCGAAAGATGAACAACGTAAGCCAGATGCAAACCCAGCCCTTCGCCCAATCCCTAAACGGGGAAACTGGCGCTGGATATTCCAATGGGTACATGGCGTTGCAAAACCTTGCACACCATGAGCGTCCCCCTGCGGAAGCGAAGGCTCCGGCATATGTCCTCCCTGTGCGGTTGGAAAAGGGGGAAGGTGGCAGCTTGTCCCCGGATAATTACGCCCGCACCTTGCCCTGGAATATCCGCCAAATGGTGGCTGCGATTCCTCTGGCCAACCATAAGGCGATGTCCGTACAGCATTCACAATTGCTCTCCCGGGAGGATGCCGTCCAATCCCCAATCCAGGCATTGCCAGCTAAAAATGCCAATACAATTG
This sequence comes from Opitutia bacterium, assembly GCA_038125285.1. GTDB lineage: Bacteria > Verrucomicrobiota > Verrucomicrobiia > Opitutales > JABJCN01 > JAYPDO01. The sequence goes on from JAYPDO010000192.1 coordinate 7,171, forward strand.
GGGGGCAGAAAAAGGATCCTGGCAAGGGAATCCACCAAGTCCAAAAGTGGCATCGTGAAGAAGCGGGCATTGGCCTTCATCCGATCATTCGGAGCCGGGCAAAAATACAAGCCGCCTGGAATGGTGCGTAGGGATACTAGATAACGAATTTTAGAATTTATTTATAAAACAGACAAGCATTATAAAAGTAGAGAGGAGAAATATTGGCAAGAATTAGGCTATCGGATAAGAAGTCGTCTTGAGACATAAACTTAAGTGGAAAAAATTGTTCCATTCAGTTTGTTCCGGACGGTAAGAAAATTAGGATTGGTTAGTTTTTATGCACAATTGAAAGAATTGCTAAATGTTATCCGGGTATCCAGCCGATCGATTTGTATTAAGGTCGAAATGGTTAGGTCTTATATGATGATATAATTATAAAATAATTAGGATTTTAAATGGCTTGCCGCTCCTTTGGTATGTTTTTTTCATAGCGAGGAAAGCGTGGAGTCTAAACAGATTTACAATAAGTAGTTTAATATTTGTCGCTATTATCACAATGTGGAATGAGCGAAGTACGATAATGAAATTTTCTAAAAATTTGGAATTCGGATCGGATGTGGCCAGAAACGGGCATTCCATTGATCCTGTTCATAACTCCAGAATAATGGGAACCGGGGAGGTAGGACTTTCAGAAACACTATTCCATGAATGTTTGCTAACGGCTCTGGGGAACCAGGAAAAGAAAAGCAAGCCACTTCATGGGAGACGCCCACTATTATACACAAAACTTTTTAATTAATGCAGGTGAATCCTTGCGATAAGATAACCAAAGAAATTAACAAAATATCGATTAAATTTTGAACTTTTCCCGAGCCG
>JAYPDO010000193.1:0-5325 GCA_038125285.1 Opitutia bacterium
TTTGACGGCAAGACTTTGTTGGCCGGTTCGTCACTTGGGGGGAGTTCTTACGTATGGGAAGCAGGCTCAGGGAAGCTGGCGGGAGAATTCCACCATACCGGCATAGAAGTAGTGGCTTCGACTTTTTCGAATAATTTGAAAAGTTTATTGACGCTGGATAACCAACATACCCTTAGGGAGTGGGACGTGGAATCAGGCGAGCTTGCGGGCACGGTGAGGCTAGATCCAGCAGATGGCTCCACGTCGGATTGGGCGATGGCAGGGATCCATCCTGCCTGGCAACCAAACATTCCTTCAGGGCTCAGGGTTTCCCTTGGTGATTTCCCGAAACAAGCGGAAATCCTGCCAAAATCCGATGGAGTCCCGATGACAGTCGGCATCCTCGATTTCAACGGGAGCCTAACTGTTTGGTGCGGAGAAAGCTTAAAAGAAATACGGCCCGTCCTACAGACGGCTCCGAACATGGATGCGTTTGCCATCCACCCCTCTGGAAAATGGATCATTTACGCCGATTCAGAGAAGGGATTGGTAAAGTCATCATTCTCCACAGGTGAATCGACACTCTTTTGGGTTCCACCTCCCCTTGACGATGCCAAACCGAAGCTTAGCAGTCTCCTTTTTGCCCCATCTGGGAAGTCAATCGTCGCATCTGACGAGGGCGGCAGGATCTCTAAACTTTGGCTGGAAAGGGAGGAATTGCCCACATCCATCGAACTCCCGTTGAAGGTGGCTACCAACACGCCTTTGGCATGTTCGGCCTCGGGAGAAGAGATTGCCATGTTTTCCCCCGACAACCAAGTGCTGGTCTGGAAACGGAAGATGAACCGTAAGGTTTATGTTTCACCTGGTACTTACTCAATCCAGGTGACATCCCCGGATGGAGCCATCTTGCTCCAAATCGAAGTGAATGTCCCCACGGATGGCCAACAAAGCTTTGCAATTGATCCTGAAGAGGGGAATGAAGATCCAACGCCTCCATCCGCATTTACGAAAAAGTCCTCAGGAGCATCGCCTACAGGCGGATCGCAATAAATCGAAACCCGACTGACTTGTGCCATACATAAAGCCGATTAACCCCTGGTCTAAGTAGGTTTTCAACTGAAGCGATCAAGGTAGAAGGCTTCCCGTTGATTTCACAAATCACGGTTCCGGAGACAATTTTTCCTTCAAAATCGTAGTCCTTGTGCACAGAAATGACCACAATTCCTTCCAGTTCCTCGGGAATATCATATTGCTTACGGAAATCAGGTGTCAGGGTTTCCAGGTCAAGTCCCGGGATAGGCCATTCCTCCGGATTATCAGTACGGGCAGTTACGCTCCCCAAGCTCCCCAGGACAACAGGCATTTCCTTGGTGCTTTTCCCCCTTAGGATTTTCAAGCCAACTTCTGTTCCAGGACGTTTCTGGGAAATGATCAGCCTCAGCTGGGCAAAGTTTTCAATAGCCCTCCCGTCCACTTCAAGGATGATATCCCCATTGAGTAAGCCGGCTTTGTCCCCTGCCTTTCCTTCGACGACCCTTCGCACCATTGCCCCTTTGGGCTTAGCCCAACCCAAGGAGTCGGCCTTGTCCTGGGTCACACCTTCAAGCAACACACCGATTGCCCCACGCTCGACAACCCCTTTCTCAACCAAGGACGTCATGACATTCCGAGCCAAGTCCATAGGGATTGCGAAACCAAGGCCAATATTGCCCCCTGAGCGTGACATGATCGCGGTGTTAATACCGATAAGCCGCCCCTGTGCGTCCACTAAAGCCCCACCTGAGTTTCCAACGTTGATGGATGCATCTGTTTGGATAAAGTTTTCGTACCCCCCCATCCCCAGGAGCCCAAGGTTTGTCCTTTCAGTTGCGGATACAATCCCCATCGTTACAGTAAGCCCCACACCGAGGGGATTCCCTATAGCAAATACAACGTCTCCCACAAGCAATTGCTCGCTACTGGCCAAGGTAACTGTAGGCAAATCCTCCCCTTCGATCTTGAGGACAGCCACATCCGTAGGCGCATCAGTGCCCACTACCTTCGCTTCGAATTCGCGTCCGTCAGACAACTTCACCACTACCTTGTCAACAACCGCCCCCTGCTGGGTCACCACATGGTTGTTGGTCAACACATACCCCTGCTCACTTACTATGACCCCGGATCCGACCCCGGAAGGCACCATCTCACTCCGAGATTTCTCTTCGCGGCCATTGCGGAATCCATAATATTCGCGGAGGAAATCCTCGAAAGGGTTCCCATTGGAAGAACGCTCCTGTGTGGTAACGAGTTGACTCGTATAAACCCCCACCACCGCGGGGGTGACTTTGGACAAAACATCCGCATAACTGGTCAGCCTTAGGGCATTGGATCTGTCCGGCCTCTCATTGTCCAGGACGATTCCGATGCCGGGTACACCAAACGTCGGGAACAAAACAAACAACTGCAGGAAGAAGGCAAAAAGGAAGGGCTTCATACAAAGGCGGTCGGAATTCATGATTGGATAGATTTGCACATTTAAATAAGGAATAAGCAATCAGCTCGTACCATTTGGCAAGCGTCAACCCACAAGCACTTTGTCAAATTGGACTATTTACACTACGAAAAGAAATGCTCCGGTGGCCTTGCCCCCAAAGCCTCCCAGGCTTGCATGGCCTCCCCACGGGATACAGGGGATCCAGGGAGGGTAAAACTTCGGGAGGACGCCAATGCCACAACAGCCTTGTTTTCGGCTTCCGACGCCAACCCTATGCTTTCATTGTAATGTTCCAAAGATTTCCCAGGCTGGCCATCTGCAAGGTACCACTCTGCTTTCACCAGTTTTACCAGGAAGACAGGGGCAAACCAACAACTCTTTCTCGACAATCGGTTTACCAACCTCCGCAAAGTTGCCTTATCCCCTCCTGTAACCGTGGAAAATGCCATAGACATCGCATCATAAAAATAATGGAAAGCCATCAGGATCGACCCCAAAGATAAACCCAAGTTTTCATAGCTGTTGTGGACATGGATCCTTGCCGTGGTATCGCGACCGGTAAAAATGCAATAAGAAGCCAATAACAAATACCCCGACTGGGCAAGGAAACGTGATTGGAACCCACCCAAACTGCCAAGTAATTGACCCTCATCGAAGCCCTCCCCATCCAACCTGTGTCCGCACAACTTTCCCTGAAGGCCAAGCACGCATTGCCTAACCAACCTAACAATTGTCAAAGGCTCGGAAAACCGGGAACTTTCCAATTCCACCAATGCGTCCGTAGAAGAATCCCAAAGTTGCTCTAGCGGCACACCCTCGAACCATTGGACCACAACTTGACCGGCTCGGGCCATTGCCCCATAAAGTTTGTCATCGGTTTTTTGGACACTCGAAATTGCCTCCCCAAAGCGATTGCAAAGGCCAAGGACTGCCCCCTTTCGAGAAAACCCATAAATTCCAGAGAAGTATAACGCCTCTGTACGCATCAGCAAAAACTCCTCCCGAGCGGACAACGCCGAAACCAATTCGCAAGTAAGCAAAGACGCTCGGGAATCACCGCAGTATCCGCCCTGGTACAAAAAGCCATAGAAAACCTGTACGCTGATCCCCTCCGCAGTGTTGCCATACCGCACCAAAAGTCGGGCGCCCCATCCGGCCATCCTGAAAGCCAATCCAGGCGCAAGGTGATAGGCCGCTTCCAATGCCGCCCGGACAATCCGGATTGTCTCGATAACCCGTTCATCCATGCACTTGGTTGCCCTAATGGCATTGATCGCCCAGTTTCTACCGTTCAGCGCATCCAACCACTTCCTGGATATCCAGCAAGCAATAGGAACTTTTTTCCGCGGAAGCCTGAACCCTAATGAATCGACAGAAAAACACGCCAGGGCAAACGCCTCAGAGTAATTCCTATCCCTTGTGAGCAGGCGGATCTTCACGGCGGGATCCAACCGGGACTGGCCATCGCTAAACGCAAGGCTAGTGCCCCCCGAAGCTGGTGGAACGGAAAAATTATCCCTCCTTCCATTATCTTCACCTTGAAGTGGCTCTCCTTTCATAATTTGTGCAGCGCTGGTAAACTCCCTTTCCCTATACTACTTTCCCTCCAAGGAAAAGCCATACCATGCCCGACGGGGCTAAATTTCCAGATAGCCTAACCAATACCAGACCTGAAAACAGGCACCAATCCTGCTGTATAGACCAGTGTCATGTCCACATTCAATGCTCTGATAACTCCGATTGGGGAAAGCCTGGCCTCGCAAGAGATCATTCTCCACCAACTCTCTAGTTTCAACAGACTGACCCCGACCTTCCTGGATCCGGGTAGCCTTGGGGTAGCAAGCACACTCCAGTCATCCGTAACGCGTTCAACGATTGTCGCAAACAACCTCGCCACCACCAATTCCTTCCTTCAAACCCAGGACGCGGCCCTGGAGACAGCATCCAACGTATTAGACCGGATCGGCCAACTCAAGGCCATGTCCGAAGGCGTGTTCGGGGATCCATCCGGGGTTTACCAAGCGGAATACGAGGTACTAAGCCAGCAACTATCCGACCTTTCCTCCAGCACATTCAACAGCGTGGATCTTTTTGCATCTGGAGGAGGTTCCCTCTCGGTCATTGGAGACATCAACGCCCTCAACGTGTACTCGATCAACCAATCCGACATCGAAGATGCGGTAACGGACGTGACTTCCCAGGCCAACATCACCGACCTTTCATCGGACAATATTGACGACGCCATCCAAAACATCTCCAACCTCCGAGCGACGAACGGGGCCCAACAGTCCCAAGTCTTGGCGTCCTTCGACATGCTCAAAATCAACACAGAAACCTTGAGCAATGCCTACAGCATCATCGTCGACGTAAGTTTCGCACAGACCTTGACGAATTACGCATTGGCAGGGCTCCAGACCTCCCTCGGTATCCTATCCTTCGCTAAAGCCCAGACCAGCGCGACAGCAGTCAACAGCCTTCTCCTGCGCTAAAGTTTGGCAAAGTGGCAAGCCGTCAAGGCCAACGGGAACTCCCGTCCGGCTCCCATTCAAGGACGCGGCCCTTAGGAATCCCTCCCACAAGGGTAGTAATCCACGCCTTTTGCCCATTCCCATGGTAACGCACCGCAGTTCCAGAAAATGGAGCAGGACTCCCCTTCTCGTACCACAAACCATCCCCGCGGTACTCCAACCTCCCGAACTCCAACTGCCGAACCTTCACCACCTCCATCTCCTGCGAATCCGAACCTGCCCCACAACCAACCAAAAGAGCCGTGCCAAGGAGACAGCATATCCAAATCCATACAAAACTCTTTGACGAGCCCATCGAAATGAGCATTAGAAATAATCCGACCCACCCATTGCGATCAAATT
>JAYPDO010000193.1:5335-6168 GCA_038125285.1 Opitutia bacterium
AACCCCATCCGTCCATACTCCACCTCCCGCACCTCCCGCACTTCGACAACAGGTTGAGCATTGTTTTTCTGCGGACTGCAGCCCCCTGACAGACAGGCCACCCAGCAAAAAACAAGATACCAATTTGCAAAACTCTTTGACGCCTTCACAGAAATTTCCCATTTACACAATTCCGCAACCCGAAAGCGACACCAAAATGGGCCGTTAGCTCAGCGGTTAGAGCAGGGGACTCATAATCCCTTGGTCGCAGGTTCGAATCCTGCACGGCCCACCATTCATCCCTGACAATGAAGAAGACAACCTGCCTCGGTAGTTCAATATTAGTCTTTACGCTACTTGGGTGCCAGCCGGCACCATCCAAAACCGAGACGGAGCCTGCGGACACCGGACAACCAGCTGAAAACCCCGCCACTAATGCCAGGGAAATCGAAAATCCTAGGGAAGTGGCTGAGGCCAAATCCCCGGAAAGAGAGCCGGAACAAAGTCAGCCCCCCCAACCCGGCTTGGTCGATAAACTTGACTCAAAGGATTCCGCCCCGACAAAGCCACACTTTGCCAACCGCGGGCTGGAAGCGTACTTCAAGGATGCAACAGGGTATGGCAGCTTGCTCCCGGAACATCTTGCCCAATTCTCTGTGCTAGAATATTCAAAAAAACAAGTCTCTAGCATAGAGGGGCTGGAAGCCTTGGCCAACCTGCAAAAGCTCGACATTACCCAAAACGACATCCGTGACTTATCTCCCCTCAAGGATCTGTATAAGCTCACGGAGATCTATGCCAGCCACAACAAAATCCAAGATCTCTCCCCCTTGAAAAATTCCTCGGCACTCGAG
>JAYPDO010000193.1:6178-8027 GCA_038125285.1 Opitutia bacterium
TGAAAACCAAATCCGCTCGCTGGCACCACTATCAGGGCACCAAAGTTTGAAAAGACTCTCGTTGGTAGACAACCCTATTACCAACATTTCCGCGCTTACCACAATCAGCAATCTGGAACATCTCGACCTAAATTATACCCAGGTTCAGAGTTTGCAGGGACTCGACAATCTCGCCAAGCTGAAGGAATTGCAACTCTCCCAAGCCCCAATTAACGATATTACACCGATTGCCTCCCTGCCCGCCTTGGAAATCCTTGGTATCCAGGGCACTTACGTACCCCAAGACCAAATCGCCGCCCTCAAATCTTCGAGGCCGAACCTTACAATTTACCATGACAAAGTGACCCGCATTCTAGGCCAACCCCCTGCGTCGCCATAATCCATTAAGGGAAGTCAAATCACCATACTGCCTATGTTGCGAAGAACAGTTCTGATGGCCGCCCCGTTAGCCTCAACGGCTTCCCTGTGCGCAAAGTCTACCGCCCCAAACCGTCTTGCAGTGGGCGTGATAGGTCATACAGGCAGGGGGAATTACGGACATGGCATAGACACTGTATGGCTCGGCCTTCCCAAAACTAGAATCGTTGCCGTGGCTGACGCAGACCCTGATGGCCTTCAAAAAGCAATTGGCAGGCTGGGCGGCGTCCCGGGCTTTGCAAACTATCGGGAAATGCTGGCAAAGCACAGGCCGGATATTGTTGCCATTTGCCCAAGGCATCCTGACCAACACAGGGACATGGTGCTTGCAGCATGTGAAAACGGAGCCAAAGGCATCTACATTGAGAAGCCTTTTTGCCTCAACTTGGCCGAGGCCGGCGATATCAAGGAAGCCTGCGAATTCCACCACACAAAACTCGCTGTCGCCCACAGGAACAGATATCACCCGCTCATCCCGTCCCTTCATAGCCTCATCGCCAATGGATTGGTCGGCAAACCCTGTGAAATCCGTTGCAGGGGAAAGGAAGATAGCCGGGGCGGAGGGGAAGACCTCTGGGTACTCGGTACGCACATCCTCAACCTTGCCCGCCAATTTACCGGCAAATTCATTTCCTGTTCCGCGACACTGCTCCAGGACGGCAAACTTGCAACAAAATCGGACTGCCGAGAGGGAAGGGAAGCCCTGGGTACCCTGGTTGGCAATCAACTACACGCAAGGTACATGACGGAAAACGGCATCCCGGTATATTTTGACAGCATCAAGGACAATGGCCAACGAAGTGCCGGATTCGGCCTCACCATAGTCGGAAACGAGGGTCTGGTAAACCTACGTTGCGACAAGGAACCGATGGCATTTTTCAAGAAAGGGATCCCTTGGAACCCGGCCTCAGAACCCGAGGGATGGGAGGCTATTGGCCAAAATGGCCCCGGATCCCCTCCTTTCCCCCCTCAAGAAATCCACGACCTCCACCACCATGTCACCTCCTGCAATGACCTCTTGGCAGCCATCGAGGAAGACAGGCTCCCATTATGCAACCACTTGGAAGCCAAAGAGACGGTTGAAATGGTCATCTCGACATTCGAATCCCACCGCCAAGGCAGTAAGGCCATCTCCTTTCCCCTGGACGTCCGGGACAATCCGCTGGATCATCTCTAGCCTGTAATGGAGCTGGAGCAAATCGCCAGGGAAGAAGTTGGGAATCTCATCCAGCAACTCCCTCCAGATATCAGGCTGGAGGCGGAAGCAATCCCAGTCTTTTTCGACGACTATCCCTCGGAAGGGCTGAAGGCATTATACCAATTCGATAAAGGTTTGATAACATAAAATGGCGATACATCCTTGGAAATGGCTATACTAAAAATAGGATCAAGTGAGGAACGCCGGGCTATCCGGGAACTTCTCAAAACCGAA
>JAYPDO010000194.1:0-7223 GCA_038125285.1 Opitutia bacterium
TAAACTCAACAAATCTGGAAATTCCTAAAGTGTAATACTATCTACAGGTTTGTATTATCCTACTGGATATCGGTTACCCGAGACCCCATATGAATTGGACTTCCCGCTGATGGGCTTAGGGGTTCCAGCGGCAGAGGGAGAGGTCTTGGCGGATGGATTCGAGGAGGGCTTGGATTTTGCCGGTGTCCTTGCCGCCTCCGGAGGCGAAGTCGGGCTTGCCGCCCCCTTTTGCGTCGAGTTTGGCCAGGAGGGATTTGGTGATGTTGCCGGCGTTGAAGCCTTTGGAGATCGCTTCCGGAGAGCAATTTGTATTTAAATAAATTTTGCCATCTGAGGCTCCGCCGGCGACGAGGAAGTCAAGTTGGAATTGGCCGATGGCCATTTTGGAGGCTTTTTGGATGTCCTTTGCGTTGGTGTCCTTGAGGTGGAGGACGAGGGTGCGCAGGCCTTCGTGGAGGACGATGTTGTCCTTTTGCCCGGTAACGAAGCTTTGGAGCTTTTGTTTGTTTTGTTGCTGGAGGGAGGACTGGAGGGCTTTGAGGTCTTCCTGGAGTTTGGCCACCTGGGCTTCGATTTGCTCGGGGCCGCATTGGAGGTTAGCGGTGAGGGCATGGAGGAGTTGGAATGCGCCGAGGGCGGATTGGTGGGCGGCGTTGGAAGTGACGGCCTCGATTCTGCGGGTGCCGGAGGCGATGCTGGACTCGGCATTGACCTTGAAGAGGCCAAGCTGGGCGGTGGTGGCTGTGTGGCAACCGCCGCAGAGTTCCTTAGAATACCCGCCGATATCGACGACGCGGACGATGTCGCCGTATTTTTCCCCGAAGGTGGCGACGACGTCCTCCGGCTTTTCAATGAATTTTGTATTAAAGGTTTTGACCGGGTCGTTACTAAGGATGGCTTTGTTGATTCTGGCTTCGATTTCCTGGAGGGTGTCTTTGCTGACGGCTTCGAAGTGGTTAAAATCAAAGCGGAGTTTTTCCCCTTCGACGAGGGAGCCGGCTTGGCGTACGTGGTTGCCGAGGGTTTCGCGGAGTGCCCAGTTGAGGAGGTGGGTGGCGGTGTGGTGGGCTTCGACGGCGGAGCGGAGGGCTTTGTTGACGTGGGGGGAAACCGGTTGGCCGGGTTGGATTTTGGAGGGGTTTTCCTTGATTTTATGGAGGTGCCTTCCGGCTGCGTCCCGGATGGTGTCAGTAACCGTGTAGGTCAGGCCTGCTATTTCGAGGGTGCCTTTGTCGCCAACTTGGCCCCCCATTTCTGCATAAAAAGGTGTGCGGGGAAGGATAACATAGGTTCCGTTTTTATCGACATGGATGTCTTGTACTTGTGTGAGAGGTTGTTCTTCATCCAGGTCGAATCCAGTGAACTTTGTGGCCGCACCTTCCGATTCGTCCTTGGAGAGGGTGATGACTTCGACAAAGCGTGTCTTGCGGCCGCGTTCGCGCTGTTTTTCCATTTCGAACTCAAAGCCGTTTACGTCGACGGTGAGTTTCCTGTCCTTTGCGACGAGTTGGGTGAGGTCGAGGGGGAAGCCGTAGGTATCGTATAATAGAAAGGCGTCCGTACCAGATATCCGTTGGTCGCCGCGCTCGACAATTTTGTCCAGGAGTAAGAGGCCGCGCCGGAGTGTTTTTTCAAAAGAGCGTTCTTCGTTTTCGAGGACTTTTTGTATAGTAGCTTGTTGTTCGTGGAGTTCAGGGAAGGCTTCGCCCAGGGTGTCGATGACGGCTTGGGAGAGTTTGGAAAATGTTCCGTCCGGGAGGTCGATCCTACGTGCGTACATGAGGGCGCGGCGGAGGATGCGGCGGAGGACGTAGTTGCGGCCTTCGTTCCCAGGGTGGATGCCGTCGGCAATGGATAGGGTGAGTGCGCGGATGTGGTCGGCAAGGACGCGGAAGGCTATGTCGGGGAATTCTTTCGAGGTTGGGTTCGCCGCGTCCACCGGAAGGGTCGCTCCATAGGTATGAGCACAGTTTTCGGAAATCTTATTAAAGATGACGGCGAAAGTGTCGCTGTTGTAGTTGGAGGGCGGACTATCGAACTTGGTGAAGTTTTGTGTGGTTGCGAGGATGCCAGCAACTCGTTCAAGTCCCATGCCTGTGTCAACGTGGTTTTGCTTGAGGGGCGCGAAGGTGCCGTCGGGCTGGGCGTTGTATTGGATGAAGACGAGGTTCCAGATTTCGATGCACCAGGGGGAGTCTAGGTTGACAAGGGATCCAGCGGTTTTGCCTTCGGGCGTGAGGTCGATGTGGAGCTCGCTACAGGGGCCGCAGGGGCCTGTCTCTCCCATCATCCAAAAGTTGTCTTTTTTGCCGCCGGTGCGTATGTGGATGTCTGGGTCCAGGCCTTCGGCTAGGAAGATCTCAGCCCAATACTTACGGGCATCTGTGTCTTCTTCGGCTGGGTCGTCTTCGCTTGGTTGGTAGATGGTGGCGTATAGGCGTTCCTTGGGGAATTTCCAGACGTTGACAAGGAGTTCCCAGGCCCACTGAATGGCTTCCTTCTTAAAATAGTTGCCAAAGGACCAGTTGCCAAGCATCTCGAAGAGGGTGTGGTGGTAAGCGTCGAGGCCTACGTCTTCAAGATCGTTGTGCTTCCCCCCGGCCCGGATGCATTTTTGTGTGTCTGCTATCCTTGCATGGGGTGCTTGGCGCTCTCCAAGGAAATAGGGGACGAATTGGTTCATCCCCGCGTTGGTGAAGAGGAGGTTGGGGGAGGTGGGGAGAAGGGAGGCAGAGGGTACGACGTGGTGTCCTTTGCCTGCGAAAAAGTCGTGGAAGGACTTTCGGATCTCGGCGGTGGTGGGAATTTCCTGGACCATCGGGGTATGGGTTGTCAGTTATTGGATGCGCTGGAGGATTTCCTGGCTCATTTCTTTTGTGCCGATGCTGGGTGCGCCTGAGGCAATGTCACCAGTGCGGAATCCGTCTGCGATGGTTTGTTTGACTGCTTTTTCGATGGATTTGGCAGCATCTTCGAGACCAAAGCTGTATCGGAGCATGAGGGCGGCGCTGAGGATTTGAGCGCAGGGGTTGGCGAGGTTTTTGCCAGCGATATCGGGAGCTGTGCCTCCTGCTGGTTCGTAGAGGCCAAAGGGGTTGCCGAGGGAGTTTTGGAGGGTGCCGAGGCTGGCGGATGCGAGCATGCCGAGGGAGCCGCAAATGACGGCGAGTTCGTCAGAAAGGATGTCCCCGAACATGTTTTCTGTTAGGATGGTGTCGAATTGGGAGGGATCGCGTACAAGTTGCATTGCCGCGTTGTCGACATACATGTGGGAGAGTTGGATTTCCGGTGCGTTCTTTGCAAAGTATTCAGTGACTGTGCTGCGCCATAGGATGGAAGTTTCCAGGACGTTGGCCTTGTCGACAGAGCAGACTTTGTTGCCCCGGGCTTGGGCAGTGATAATGGCGATTTCTGCGATGCGCTCAATTTCGGTCTTTTTATAGACCATAGTGTCTACAGCCTGAATGTCACCGTCGCTGAGAGTGTTGGTGGCTTTTGGCTGGCCAAAGTAGATGCCGCCAGTGAGTTCGCGGATGCAGACGACGTCGAGGCCGTTTGGTATGGTTTCTTTTCGTAGGGGGGAGAGGCCTGCTAGTTCGGGGAAGAGGTTGCCCGGGCGGATGTTGGCATAGAGGTTGAAGTGTTTGCGGAGGGGTAGGAGGGCAGCTCGCTCGGGTTGCTCCTTCGGGGGTAGTTTTTCCCATTTGGGTCCGCCGACTGAGCCGAAGAGGATCGCGTCGCGTTGGCGACAGTCTTCAAGGGTGTGATCCGGGAGGGCTTTACCATGGTTGTCGATGGCGATCCCGCCGACGTCGTTTAATTGGTACTCTAGCGCGAAGCCGTATTTTTGGCCCGTGGCTTGGAGGATGCCGATGGCGACATCCATTACTTCTGGGCCGATGCCGTCGCCCGGGAGGATCGAGATATTGAGGGTTTGTGATGCCATTTTTGGTATGTCCTTTGGAAATTGGAGGTAAGGGAGGTTGGGTTAGGAGTAGGGTTAGTAAATAAAAAAAGCCCGCGTGAAGCGGGCTTGGTTTTTATCCGTGCCTCCTGGTGGTCAGTCGAGAGTTCCGGAGCCGACGGAGTCGTGGATCCTTTTGAGCTTGCGGCTTATGAAGTAATATTCTTCGGCGTGGGTGAGGATTCGGAGGTAGTTACGGAAAGCGTCTTTGTCTGCGACGATCTGGAGGTCGAGGTCTTCGAAATCCCTTGCGAACTTGGAGTGGAGGGAATCGAGTTGCTGGTCGTAGGCTTCGAATTGGGAGCTGGCGTAGTCGAATGCGGCGGTTAGGCCTTTATGGATTCCGGTGAAGGCTTCTATTTCCTCTTTGTTGATTTGGGCGAAATCGATGACGCCGTCAGCCAGCAGGACGGCGAGGCCGGTGAGGTCGTCCTCGTTATTTTTGATGTGGTGGGTCAACCACTGTGAGACGTGCTCCAAGAAGCTTCTTCGGACGGCAACGGATTCATCCGAGTTGAAGAGGCGCCTGACCTCAGAGTTTGAATCGCCGATTTCCATGGAGTTTTGTTGGATTGTGTCCTGACTGATGAGAGGGGCAGCTTAACCTTTAAGCGAGGTACGATTTATAGAAAACTGCTGTTGGGGGTTTGCATAGTCAAGGGTTTTTTCAGTTTTCCGGAGGGATGGCGGAAGGTCATTGGGGCATGATTTCCAGCACAATTACTAGGGTACCAAACACTTGTTGCTTGCTCATCCTGAGATGGACGGGGATGCGTTTGCCGTTGGCAGTATGAGCATTGGTTTGCCTGGCGATGCCGACAACTTCGGTGTCGTCATGCCGGAAGGTGAACTTTTGCACGGGGTCGCCTTCTTCGTCAGGATCCGGGAAGAGCCGGGGAATGATATCGGTGATGCGTAGGCTCTTTGTGTTTTCTTGGGTGAGTTCGAGAGTTTCTTGGGCATTTTGGTTTGCGGCGAGGATGCACCCGTCGTTGTTGATGATGAGCAGGGGGTTTGCGGCCAAGTCGAGCAGGGATTCCATGGGGTCTTCAGGATTTTGCTGGAAGAGCGGGAGTGCGGCCCACTGGGGAAGGGTGACGGCGGGGGGGGGCTCTTGCTTCTGGTGGTCTGAAGGCATGTGGATAACTTTTGGGAGTTTTTTGCCGTTGGCACGCCTTTGGTTGTCTTTTCGCAATTTCCGATCTGCTAGGATATCCAGGGGGGTGAGGATGCGGTATTTCCCGCTGAATTTCCTGGATGCGCCAGCCGGGCTTTTTGGTTTTGGCCAGGAGTTGGCTGTAATCCCTGCGAGAGGGAGGGTGGCACAGGCCAGGACGATGAAGAGGAGGTTTAGTTCCTCCTTCCCTAAGGGGCTTGGGTCTGCCGGGGCTTGCCTTAGAATAATGATGATTGGGAAAAGAACCAGGGTGAAAAGTAGGGTTAGGGCAAGCGAGAGCTTGAACGGCGCTGGTTTGGGAAGGTTATCCTGGGTGAGGTGCATGTTGGTTTTTTTGAGTTCTCTTTGGCTTGCCATATCACTGCCTTTTTCCAAGCTCTTTTTCTCATCTTTTATAGGCATGGCAAAAGAAAGCAACACCGGGGGGGCAAACCAGCTAGTGCACTTGGCCGGAGTTCTAAGTGATTCGCCTGAGTCCAAGCGGGAGTTGGAACGTTTGTCCCGCGAGATTGGAACCGACCGGTTCCCCCTGAAAAAGAGGGGAGAGGTAGAGGAACCCCTGCAAGCGGGATTGAGTTACCTGCAGGTGCAGGCGGGAGCTCTCTTGATGGTGAGCAATTTGTTGGGCCGGCTGGAGGGGATGCTGGAGCATTTGGATTTGGAAGGTGGGATCCGGGGTGCATTGAAGTCGATCCAACTGGATTTGGCGATCCTGGAGGATACTAGTTTTAACGGGTTCGCGACTTTTGCCCGTCGGGACGGAGGGGCTAAGCGGGAGGTCTTTTCATTGCCCGAAAACTTTGGGGGGAAATTGATCAGGGAAATGGATTTGCAGTCGTTATTGGCACGGATCATGGGTGCCGCCGAACCGAATGATCTGGATGTTGATGCCGTGCGGCAAGCCCAGTTGGGGGTGAACGAGCTGTTCGGGGAGATCCGTGCGAGGATTGACGAACAGGTCGAGAATTTCCGCAAGTATTCCGAGCGTTACGTCACCAAGGGGAGAGGATTCGGGAAGATGCCTAGCCATAACAAGGGTTCCTGGCTTACGATCTTGCTCCGTGACGAATTTGCGCTGGAGATCCAGGCGAACCTGGAGTCGGATGTAATCCGGGTTTTGAACGAGAACGTCCACGCGGGCTAACTGTTCTGCTGCTGCGAAGAAGATGGACGGGAATCTTTCACAAGGCAGCGAGGAGAGGAGGAAGTTCCTCGGGATCCAGTTTGTCAACTGCGGAGCATACGGGCGTCTTTACAAAAACAGGGAGGGGACTGCCTATGTGGGGCATTGCCCGAAATGTGGGGCTGCTTTGAAAATTCGGATCGACCCTTCCGAGGGAACCTCCGCGCGTTTTTTCCGTTACTATTGCCCTTAGGCGGCACCCGTATCAGACCATTGTCTGGAGGAAGAAGGGGAGGCTATCGAGTGTGGGACGGATGGTGTCCCGGAAGTGCTGTTGCTGTCCTTCGTCAGGGAAGAGGTTTGGCCAGGAGTCCAGTTGGGTGATGGTGTCCCATGTGGTTTCGGGGAATTTTTCAATGCCTGGCATCCCTGCAAGCCGGGCAAGATGGCTGGCGAGTTGCGTCGCGGACGCGAGTGTCGGATGGTCTGTTGCCGCCCAGGGGGTGATGTGCTGGAGGGTGGATTCGATAATTTCAGTCGGGAGGTTGTTCTTGTGGAGGTAGTAGGCTCCCAATTGTGCGTGGTCCAGGCCGACGAGATTTTTTTCCAGACGGGATTCTTCATACTCATCCGCCAAATTGGCTGTTGCGATTGTCTTGAACTCATCGGGAAAGGTGAGGGCGAGAATGATTTTGCCAATGTTGTGGATCAGCCCTGAGAGATAGTCGAGGTCCCCCCGGCATTTTTGTTCCCTAAGTGCGAAGATCTCCCGGCAAAGGATGGCGGTGGCGATGCTGTGTTTCCAGAATTCGTTCCAATCTGTATTTTCGTTGTCGCGCTGAAGTTGCTGGAGATCCTGGATGATGGGGGCGGAGAGGAGAAGATGGTGGATTTTTTCAAAGCCTGCTGCGAGGGCGGCTTCTTCGATGTCGGCGCAGGATTGGGTGTCCTGGTAAATC
>JAYPDO010000194.1:7233-7768 GCA_038125285.1 Opitutia bacterium
ATCAGTGCGTTGGCGAGTCGTAGAAGCTTGGAAGTGAGGGGGGGATCCCGGCTGATCAGTTCGGCGACTTGGGAGAGGTAAGTGTGTTCGGATTCGAGGAGGGAACCGAGGGCTTGATAGATGCTTTGGAGGGATGCCAGGCGGGGGTAATGCTGGACTTTGGACAAGCGTTCAGGGGGGAGTTGCCCTACGATGTCCAGCAGCGGGATAGGGGAGAGGGTGTCTCCGGTTGTCGTGGTCAACGGGAAAGTTCCTTAGGGGTTTCGTGTTCGGTGATGCCGTGTCAACCTTGGCGGTTTGCCCAGTTTTGAAGGGAATGGACGGTTTGGGCTATCCGGTGGTCGGGGGTGTTCTGTGGAATAGTGGCCTGGTGCCCTGGCGAGAGAAGGGAATAGCTGCCGTATTGCTCTGAAATTTGGACATCCGACGGGGAAAGCCCCGCCATGGGGGAACCCTTGAAGTGCGGGGATTGGAGCAACTGTGCTTTGAGGCCTTTGATGTGTGCCTCGACTTCATCCGCGGTGGTGAGCCCGTT
>JAYPDO010000194.1:7807-8023 GCA_038125285.1 Opitutia bacterium
GATTTCGGAAAAGGCTGGGTCTTGGTTTTGCGGCTGGGATCCCGGGGTCAGGGCGCGTTTCAGGAGGTTTGTACCGGCGGAAACGAGGGAGGTTGCAAGGATGGGATTCATAGGCTTCGGAATGTCGGGGTTTTCGAATGGGTAAATCCAAGCAGGTTCGGTGCCAGATCGCGAGGCTTTTGCCTGGGATGCTCCCCCTTGGGTGCTGCCCATATT
>JAYPDO010000195.1:0-623 GCA_038125285.1 Opitutia bacterium
CTGTAGCTCTTTTGTCGCCAGCTTCACTTTCCCGTCCGGTTCGATCAAATATACCCCCTCGAAATCCAAGTCTCGAGACTCGTTCCCAACATACCGGGGGTCGGTAAAATAAATCCTCCCTTCCGTAGTAATCGCCAAGTCGTTCGGGCTGTTGAACTTCTTCCCTTGGAAATTGTCTGCCAGGGCACGCACCTTGTCATCCTTACCGGTGATTGACACCCTCCGGTTCCCCCCGTCCGAACCCTCGCAAGCGACCAGACGACCCTCCCGGTCGAACATCAGGCCATTCGCCTTCCCGCTCTTCTCCCGGTAAGTCGTCACCTTGCCTGAACAAGGCTCAAAACGCATGATCCGCGATGTCCAGATCGACGTGAAGTAGACCGAACCATCCGGAGCCACCGCCGGGCCTTCCGTGAAGATTGCGTCAGACCAGAGCAGCTCCATCTTGGCTTCCGGGCTAACAATTTCCCCTTGTTTTGTCGGATGGAAGCAATCTCCAAAAACTGGGGAAGTGATTGCAATGAGAATAAGCAATGATCGGGTCACCCCTATTCCGATGCAGGCAAGCCCCACCCCTTACAAGAACAAAAATCCAGGCTTGCCGACCATTCCCAAGCACTTCA
>JAYPDO010000195.1:633-1320 GCA_038125285.1 Opitutia bacterium
AACCCCTCCATTATGAAAAACCCCCTCTACCTACACCTTCTCTTTCTTTCCGCAGCAATCCTGTCAGCCAAGCAGCCAAACATCGTCATCATGCTCGCTGACGACCTTGGTTCCGGCGACCTCTCCTGCTACGGCAGCCCCGAGAACCAAACTCCCAACCTCGACAAACTCGCCTCCCAGGGCATCCAGTTTTCCGACTTCTATGCAGCCTGCGCTGTTTGCTCCCCATCCCGCGCAGCCCTCCAGACCGGCCGGTTTTCTGTTCGGGCGGGGATTTACAGTTGGGTCGCCCCCTCCCAAAAGATGCACCTCCGGGTAGAAGAAACCACTATCGCCGAACTCCTCAAATCCGGTGGCTATTCCACCGCGCACATCGGAAAATGGCACCTCGGCTACAACCTTGAAGAAGGAACCGGTGGACCCAATCCAGGTGACCACGGCTACGATTACTGGATCGCCACTGGCAACAATGCCGTCCCCTCCCATCACAATCCCACCAATTTCGTCCGCAACGGCAAAGCCCTGGGGGAAGTCGAAGGCTATTCCTGCCAAATCTTGGCCGACGAGACCATCGGTTGGCTCGACAACCATACCGACAAGAATCCGGGAAAACCCTTCTTCATCAACATCTGCTTCCACGAGCCCCACCAACGCGTAGCCTCCCCGCCGGAGCTGGCCGCCCGCCAC
>JAYPDO010000195.1:1330-7951 GCA_038125285.1 Opitutia bacterium
GTATTACGGTGCCGTGGAAAATATGGACAACGCCGCTGGCCGCATCCTCAAAAAGCTCGATGAAATCCGAGCCACGGACAACACCCTCGTCTTCTTCACCTCCGACAACGGAAGCTACCGCACTGACCGCTCCAACAACCGCAACCTAAAAGGCAGGAAAACCCAACTCTGGGAAGGTGGCATCCGTGAACCTGGCATTATCCGCTGGCCCGGCAAGATCAAACCCGGTAGCCAGTCCGACGTTCCTGCTGGGCTGGTCGACATCCTCCCGACGGCCTGCGCCGCAGCCGGTGTACCGCTTCCCCAGGGCGTCATCCTCGACGGCACTAGCCTCCTCCCGCTCTTTGCCAACGGTACCCTTTGCCGCACCAAACCCCTCTATTGGTTCTACAACCCCTCCCGTCCTGTCTGCGTAATCCGTGACGGCGACTACTGCCTCCTGGCCGACCCCGAAATCGACCTTCCCAAGCAGAATATGTTCCTCGAAAAATTCATTGGGGACATCAAGGCGACCGCCCTTACCAACTTCCGCCTCCACAACCTCCGCGCCGACGCTACCCAAGACACCGACCTCTCCGGAAAAGAGCCGGAGACATTCTCCCGCATGAAAAAGCAGATGCTCGAACTCCACCGCAACGTTATGGACGAAGCCTTCGACTGGCGGACGTTGTACTAACCTGAGCGGCGATTTCTTATCGCCGTATTTTCTCTAAGGGACAGCCTTGGAGGGTAGGCCTAGGATAAGAATGCCACTCGTCACGTAGAACAGCCAGGCTGTTTTTATAATGCGTTTGGCAGCTTACCGGGTCTCTAGCGACTTGATTTTGATATTTCGGAACCACACCGGTTGGCCTTCCGCCTGCAAGGCGATGTGGCCATAGCCCAACTGCACACCTCCCCCTGCCGAGACAATGTCGGAGGCCGGGGAGATTTTGCAGGATGGATCAAGCAGTGGATGTTGGTAGCGTAGCACCTCAACCCCATTTACCCGATGGATGACCTCCTCGTTGCCCCGTACTTCGACTTCAGCCCGTACCCATTCGCAGGCAGGGAAAGTCGGTGCGCTCGATTTCACGATGTGCTGCGTAACCAGTTTGCCGTCGATCTCCACATGTGTACCCGGCGTACAGAGGTTTCCCGTTGCCCTTGGACCCTTCCCCTCGTCGGCCAGGAATTGCATTTCCAGGCTGGACGGGAAACCCTGGTCGAACCTCATGCTTTGCGGGGGTTGTGCGTGCACCATGATTCCGCTGTTCAGGTTCACATAGTGGGGCGCATCCGGCATCATCTTCCCAACAAACCTGTATTCCAGGCGAAATACATAGTGCGAGTAGGCAAGGTTGGTAAAAAGGTGACCGTACTGTTGGTCAAATTTCCCGTAGCCATCATAATCCACCTTCAAAATCCCGTCCTCGACCTTAAAGGTATCCATATAGTTTTGACCCAGGGGCCGCTTGGCGATTTTGATCGTCCATCCCGTCAAATCCTTACCATTGAACAGGGAGACCCATTCCCCTCCCTCGGCATGGGCTGGGGAGGAAAGGGCAAGGGTGGATGCTATGGTCGTGATGAAGTTCCTGAAAGTCATGTTCATGCCTCGAACTTGGGATCTTTCCTTACCCTGCGCAATTCCCAATACCCTCAACACACCCCAGTTTTGGGCAGAGTATCTTATTCCCCGAAGAATCAGTTACGTGTCACAGGTTTCGCAGCAAGGAATCCAATGAGTGGATTGACCCTGGAGTGACCCCATTTGAAGGCCGCCTTCTTTCCTTCAAAAACGTCTGTTTTTGAAAATTATTTGCCCCAGGGCTGAGGAGGTTGGGTGTCCTGTCAAACCAGCAGTTGCCCCAGAACCCCCGTACTGTCCGCATACCTCTTCTCCTGAATCCCCAACGCCTCAATCTGCGTAAGCCACAAGTTGGCCAACGGTTCGCCGCCTTTGGCTTTCGGGAACTGCTTGTCCGACCCCCGGACTCCTGCGCCCACTGTGTCGGAAAGGTTGAGGAGTTGGCCTGTCCGGAGTTTGCCCCCCCCTGAACCGGCCATGATGATTGGCAGGGCAGAGTATTGGTGGGTCGCACCGTCGCCGAGGCCGGAGCCATAGGTGAAGATGGTGTTATCCAGGAGGGTGGTGCCGTTGGCTTCCTGGATGGTATCCATTTTTCCCAGGATATAGGCGAACTGCTCCATGTGGAATTTGTCCACTTTGAGGAGGTCTTCGATGTACTTGCCTTGGTTGTGGGACATTTGGTGGTGGCTGCGGGGCTTTTCGAACAGGCTTTCGTAGGTGTAGGGTGTGTCCCAACGTTCTGGGCCGATCATGAAGGTTGCGACGCGGGTCAGGCCGGTCTGGAGGGCGTGGACAAAGAGGTCGCCCATTACTCGGATGTACTCTCCGCGGGGAAGGTGTGCGTCAGGCGGTTCATCCATCGGGTTTTTGGCGATTTCCCCCCGGAGTTTATCCAGTCTCGCCATCTGGGTCTCCATCGCGCGGACGGAGTCGAAGAACTCCTCGAACTTCGCCTTGTCGGCCTGGCCAAGTTCTCGCTGGAGGGTTTTGGCATCGCTAAGGACGAGGTCGGTGATGTCTCGGCTTGCCTCGGAATCCTTCATCCCGAAGAGGCGTTCGTAAACTTTCCTCGGGTCGCGCATGGATGGGGCGACATGCCCTGTGCCGTACCAGGATATGTTGTCGAATTGGATGGATTCCTTGTTGTCTTTGTGGCTGTTACAGCTGAATTCGAGGGTGCGGAATGGGGTGTCCTTCCCAATGTGGTCCGCGATGACATGGTCCAATGTCCGGGCGATAGGGTAGGGGGACTGGGTGACTGTGTAGGGCGCCGCGCTAGTGAGGTAGGCCGAGGCACATTGGGCGTGGACGTCCGTGCCTTCCTGGAAGACACGGTTGAGGCCGGTGATGAAGGTCAGCTTGTCCTTGTGTTTGGCCAGGGGTTCCTGGGTCGGGGTGAGGTTCCATTCCTGAAGCCCGAGGGGCAAGGTCTGGTTCGGGAGGATCCGCTCACGGCTTGAGGTGAATGCCGGGATGGCGGCGTCCGCTTCCCCAGGGAAGAACCCCCTACGTACAACCCCGATCGGGACATAGTACCATGCTGCCCTTTGGGGCGGGGAGGGTACCTTTCCGGTTTTGGCGGACAAACTTTCCAGCCAAGGCAGCGACATTGCCGTACTACCCAGGCCGCGGAGGATGGTGCGTCGGTCAGTGTTTCTCATAAATTCAATTTCCCAGGAAGGGTTCGCATTGGGTGACAGCATGGAGCAATTCCTGGATTTTGTATTCCCCGCTGATGGTCTCTTCGGTGATCTTGTCCAGGGCAGGGGAGTCAGAAGGTTCCAAGTCCCGGCATAGTGCAAACGATAGCAAATGTGCGGCGAATGCACGCACGAAGCGATCTTTTTCGGCCAGCATGGCATCTTTGAATGCGACCGGCCCGTCAAATTTATGCTTCCTGAAAAGTATCCCCCTCGCATCGACATTGAGGCCATTTTCATAGGTGTCTCGCCAACGGCCAACGGGGTCGTAGTTTTCCAGGGCGAACCCAAGCGGGTCGAGCTTGGCGTGGCAACCTGCACAGTCCAGCCGTTCCCTATGGGCTACGAACCGCTCTTTCAAGGTCAGTTTGGCCGGTTCCCCTTCCGGTTCCATTTTCAGGGGCGGCACATTGGCAGGGGGAGGTTCTGGCGGGTTGTTGAAGATGACGGTTGTGACCCATGCCCCACGGGTGATGGGTTTGCTTTCCAGGGGGCCGGAGGTCATCGTGAGCATGGCGGCAGATGTGATGACCCCGCCTTGCCTTCGGTCTTTCACCGGGACGCGTTGGAAGGGAATGGTCACCGGTCCTCCCAGTTTGTTCCCGGAAATCTCTTCCCCGTACCATTTTTGCAGGCGTGGGGAGCGATAGCTGAAGTCCGGGTCGATGAGATCCAGGAGGCTACGGTTTTCCACCAAGACGGTTTCAAACAGCAGCAATGGCTCCAGTACCATGTCCATGCTGGTGCGGTAATTCGGCGCGGCGTAATAGAAGTCCCTGAAATGCTCGAAATCGGGGACGGATGAGAGGATGCGGTCCAACTGCAGCCATTGGGAGGGGAAACTGTCGCAGAACCTTTTGAGCTTCGGATCTTTGAGCATACGGGCGACTTGCCCGCTTACTCCTTCCTGCGTATCCAGAATCCCGTTTCCTGCGGCTTCCAGCAAGGTATCGTCGGGGAGGCTCCCCCACAGGAGGAAGGACAGCCTGGACGCCCTTTCATAGGCAGCCTCAGGGATGTTGTAGAGATAGAGGAAACGGGGCGATGCCAAGGTAGCCGCCACGAGACGTTTCATGGCATCCGTGTAGGACATGCCGCTTTCCTGGAGGGTTGCCAGCTTCTTGGTGTACAAGTCCAGTGTCCTATCGTCAACAGGCCTCCGGTAGGCCTTGGTGAGGAATTTCCTGAGCCGCGTCTGCACTTGGCCATCAAGTTTGTCTCCCTCCGATTGGACAAATAATTCCCTCCAAACCCCGCACGTCCTGGAGGAAAAATTGGGGCTGTCCACAACGGACTTCGCAAGTTTCAGAAATGCTTCCATGAGCATGGGCGACATCGACAAGTGGTCCGCCCGGTTGTCAAATCCATGCTCAGCCCGCAAGTCCTGGGGAAAGGGCGTGACCCCGGCCAACCTCGGCTCGATCAACCCTGATTTTCCCAAGGGGCGGCAACTCACGGTCATCTTTTCCGGCATTTTACCTTTGTCTGGTTGGAAATAGCCGCTGATGTCCTTCAAGATTTTCTCAGGCAGGGGGAATACCTCCACCTTCAATTCTAGCAGGTCTTTCACTGCGTTGGCATATTGGAAACGGTTCATCCTGCGGATCGAGGGTTGCGCAATTTTCTTTTCCGCCATTACCGCAGCGTCCATCCAGGCCTTTAACCCCTTTGCCAATTGGCTCCTTTCCTCTGCAGGCAACTCCTTCGCTTTTTCAGGTGGCATTTCCTCGAATTCCACCGCTTCCAGCATCTTCTCCAGCGCCTTGGCGTCCTTCCTGAGTCCTGCCTCCCCAAGTTCCAGCAGGTCTAGCTTCCCTTTCACTTTTCCCTCCTCCCCATGGCATTGGACGCAGTAGGACTCCAGCGTCGCCCAAGTTTTTTCCCCGTCCCCCCCGGAGGCGGAAAGCACGGCGACCAAGAATACCAAAATGCCCTGGATTCGGAAATTCATTACCAATCCAATCGCCATCCCCAAGGAAACCTGTACAGGATTCCTCTCAGTCCATCGGAAACAATCTCCCCAAATCCCCGTCCGGCGGTTGTTCCCCGTATTCACATAACTCGAAGGCCTCCGCCATTTCCACTGCGCCCCCTCGTTCCTTACCATACCGCTTCACCAATGCCTCTCGCTCCACATCCGCGATTGAAGGCCTGTGATGGCTCCCGAAATACTCCTTCATCCACTTGAGTCGCCCATGCTCCATGCCTTGCGGCGGCACTTCGTCCAGCCTCCCGTCCAACCATGGCAACCACTCCATGAACTGGCTCTCATGGCAGCACATTTGCCTGCATTTCAACTCGAAAACCCGGTCCACATCCACCGCACAATCCGCATGGAAAGGGGATGGCTTTTTGAAAGCGTCCCAAAAATATGCGATCACCGGCATCCGCTCCATCGCTTGCGCCTCCGGCACGACATTCGGCACCCGAAGCAAGAACGACGCGTCCTGCACCAATTGCGAGGTGTAGCGGTGGTCGGCATGGTAATCGTTTGGACGGTTCGTCAGCACCAAGTCCGGACGGAAATCCCGGATCACTTTGATCACCTTCAACCGGTTTTCCAAATTCGCCTCCAAGTGCCCGTCATGGATGTCCAGGACTTCACAACTTGCCCCGATCAACCCCGCCCCCCGCATGGCTTCCTTTTCCCTGCGTTGGACGAGTTTCTCCCCGCATTGTTCGTGGTGGCCGCTGCATCCGTCCGTCAGGCTGACGTACTGCACCTCGCTGCCGGCCTCCCTCCAAAGCGCTGCCGTTCCCCCGCAAGCGTATTCACAATCGTCAGGGTGAGCCCCGATGATTTGGATCCTCTTTGCCAGTGCCATTTGCTCTTTCAAACCCTTTCCTTTTGACAGTCCCCAACCGAACGCAGAACCTACCTTGACCCGCAACCCCAAATGAACGAAAACGACAAAAACGACCTCACCGCCCTGTTGGCCAACAAAATCCTCAACCAACTCACCCTCGTCCAGCTCATCGAGTTTGCCAAGGAAGGCAGCATCGCCATGGCCCATCAAAAGATCGCTGGGATGTCTGATGAAGAAATTCAAAAAAACCTGGAAATGCTCCGCCTTGACCAGCAAAGGATCCAGCAAGGAATGCAAAACTCCGGGAATTGACAACCCCGCGGCCAGGGTGTTTAGGAACAAACCCACAACTTTCAGAAACCATGTTCGCACCCACCATACGCCACATTGAGGAAAACCGGGAATTCCTCAACGACCTCCACCACCAACTAGGTGAATTCGCCAACCGGCTCAGCGCAATCAAGGTCAAAGCCAAGGCCGAAGGCCGCAACATCAACATCCAGGAAACCCAGATCCGGGAAAGGATCCTGAAAACCCAGGA
>JAYPDO010000196.1:0-7862 GCA_038125285.1 Opitutia bacterium
AGCTGGAGCTGAGCCCGCCTTTTGGCCCGTCGTAAAAACACCCCCCGCGCAGGATCCGTTCCTTTCCCGCCTGGGGACCCTTTGGATCCTTTAGCGGCCCTTCCGGTAGATCCCCCGTCCAATCTTGGCACCACTCCCAGACGTTTCCGTGCATGTCATGCAATCCGAAGGCATTAGCCGGATAACGACCGACCGGTTCGGGTTTCCCTTCGTCCCCGCGGCCAAAATTCGCGTCCCTTTTGGTGATTGTCTCGCCAAAGGCGAATGACGTGTCCGTTCCGCCCCTGCAGGCGTATTCCCACTCCGCCTCGGTAGGAAGCCGGAAACCGCCCGTGGTCCTTTCATTCAGTTTCCTTACGAAGTCTTGACAGTCGTCCCAAGACACGAATTTGACTGGTTGGCTAGGGTTGCAGGGCTTGCCTGGGTTTGTGGTTACCACGGCCTGTCATTGTGCCTGTGTTACCTCGAATTTTCCTATTTAAAACGGCTTCGTTATCTTTACATCCCTGACCTTTTTGTCTGTTCCTGATTGAAGCTGCCCAGCCCCCATTTTGAAATTTCCTGGTGGAACCAAGACCATTTCCAAAGCCACTCCCTCCCCCAGGCTGAACTGTTCCAGCCTGGGCAATTGATTGGCGCCCACCCCTTTATCAACCCTTACCACACTCCCCACTTCATCGCCATGGAGGGAAGCCTTGTATAATGTCATAAAGAGAATCCATAAAGTGGCTATGCGGGCAGCTCCAATTTTCATGTTATTAACCATTTGGCTGGATACCGATGTCTTATGGCCAAATGGGATTCCACTTCTTTCATAGCCATGGGTCTCTTGGGGTCAGGCCATTGTCAGGACTTCTTGGGGACAGTCTCTAGGCACTTGGGCAGGGGGGTAGTCGAGGAATGGTTCGGAGCAGGTGATTTTGCTCCATTGGCATTGGTCGTAGCTGGAGTAGTCTTCAGTCATTTCTTCTCCTGCCCTGATGTCCCTGAGGGTGACCGAGGCCAGGGGGTCGCCGTTTTCCGGTGCACCTGAGTTGGGCTCGAAGGAGTGGTTGACGTATCGGGCGTTGTCCAGGCAGACGACGATGCTGTCGAGCTTTGCGGAGTAATATCCGTAGATGCTGGCAATATCGAGTAGGTTCTGTACTGTCCCGTTGATGTGCGAGGACAGCAGGGTCGTGTATTGGGAGCGGTTGAGGAGCAGGACGTTAGTCCGCTTCGCTTTCCACCAGATTGTGCCTTTGGGGATGTCCTTAGTGGCAAAGAGCCCAAGTCCGTGCAAGGGGCTGGGGCGGAGTTCTACGCATTGGTCGAGGGTACGCAATGAAGCGGTTTTCATTCAAGGGCATTGGGATTGTTACTTATGTCCGTTGCCGTGTATTTTTCGCGTTAATGGGCGGACGGTTGCAAAGAATGACAAGCCCTTTTGAAAATGATAGCAAATTGTTGTGTCCGGACGAAAATTTCCGTTTGGGGCTAGCTATTGGGTTTACGGGGTGGTGATCTGGATGCGGAGAAAAAAGTTGCCCGGGCCGGGTGCGGGGATTGTCGCGGTGAAGGTCTCTGTGCCGTTCGGGTTCAGGTTTGTTTCGGTGGAAGAGGGAATGGCGTCTTGCCAGGCTTTGAGGTTGGCGGAGGTTTGGATGGTGTAGGTGAAAATGGTTTGGGCGCGGGTGTAGGTGACGTCGATGGTGTCGCTGGAGAAGGAGAGGGCGGGGGTAGCTTCTGAGGGGCTGGTGATGGTGGATGCGTCTGTGCCGAGGGCGTATTCGAGGAGGTCGGGGAGGCCGTCTTTGTCGGTATCAGTGGAGGGGTCTGACGGGGAGACGTTGATGGTAACGGTGGTGGTGGCGCGGAGGGTGCCGGTGAGTTCGAGGTCGAAGGAGAGGTCGTTATCCGTGTCGTAAAGGGGGGTGGCTTGGTGGATCTCCACGGCAAGGAGGTTTTGTCCGGGTTGGAGGAGTGTGGCGGGGATGTGGATGTCGGAGTAGACGTTTTCTAGGGTCGTGGCCGAGGTGGCGTAGGTTTTGGATGAGGCGAGGTTGGGGAGGTTTGCGTCGCGGTGGAATTCTTTGCCGTTGAGGAAGAGTGCCGCGGCGTCGTCGCGTTTGAGGATGAGGCGTGCGGAAAGGGGGACGGCGTCGTCCGGGAGGGTAAAGGTTTTCCGGAAGTAGTAGGCGGGGGTTTTGGCGGAGGGGTTGCCGCCGTAGGAGAGGGTGGTGGTTTCGTCGGAATCGCCATAGCCCATTTCGGCGTTGCCGGATGTCCAGGCGGAATCGTCGTAGTCGGGCAAGCGCCATGTGAAGCCTAGGGTCGATCCGGTGTCGTTGTATTTCCATATGCCTTTTTTTGCGATCCAGGTGTGGGAGGTGGAGGAGGCGTCGTAGGGGTCGGCGAGGAGGTAGGCGAAGGTTTCCGCGCCGGAGAAGGTGGGGTCGGGTGTGTAGCTGAACGTTCCGTCGGGGTGGAATTGGAAAATGCCGTGCTGGGGGGCGTTGGTAAGGGTGGCGGAAAGGGGGTGGCTGTCGGGGTCGGAGTCGTTGGCAAGGACGGAGTTGGAAATTGTTGTTTGGAGTGGGATGCCGGCCGTTGCGGAGTAGGTGTCCTGGGCGGGGGAGGGTAGGCGGTTGGTACGGGTGGAGAAGTTGTTGGTTGCTGACCATGCGGTGCCGCCGGAATTGGTGCCGTAGAAGGCGTAGTAGTAGGTGGTGCCGGGGAGGAGGTCGGTAGCGGTGTGTTCGAAGTTGGTGCCGGTAAAGGTTGGGAGCACGAAGTGGTGGGTCCAGTTGTCGGGGTTTTCGCCTTTGTCCTGGGAGTCGAGGACGAGGCCGATGGAGGGTTGCTCGCCCCCGGTGTCGAGGATGGTGCCTTTCAATGGGGTGGTGGTTCGTCCGGGGATGCCGAAGCCGCCGATGCCGTCTGACTGGATTTGGGGTGGTGCGGCGGCGAGGGTGGTGCCGATGGAGGAGATGTGGATACGGGCGTTGAGGAAGGCGTCGGGGTCGTTGGTGATGGAGCTGAGGAGGTGAAGGCTAAGGATGTTGGGGCCGTTTGCGAGGAGGTGGATGTGGCTTTTGAGGTCGTGGGTATGGAGGTAGGGGGGGGTGGCGGACTGGTCGGCGATGGCATAGGAGTTGTAAGCGGGGGTATCGGGGGCGTTGAGGGTGAGGATGCGGGTGCCGTTGAGGCTGGCGGTGAGGCCGTCGTCGAAGTCGGCATTGAGGTAGAAGGTGCCGATTGTTGAAGTGTCCGTGATGTCGAAGGGGATGCGGATGTAGAGGGATGTGGATTTTTTCCACATGTCGGTTTTGACGTTAGTGCTGATGCTGGGGTTGTAGATGCGGGAGGTGTCGAAGCCGATGGGGAATGTGCCTTGTGTCCAGCCGGAGTGGTCAAAATTGGTGTTCTGCCAAGTGGCGTCGACCGTGGCATTTGTGGGGATGAGGTAGTAGGGGTCGTTGGTGCCAGTGGGGTTGATGCATTCGTGGTAGTCGATACGTACTGGGGTGTCGGTGGACATGGGCGGGGTGCCGTTGTCGGTGGTGCGGATCGTGAGGGTACGGCGTGGGTGGGTGGCGAGGTTGAAGCTGGAGGTGTCGTTGAGGAGGAGGTTCTTGGCGGTGTCGATGCTGAAGGCGTTGTCATCGTTGCCGGACAGGATGGAGAGGGTGAGGGCGTCCCCTTCGGGGTCAACGGGAGCGAGGTTCGCGAGGTGGACGGGGGTGGGATCCAGGTTGGTAAAGGTGGTGCCTTCCAGTTGGAGGGTAGGCGGTTCGTTGATGTCTTCGAGGAGGACGAGGATAGTGGCCGTGCGTGGTTGGTGGAGGAGGTGTGCGTCGGTGACGGTGATTTTGAGGGTGTGCTCGGGGTTGGTTTCGAAGTCTAGGGAGCCTGGGTTTGCCACGGTGATTTCCCCTGTCCCTGGGTCGATGGCAAAGGTGTCCGGGAACGGCGTGGAGGAGAGGATTTCGAACAGGAGTGTGTCGCCGTCCGGGTTGTTGGTGAGAGGGGTGTGGACGGTTGTCTCTTCGGGGCTGTTTTCCGGGAGGGTTGTGGTGGAGTCCTCGATGGTTGCAGGATGGTTGCTGACGATGACCTGGATTTCCGTGGTGG
Source organism: Opitutia bacterium (assembly GCA_038125285.1). Classification (GTDB taxonomy): domain Bacteria; phylum Verrucomicrobiota; class Verrucomicrobiia; order Opitutales; family JABJCN01; genus JAYPDO01. The sequence continues at coordinate 4,114 of JAYPDO010000196.1, forward strand.
CGGAATTACCGTCGGTATCCGTGGCCTGTACGGTTAGGGTGCCCGAACCATTGGTATTAGCTTGGGGTTGGATGGACAGGCCTGGCGGATCTCCAGCAATTTGTGGGGATTTCAGGAGGAGGCTAGCGTTTGAGGGGAGAAGGGAAAAGGTGAGAGAGGTGTCCGGGTCTTCATTGTCATGAAAGAGGGGGTAAAGGGGAACAAGGAAGGCTGGGGAATTAGAGGGGAGTTGGATTGGGGCGACGCCGATGGCCATCGGGCTCCCTGGGGATTGGCCGGGGTATTGGACCCGGAGTTCCCTGAACGTCTTGGCCGCACCGTCATCCGAGGATAGGCGCAAGGTATAGTGCCCGTTGGTGCCGAATTGGATGTTGGTGAGGGTTGAGTTTGGAGAGGTAATGGTGGGTTGCGCCGAGCCGGAGAGCAGTGACCAGGTTTGGTTGGGGGTGATGGCTGGACCGTCGTCATCCATGACGTACACAGGCAGCGATCCTGTATTGAGCGTGTTGCCGGATAACTTGACGGTTCCGGACGGGATTTGGATGGCTGGGGCGAGGTTGGCACCTTGGGGCGGGTCTTTCCCTTCAGCAAGGACGTGGACTTCACGGGTGGATTGGTATTGGTTGCCGCGGGAATCCTTTGTAGTGAGGCGCAGTGTATAGTTGCCGGGGTGGGAGAAGGTGGCGGTCGTGGAGGTTTGGCCAGGGGAGGCAATGGTGGCGGAGGCGTGTGCCGGTTTGGCGGAGATGTCCCAGGTAGTCGTGAAACCTCCGGTGATGGCCGTGGCGGTGCTCGTGCCATGCACTTGGTATTGGAGATGGATGCCATGGTTTTCTCGGATGTAGTGGACTTCGCCAGATGGGGACGTGATGGTATGGAGCTTGAGGTATACGAGGGCTGACTCCTCCTTCGAGTTGCCGGCTGCGTCTTGGAGTGTGTAGCGGATTTCCGCGATGCCGGTTGCAGAGGGGTGGGGGGTGAAGTTGAGGAACCCGGTTTTGCGCTGGATGGTAGAGCCCTCGAACAGGTGGGTGTGGGTTTCGACTACGAGGGTGCCTTTGCTGTTGTCTTGCAAGGTTGCGGAGACGAGTTGGTGCCCGTTGGGGAGGAGGTCGGCGGTGGTGTCTGTTGTTCCAAGCGTGGGTTGGATCTTTAGTGACATCCTGGATCCGCTAAAACTGTCGTTCTGGGTAGGGTCGAAGCGGAGGGTGCTGGTACCGGGATGCAGGAAAATGTCAGACCGGGTGGGGATGTCTTGGGTAGGGGAATAGTTGATGGAGAGGGTATAGGTTTGGCCGTCTTTGGTGTAGGACAGGGAGTCGCTGCCGGAGGCATCGGAAGCGACGTGGAGGAGGATGGTCCTTGGGGCGTCTAGCGGAATGGTTGCATGGGCATGGGCCGGGGTGGACTGGAGGATGATGTCGCCCTGGCCATCGGGGGTGTAGGTTTCCACGTCGCCCGGGTGCAAGGTGAGTGAGCCTTTTAGAGGAGGGTCGCCGAACAGGACTGCGGCATCGCCTTTATGGAGCCACCCTTCCCCGCCGTTCCCTACGCTCCCTTTGAGGGTGTAGCTGAACCATACGATCCCTTCGTAGCCTGGCTTGGGTGAGAGGGTGAGGGTGTTCCCGTCCTGTACCAGTGTGGCCGAGCCTACCGGGAAGACCGGCCCGGTTTCGAGGAGGGTGAGGCTGGTGTTGAACTCCCCGCCGGGGACGCTGGCCAAGTCGTTGTCCAATGGGGTGAGAATGACGGGGGTATCCGGGGCGGAGGTGGTAAAGTCATCGATTGCAAAGGGGATTTCCCCTGGATGGCGAAGCGGGGCAGTGCCAGAGAAGTCGTTTTTGGAACCGTTATAGATCTGTTGGGCAGCGGTCTGGCCTGTGCTGGTGAAGGTGAAGAAGTTTTGTTGGCCAGAAATGTAGCTGGCGTTCATGACGCCTCCGGTGCTGTGGATACTACCCAGGATGTGGCCGGCTTCATGGGTTAGGAGGGAAACATCGAACTCTGTCCGGATGAGGCTGTAGGCCAGGGAGGTGTTGGCGGTATTAATGTAGGCCAGGCCGATGGTGCTTCCGGAGAGACCTGCCCCGAATTTGGTGGCGTAGGTCCTGGGGGATTTGGTGCGGGGACGGTTGGCTTCGCCCCAGGTCCCGAAGTCTTCGATGGATTTGTTGTTGTCCGTGGTGGAGAAGGGGATGTCGCTGTAGGAAGCGGAGTCGGGGATGAGGATGAGTTCCTGGAAACGGGTGCGGATGCCAATTTGGTGCTCGTAAATGGCGGAGAGAAGGGCGATGCGGGCGATGTACTGGGCGGTCTTTGTGGTGAGGTTTTCCGTGGAGTCTTCGCCGGTTGCAGATTTGTCCAGGACTACGAGCAGGTAGGCGTCTGGGAGGGAGTTTTCATAAAGCTGGCCGCCCGGTACCGGGTCGAGGATGTGGTCGTAATTCCCTGAGGCGGGGTCTTTGCCGCCTTCCTCGTTCATGGGGGAAAGGGTTGCTGCTCGGATAATCGGCTCAGCCGGGGGGAAAGATTCGGTTGGGAGGGACGTGGAAGAAAGCCGCCTTTGGGGATTGATCCGGCAACGGAAACCGGACGTCGGGGGGAGGGTGGACTTGGCCAACAAACCGTCATCTCCGGGGATCGTTGTGATTTCGTGGGTTGTCCCGTCTGTTTCGGTCACGATGGCAGCGAGCGAGGTTCCCGCGATGGCCAGCGAAATCCTGGTGCCGTGGGACGGATCCCCGACAAATCCAGTGAAGGCGTGCGGCCTTCTGTCACTCAGGCGGTTGGCCGGGTCGGTACCAAGGGTGGTTTGGAAATTGTCCGCCAATACTTGCGAAGGTCGGAGCCAGGCATTGCGGGGAAGGGAGTTCCCGATGGACAGCATAAGCGGGTTTCCTTGGGCCAAGGACAGGAGGAGCGGATGTGTGGGACTTGCTTGGTTGGCAGGGGAGACCTTTCCATGGCCGGAAGGTGTGGCTGGGGCTGAAGCCGGGATTGGGATGGTCTCTGGATTGGTTCCCTTGGGTGCTTGGGCAACTTCCCCTGCTTCCTCCTGATCAAGGGCAGGCGGATGTCGGGGGCCGCCCATTTTTGTGAGGGGCAGAACCAACAACATTGCGAGGAAGGGGCGGGGTAGCCGGAAAGTAAGGCGCTTGGCTCGCATTCGAATTTGACCAAAACAAGATTATCGGGCAGGGATGCCTGCGCAAACTTTTTGTCAGCTAAACAATATGCGTGTTTCCACAGTATCCCTTAGCTTTTCAGCCCTCCTATGCCTGTCCTTTACCTTGTCCTGGGCGACTTCCGAACTGGTTCGATGCCGGGTTTGTTTTGGTCTGGTCAGCGTGAACGCAACCCACTGCATCCATTGCGGCGAACCGAAATTCCAAGATGAATTGAGGGTGATCGAGAAGGACGCGCTCCAGGACAGAGGCGGTGTGTTTTTCGAGGTGAACGGGAGGGAGCCGTTCCAGGGCGCCGTTGTAGACGGTCGTTATGCGAACGGGCATCCCAAGATTCAACAAGAGTACCAAGACGGCAAGAAATGGGGGGTGCGAAGGAAGTGGTATGAAAACGGCCAGGTCATGCAGCACAGCATGTACGCCGATGGCGTGGCGCATGGCTTAATGCAGGAATGGCACGAGAATGGGATGAGGATGGCCGAAGGTACATTCAAGGAGGGCAAATTGGAGGGGGTTGTGCGGCGTTGGTACGATGACGGGAAGCGGGAGGCGGAGTATCCGTAC
>JAYPDO010000197.1:0-635 GCA_038125285.1 Opitutia bacterium
AATAACTGGAGCGACTGCCGAGTTCAGGACTTTGCCAGGCCCGGACAAGGACATCCCGGTCAAGTTTGTCGTGGTGACGGGGATGAACTACGCAAAGTTCCACGGGGACAACCGGATCGACCTGGAGCAGCACCTTTTGGAAAACAACACCAAACTCCCGCCCCCCTATGACGGCCCGGACAAGCACTTGGGATACCCGGCCTTGGAGAGCATCTTGAAACAAGGCCCGCATTTCTTTGTCGGTACGGGTGACAATGTCTACTACGACACCCCGGACAATCCACGGGCACAAACGATACCCGAACTCCGCCAAAAGTGGCATGAACAATTCATCCAACCCCGATACAAGGCCCTCTTCGCCAAAGTGCCGACTTATTGGATGGTAGATGACCACGATTACCGAATCGACGACGGCGACAATTCGGGGGACTATTTGCCGACAGTCCAACAAGCAAAAGGCACCCTTCTAGAGCAACTTCCCTACGGAGCCCATGGGGATCCGGATGTCCTGACCTACCGGACACATAGGGTGAGCAAGGACTTGCAAATCTGGCTTACCGAAAACCGGATGTACCGTAGCGACAACGCCGGCCCGGAAACCCCTGAGAAGACCATCTGGGGGGCGGAACAAAAAG
>JAYPDO010000197.1:645-7856 GCA_038125285.1 Opitutia bacterium
AAGCGTGGCTTAAGGAAACCCTCCTGGCCAGCGACGCGAAGTTCAAGTTACTCATCTCCCCCACCCCCATGGTCGGCCCGGATGACAAGCGAAAGACGGACAACCATACCAATATTGGTGGCTTCCGGCCGGAGCGGGACGAGTTCTTCTCATGGCTCAAGGAAAACGGGCTGGACCAGAAGCATTTTTACATCGTTTGCGGGGACCGGCATTGGCAGTACCATTCTGTCCACCAAAGCGGCATCCAGGAGTTCTCTTGCGGGGCGTTGATCGACCAGAATTCCCGCCTAGGCCGCAAACCTGGCGACCCGGCGTCCACTGACCCGGAAGGCTTGATCAAACAACTCTATGCACAAAAAGAGCGCGGAGGCGGTTTCCTGCAAGTGGAGGTCGCGGATGGGAAGTTGTCCTTCTCTTGGTTCGACGACCTCGGGAAGGTCTTGCACGAGACAACGTACGGGGGGTGACCCGAGGGGCAATCAGGGGAGAAAGGCCTTACATTTCCCCTGCCCTGTAACCGAAGCCTGGCCCCTGGATCGTGCCGAGTTGCAACAGGCCATTGCGGCGTTGGTATAACCCTGGATGGACTTTGGCCTCCTTGTTTGAGGCTTCGGGATAGAATTGCATGGCGTTGGTCTCGACCCCCATGATGGTGCCTGCGTGGGCGGCGAGAAGGACGTGGGGGATTTGCGCCAGCATGGGGTTGGTCAGGTCCTGCACCATGAGGGTCATCCCGTGGGCTTTGGCCCAACAAAGGGAAAGGAGGGCGCCGGTCTGGGTCTTGCAAGTTTTCAGTGCGACGCCAGTCCATCCAAGTTCCCAACCCAAGCGGACATGCTGCCAGTCATGGGCGCTTTCATCCAAGAACAGGGGTTTGCGGGCGGAGACACTCCGGACATTCATCCGGTGTTGCTCCAATTCATAGGGGAAAGGCTGTTCCACGTAGAGGATCTTTCCATAAACCGCGGGGTGCCGGGAAAGGAGTTGGTCAAGGATCCGGTTTACGTAGGCAGGGTTGGTCACCGTGCAATTGAAGTCCGTCGTCAGCCAGTCGACACCCATGTTCCTGGCGATCTCCCCCACCCTGACCAAGCGGCCATAATCCCAGGCCGCGTCGTTCCCCCGCAGCTTGATTTTCAGGCAGTTCAAGCCGTCCCGCCGGATCCAGTCTTCCAGCAACACCGGGTAACCGTCATCCGGTTCATCCCCGGTCAGTTCGGATTCGTCCAGTAAATCGAGGCCACCGACCAAATGCCAAGCCGGCAAGAACTCCGGTCGTTCGGATTCCAGGTAATCGGATGGATATTGTCCCCCGAAATCGGCAAAGCCTGCTACAGGCTCTAGAAAAGAAGCTAGGTCCCGGTTCAGGTATTCGGAGATGTAGGTGGCATAAACAGGCTGGGAGTTCGCAATCCCGTAAGCATCATGAAGGGCTATGTCGAACGCGGAAGTGCAGACTAGGGCGGCCAACCAGGGCATGGGATGTTCCTGTCCGGAGTTGAAGTCTTCCAACAATCCAGGCAAGTAACCGCTGATAAAATCCTGCCCCAGCTCCAGTGCGTGCCCCGATGCGCCGGATTTGCAATATGCGGCTACCAGTTCCCCGCAAAATGCCTGGATCCTTTCGAGCCGGTAACTGTAAGGCACAGAGGATGGCCATACCCACTGCACGCTCAAGGGAGTTTCCCCCATGCCGGTAGCCTGTGTGCCGTCCGCTTTATCCACTTGGAGAGATGCCCTGGCGCAGACTACACTCGTCAAAGTTTCCGTACCGAACTTTAGGGGGACGCGGGTCTCCACAGGGATATACTGTAGGTCAGCCTGGAGGATGCGGATATCAGTTGGCTTGGACATGATTGCACCGGGTTCCAAGGAAAAAACTCGAAATGGCAAAACAATTCAGGGATGAAAGGGAGGATATGAAGGGAAAGAAGACCCGACTGCGTACAAAATTGCTCCTGGCCCTCCTCTCCCCGGTCGTCTTCCTGGGTGTCGTGGAAGGGATGCTCCGAATGGCAGGCACCGGCCATCCGGTAACATTCCTGCTCAAAAAGGAATTCGGGGGTAAGGAGTATTACGTGGCCAACCCCCACTTCACTACGCCGTGGTTTCCGGAGCAAAACCCGCGGACTCCGGTTCCCTTCGGGATCCCGCTGAAGAAACCTGCCGGTTCTTTGAGAATCCTCGTGCTAGGGGCTTCCGCCGCCCAAGGGGACCCGAAACCGGAGTTCGGGTTCTCCCGCATGATGGAAAGGATGCTTTCCGGCCAATTCGAAAACCGGCCGGTGGAGGTCTACAATTTCGGGATTACCGCAATCAACTCCCATGTGACCAAGGAAATTGCGAAGGAATGCAGGCAACTGGAAGCGGACTACTGGTTGGTCTACTTGGGGAACAATGAGGTCATCGGTCCGTTCGGGCCTGCGAACCCTGCATTAGGATCAGGCGCCTTGGTAGGAAAGTTACGGATGGCATTGTTAAAAACCCGGACAGGGCAAATGATGGCATCCATGCTTAGGGGCAGGGACAAGCAGCTCCATTGGAAGGGTATGGAATCCTATTTGGTACCCGTTGAATGGGGATCCAAGGAACTCGAAGAAGTTTATGCACAGTTCACCAGGAACCTGTCCGGAATCGCTCAATATGGTGCAGAAGCAGGCGCCAAGGTGATCCTGTGTACGGTCGCCTCCAACTTGAGGGGCTGTTCCCCACTGAAACCGGAAGGGCAGGCATTGCAATCATGGAAAGATGGTAAGTGGAAGGATGCCCGCGACCAGGACACTTTCCGTTTCCGAGCGGATTCCAGGACTAACGGGTGCATCGAGTCGGTAGCAAGTGCCCAAAATGCCCGCTTGCTGAAGATCGCCGAGGAATTTGAAACAAGGGAAGCGGACTCCCCAACCCCCTTGTTCCTTGACCATGTCCACTTCACCTTAGAAGGGAACAACCTTGTAGCGGCCCTGGCCGGGCAATTGGTCATGGATTTGGAAGGCATTGAACCACACCCTCCAAAGAAGAACCCGACCCTTGGCTATACGGAATTCGAGAAACAAGGGATCCTGAGGATCATGCAAGGCCGCCTCTCCCGCCCCCCGTTCCTCGGCCAACAACCCGGGGGGCTTTCCCCTGCCCTCTTGGATGGACAAATCAAGGGACTCGCAATTCAGTCCCCATCGCAAATCCAATCTATCCAGGCCAAGTATGGGGAAGCCACAGCCATCCATCCGGAAGACGCAATCCTGAGGAATGTTTATTCGACCTTCCTGCTCTCTTTCGGGATGGCTGCAGAGGCAAGTAAGCAAGGTCTAGAGGCCGCCAAACTTGCCCCATGGGACGCCAACGCCCACTACAACCTGGCCCTGGCGCATTCAGGGAACCAAAGCCCGGTCTCGGCTAGAAAATGCTTGGACACTGCCCTGGCCTTGGCACCCAACCACTCAAGGGCGCACGCCCTCATGGCGACCCTACTTGCAAAATCAGAACCTAAGGTAGCATTCCAACACTTCGACGCGTCCGTCAGGATCGAACCTGACGACCCCCTTACCTTGGTGGAATTCGTAAAATTCTTATTGGACAAAGGGGACAAGGCCTCAGTGAAAGAGTTGGAAAAAGCCTACGCGCTCGCCTTGAGGGCAAACCGGTTGTCCGGATTCGAGAAGGAAGGATTGGTCGGTTTGTTGGAAAGGGCGGCGAAACGCTGCGGAAGGGAGGACGAAGCCAGGAAAGAAATCCTAGCCCTAAAGGCTGCCCGCACTCCTGGTACTGCAGAGTGACGGTCATCCCAGGGATGGCACGCCTCCTACTTCGCCTTGATGTCGAGGGGGAGGTAAAAGATGAACTTGTACTCCTTGAACCATAGGTCGCAACCACAAAGGCAGAAGGTTGAGCCAGGGTCTCCGGGGCAAAGCCGATCTTCTTGAAGAATTTGGAGTAGTCGGAAAGTTGGTAACCCTGGATGGCGGTAAATTTGGCCTGGTTGCTTTTCCAGATCATTTTCACGCGTCCCTGGTGGTCGGAGACCAGGAGGGTGTACACCTCTTCACAAAGCCAGAGTTTATGGGAACTGAACCACCTGACCTTCAAATTGTTAGGCAGTTCCGCTAGGAACCTAGGAAACTTCTTCGCCCTGTTCTCGATCAAGTGGAAGTTCGTCTTCAAGGCCTGCAGGCCCTAGGTGTAGTTGACGCCAAGAAACAGGCTAACAAACTAAAAAAACGAAGACGGCAGAATGAAATAGTTTCCGTTTCTTGAGCTTTTCTGGGTAGGGCTTCCCCTTGGTTTTGTTCTAGAAAACTAGCACAGCAACCGTACCGATGACTACCGTCAGAACAAGGGAAATCCAGACATAGGAAGGAATAAAATCGAACCTGCTGGTGATTTCGTAAATGAGTTATCCCAAAAGGGGATGCATCGTGGGCGGGTAGTTTTCTCTTTGACCTATGGATGACGGCCTTGCACAAAATTCGTCCAAAACTCCAGAGACATGAAGTACCATCCCCTAATCCTAGCAACCCTAACCATCCTGGTCGGCACAACATTTGCATCCAGGCCCAACATCGTCCTGATCATGACGGACGACCAGGGGTACGGAGACTTGGGGGCGACAGGAAACCCACTGCTAAAAACCCCGAACATCGACGCGATGGCCAAACGTTCTGGGACTGCGAGGAACTTTTACGTGAGCCCGGTTTGCGCCCCGACCCGTGCCAGCCTAATGACCGGAAGGTACAACTACCGCACCCGCTGCATCGACACCTACATCGGCAGAGCGATGATGGACAAATCCGAGACGACCATCGCGGAAATCCTGTTGGGATCCGGCTATGCGACAGGCATATTTGGGAAATGGCACCTGGGGGATTGTTACCCGATGAGAGCCATGGACCAAGGTTTCCAAGAATCCCTGGTGCTAAGGGGGGGAGGGATCGGGCAACCCTCCGACCCAGAAGGCGCTGAAGGTATGTACACCAACCCAGTCCTTTTCCTGAATGGCAAAGCCGAAAAGTTCGAGGGGTATTGCACGGACATCTATTTCAACAACGCGATGGACTTCATCTCTAGGTCCAAGGCAAAAGAGAAGCCCTTCTTCATCTACCTCCCGACCAATGCCCCCCACGGCCCGTTCCATGACGTCCCGGAGAAGGACTACAAGGACTACAAGGAGATGGACTTGTCCAACCAACGGTTCCCCCAGGAGAGAGGGCATAAACTCCCTCCGAAGCACGACCAGGACCAACGCGCCCGGATCTTCGCAATGATCCAGAACATCGACACCAATGTCGGGAGGATGTTCGAGCACCTCCGCAAAGAAGGGATTTATGAGGACACGATCGTCATCTTCATGGTGGACAATGGACCCAACGGGAGGCGGTACGTGGCCGGGCACAAAGGGATGAAAACCTTTGTTCACGAAGGGGGGACCCGGAGCCCGTTTTTCCTGCATTGGCCTGCCAAGGTAAAGGCAGGGGCAAGCACAGACCGCATCGCCGCCCATATCGACATCCTGCCTACCCTCCTGGCTGCTTGCGGAGTCGGGGTTCCGTGCGGGCTAAACTTGGACGGGCGCAATATCCTCCCGCTGCTGACAGGGGATTGCCAAGCTGCAGCTAGTTGGGAAGACCGTATGATCGTCATACAGGCGCACAGGGGAGACCAGCCCATGAAATTCCACAATTTCTATGCCAGGACGCAGGACTGGAAGCTGCTCCATGCAAGTGGCTTCGGGAAGGAGGGCTTTACAGGGGAGCCCAAGTTCGAGCTGTACAACATGAAGGACGACCCACTGGAATTGGACGATGTGTCAGCTAAAGCCCCTGCGAAAGTGGCCGAAATGAAAGCCGCCTACGAAAAGTGGTTTGAAGATGTCAGCTCCACCCGGCCCGACAACTATTCCCCCCCGAGGATCCATGTCGGCGCACCCCAAGAAAAAGTCACCACCCTGACCCGACAGGACTGGCGCCATACCAAGGGACGGCCATGGGCACAGGATTCCCATGGTTACTGGGAACTCTATAATGCCAAGGCCGGGGGCGTTTACGATGTCCTAATCCGCTTTCGCCCGATGGAGGCCAATGCCGAAATTTCTTTGGATGTCGGAGGGGTAAGCCTGTCCAAAGTGGCCGGAGCCGGGGCCACGGCCGTCGAATTCAAAAAGGTGGCTTTCGGCAAACAGGGGCCATTGCGCCTTGATTGCCGGATCCGGGCAGGGGAAACCGAGAAAGGCCCCTGGCAAGTGGATGTGGTGCAACCAATGTAGGTGCAGGACAATTCGGAATGTTTTTGCCGAACCTTTCCGCCCTCATTGGACCATGGATACCATAGTGATAAAGGAATGCCGAAACGCCTGACGATCCTACTCTTCCTGGTATTTTGTTGGACAGGTTGTACCGGCCCGACAGACGAACCCTTCGGGAACCATGGGTCTCCCTTTGGCGCGGCACCCCTGGCGCCCCATGAAGTCACCCTGCTAAGGAAGAAATTCCCCGGGAATTGGAAAAACCCGGCCAGGGCAAAGAGCCCGGATGGCCCGGATGAACGCATCCTCCATTCGATGGCGGGGAAACTCAGGATCATCGAGCAGAAGGTCAAGGCGGACCGGGGGATGGAAACCACCAGGACTCGCATAGCCACAGCCTTCATGGATCCATCAGGAAGGTATCTCATAGGAAGGGATTTGCCCGCGGAGAAGAAAGCCCAGGGAGAGACCCTGTTCGCAATCTTCCACGACAAGGAGGCCGGAATCTACCGCGGTGTTTCCTGGACTAAGGACTTGAGGGGGAAGGAATGGCCAACCCAGATGGCCGGACGGGGGATCCCAGGTAAAAATGAGATTGAGTGGAAGCCCTTTTTTGGCAAGGCTCATGTAGGGAACACGTCCAGGCTGCATGTCCGGAGCAGGAATTCCTTCACTTGGACAATCCGCCTGTTCAAAGGAGGGCAGTTAAAGGGCGAAATGGTAAACACGAGCCAGCTCACCCAAAGCTGGCCGGAGGAGGAATGAAACGAAACAACAGGAGGCTTAAAGCCCCAGTAGTTCGTTCATGAGTTTGGCGGTGTCCTCAAGGTCATTGTCCTTGCCTTCACGGGTGACCCAGCCGGTAAAGCCGATCTTATCCAACTCAGTCCGGATGCCTTTCCAGTCGACATCCCCTTCCCCGATCCGGCAAAAACCGTTCTTTTCCCCCCAGACCTTAGCATCCATGTTGATGACC
>JAYPDO010000198.1:0-5236 GCA_038125285.1 Opitutia bacterium
TGTCCCAAGTCCCGGATCCAAGCAGCATCCCGTAGGGAAGTTGGGCGCCAGCGGAGCTTTTCTCGTCAGTAGAACCGGTAGGGAGGCCAAGGCCGAGGGTGGCGAAGATGGTCTCTTCTCCCCAACTGCCGAGGTTGTACATGCCGCCGAATGAAACGTCCCCCCAACCCTTGGAGTGCATGCTAGAGCCGTTAGACATGTCCATGGCCTTATCCTGGTGGTTGGCCATGAGAAGCCAGGTCAATTTGTCGGAAGAAGCGAACATGAGGCCGAGCATGTGCATTTCCATGTCCATGTCCGTGGGATACATCATATAACCTGGGGCGCTGTCCATGCCTTCCATTTCCATGTCCATGTAGCGGTAGGACGCCATCCAATCGCCTTTCTTATGCTGGTGGTCGCCCATGACGCCGATAGGTGCATGGCCGTCCGGACGGGCAGATGTCCAGTGTGCAGAGGTTTTGGAAATGCCAGCAAGGAGGCTGGTGAGGGTGAGTGTTGCGGTGAGTGTTTTTTTCATGGTGTTGGTTTGTTTTGCTATTTTTCAATGGTGATTTTGTGAATTCAAAATGCATATACATGGGGCACAATGCCTGCACAGTGGGGGTTTGCTGCCAGGATCCGCCTTGTTAGCAATGCCGGGCGGTATCCATGGCCGGAAGGCGTCATGGACGCGAATCCGGCAAGACTTGCTTAGCAAGATTTGGGGGGCGGCGTGGCACTCCCGCCGATCCACTGTCCGGGTATGCCTACCGCCGAAGTATCCGGCTGGTGATGGGGTATGTCAGGCAGGCGGATCGTGGCAAGGTTGGGCAGGAGCAACACGATGTCATTGGCCGGCAAATTGTTTTCCTGCCTATGCTCTTCCCCTTGGGCCGCGTCAATGGACTTGCATATGACGCAACGGTATTCCGGGTTGAATGTGAGCCGGAAAGTTTCGGTGACCGAGCCGGTCTGTCGGAAGTTGTCGCCCGCCATACATCCCCATGCAACCACTTGCAAAACCATCCATGGCAGCTTGATAGCAAGCAGCGCAGTAATGAGCAGGAGGAATGGGGCTGCTTTTTTCACGAATTAGCTTGCTTAAAATGTGTTGGGCATGAATCCCCGCAAGCCTATTCAATGGCGTTCCCTGTGCGAATCCTCGACAACGCCTTAGAGGGATCCCACGGTGTTGCCCCCGATTTTCCCGATGCAATATAACCATTCCCTCCTCATTTTCCTGGCCATCCAGACAATCCCAAACTTGGCCTACCCCAAACCGAACATCCTTTTGGTTTATGCCGACGACCTTGGTTGGGGGCACCTTGGGTGTTATGGCGGGGATTTTTACAGGACACCTAATTTGGACAAACTGGCGGCGGAGGGGATGCGTTTTACCCAGGCTTATGCCCCCGCCCCGATTTGTTCCGCATCCAGGGCGTCCTTGTTGACCGGAAATTCCACAGCCCGGAATGGCCTGGAGTTTGTGGTAAAGGACAAGCCGGGGTCGCAGTCCGTCCATGCGCCCTTGCTTGCGCCGCCTTATAAAATCGACCTGGAACCGGAGAAGACCACGATCCCGGAAGTCCTCGCCAGTGGAGGGTACCAGACCGCGTTTTATGGCAAATGGCACCTCAATGCCCATTACAAGGGATACCTTGGTTGGAGTCCCACGCATGGCCCGAAGGCCCAAGGCTTTGTCACCGCCACCGAGGAGTTTGGCAGCCATCCCTACAGTTATTGGGGGAAAGGCCCGGAAGCCCGTTCGTTCCTTCCTTTGCCCGATGGCGCTTTCCCGGAGGACGGGATGATTTCCAATGCGGTCCATTTCCTGAAGAATTGTGGCGGGCAACCGTTTTTCCTCATGGTTTCCCACTTCTTTGTCCATGACCCGAACCATACCCGTATCCAGTGGCTTTACCGGGAATACTTGGAAAAACTCCCGGAATGCACACCCCGGAGGGAGGAACTCGCCCGTTTTGGCGCGATGGTGACGACCCTTGACCATCATGTCGGCCAAGTCTTGGAAGCGCTTGCCAAATCGGGTCGGGCAGAAAACACGCTCGTCGTATTCACCTCTGATAACGGTGGGCATCCCAACTATGCCGGGAACGCGCCTTTGCGGGGTAGCAAGTGGAACCTCTACGAAGGGGGCATCCGCGTGCCCTTCATCGTCAGATGGCCGGGCAAGGTGCCTGCTGGGACAGTTTCGGAAATACCGGTTTGGTCACCGGACCTGATGCCCACATTCGCAGCCCTGGCGGGAGTGGATACCCCCACCGCCAAGGATGGCACAAACATTTTGCCCATCTTGTTGGATCCCAACCATTGCCCACCGGAGCGTAAAATGTTTTGGCACTTCCCCTATTACCACCCTGAACGGGGCTTTACAGGGGCTCCCGAAAAGATCGGGGTTAATGACGGCCTGACTTCCAAGACCCGACCCCATTCAGCAATTCGTTCAGGGGATTGGAAGCTCATCCACTTCTATGAGGACGGCAGGGAAGAACTTTACAACTTGTCGGAAGACCTTTCGGAAACCCAGGACCTGGCCAAACGGCACCCGGAATTAGCGCGCAGGCTGGACGGGGAATTGAAGCGCTACTTGGAGGATGTCCATGCACGTTTCCCAGTTCCTAATCCCGATTACAGCAAGAGGTAGGGCACGATCGCCGCGCCAGCCGTTGATGTATCACAACTGGCCACGCCCTTTTCGATAGGGAATTACTTGGTTCTTCCACTCGGCTGTAAGCCAGTGTTTTTCCGCTTTGTCGCTCACCCAATGAACTGGCGGATCGAGCCGGTTTGGGAGAGCTTTTTGCGTGCCATCTCGAGGTCGAGGTCGCCGTAGTGTTCGATCGGGTTACCGTGGGCATTGAGGAGGGTGGTGTACCAGTTGCCAAGGGTCTTGTGGCCTTCGTTGCCGAGGAAGGGAAGGCGGATGTAGCGTCCGGCGATGTTGAGCTTGCAGTTGTTTCCTGAAAGGATGACGAAGGGTGATTCGAGGCCGATCCCGTGGTGAGTTTCGCCGTTTTCCGGGAAATACATAATCATCGTGTTGTCGAACATCGTGCCGTTACCCTCGGGGACTTTTTTCAATTCGGTGACGAGGGTGTGGGCTTGGTTCATGTGGCTGATCCGGATTTGCTCACGGGTCTTCCATGCCGGGACACCGCCGAAGGCTTCGTCGTGGCCGAGGGGGTGGATGCCGACTCGGTCGGTTTCATTGCCTGGGAGGCCGGTGATGGGGGTTCCCAGGTCGTCGATGGTGTAGGTGACTACGTTGGTGAGGCCGGCTTTGAGTGCGGCGACCAGCACGCTGGTCATGGCGGCTTGTTTCTCCGGGGTACTGGCGTTAGGGCCGCCATTGGCATGGACGGGATCCAATTCGGGCAAGTGCTTGGCAAGGCTGCTGGAAAGGGATAGGAGCTCCTGGTTGCGGTTGCGGATCGCTTCGATGGATTGGAGATGAGTTTCTTGGCGGCGTTTTTCGTGGCCTTTGATCCCCATGGCTTCCTGGCCTTCCTTGCCTTTCAGGAAGGAGAGCATGTCGTTGTCCGTATTGACGGCATCCGGGTTAAGGACGGATTTGAAGAGTTCGTTGCGTGCGGTTTCCGGGTCGGCGTAGCAGTAGTTGCGGGTTTGCGGGGCGGGTGCGGAATAACCGGAGACAATGCCAGTGCGGCCTTGTGCGAAGGAGAGCTCCACATGCCCGAAGGGGGAGGGGAAGAGTTTGGCCAATTCGAAATCGACGGTGGTCCGCTTGATAGAGCTGAGGGTGTTGCGGTTGGATTTGAAGCACCCCATCACGGAGGAGAAAGAGTAGTGTACATTCTCGCTCATCTTTGCCGAAAGTCCCTGGAGGATGGTCATGTGGTTTTTGTATTCCTCCAAACCTTGCAACCACGTTGGCAGCTCGTGTTTGTTCAGGCCGACTTCCAGGGGTTGCTTCTTTTCATCTAGTTCCCGGTCCTTGTCGGAAAAGCTGGGCAGGGCGGCCTCCAGGGGGCGAATACCGCTGGACTTTCGGATGAAGATGAACCGCTTGGGGATGCCTTTCGACCCTGTCGAGGCGAACGCCTGGTTGAATGACGGGGCAAGGGCCATGGCGGTCGCGCCGAGTCCCCATTCCTTTAAAAATTCCCTTCTGGTAGTCATGGATTCAGTTCTCAATGGGTTTGCGGTAAATAAATGAATCGGACGTCAACAATGAGACAATTACGGCGTCAAAACTTCCCCCGCTGGTGTCGTAGGCTTGTTCGGCGTCGATCAAGGTCTTAGAATCGGAAAGGGTCTCGTTGCGCCCCATGAAATACCGGAAGGCATGACGGATAATTGATTGGCGGACGAGGCGGGATTTCCCGAGCCGTCCGGCCAAGTCGATTGCGTCCGTGATGTCCCCGTCGAGGGATTCGTCCCTAGTGCCGGCAAGGTGTCCCGAAGAATCGACAGGTACGGTTTTGTAGATGTCCCTTAAGTCCATCAGGTTGTCGCGGCCGGGAGCCTGGTCGGGTCTTTTTTCGATGATGTGTTCCGGGTATTCCAGGGATTCTTTGGTGCGGAACCTTCCGAAGTCGTCGTAGCTTTCAAAGGCGTAACCCAAGGGGTTTATGCTTTCATGGCATTTCCAACAATAGGTGTCCCCCGTCTTGGAATGCATGCGTTCACGGAGGGTCTTGTGGTGGTCTTCCGGGATGGATGCGTCGACGGTGATGGGGACTTCCGGAAGGGTGCCGGCGAGGAGTTTTTCCCGGATCCATTTACCCCTGGCCACTGGGTCGGTCTCGGTATTCTTTGCATGGGCGATTAGCCAGGCAGGGTGGGTGAGGATGCCCTTGCGGTCGGGGACTTTGGCAGGCTGCTCCGGGGACCAGTCCCAGTTGTCCTTACGGTAGTTGAAGAACTTGGCGACATTCTCCCCTGGCATGAAATCCGAGCCGTAACCGCGATACATGTCAAAGGGGGCTGCGTGCTTCTGGCCTTTGTCTAGCCTGGCAGTGATGGTGGTCATGGATTTCTTGAAAAGCTGGATGGTGTTCCCCTGGCGGTTGCGGGCGTCCAGTTTGTCCGGGTCGACGCTCCTCATCTTTACCTCCTTAAGAAGGTCCCTGTGGTCGAGGAGGTCTTCCTTCTTGAAGTTTTGCCAGTCAAGGTCTTTGAAATGTTCGTAGATGCGTTTGATGCGGTCAGAAGCTGCCTGCATGCGCTCGTTGTCGCCGTCGTGGTAAACGTAGAACTTTTCTGTGGTAAGGAG
>JAYPDO010000198.1:5246-7683 GCA_038125285.1 Opitutia bacterium
TTCTCCAGGATGTGTTCGACGAGGCGGTCGGCTTCATTGAGCAGACGGGACGTCGCGTTAGCCAGGCGGTCGCCGCCGAATCGTTTTTCATCCTTGAATATGGTGATCGAGGAAGGGTAACCAAAAAATTCCCTGAAAAACCGGAGTTTCCGAATGGGCAGGGCGGTGGAGTTATCACCGTAATTATTGTCCTCCAGGATTGGGTCGATGAGGCAAAAGGTGTCTTCTTTTTTTAAAATCCTGAGGATTTCCCTTTTGTAGTCTTCGCGGGTCTCCAATTTCCCATCTAGGGCCGCTTGCGCCAGTTCCGCATCCGGGCTTTGGTCGGTCAGGGCATAGGCGATGGCATAACTAGCGTCACGGGGGGAGAGCATCCTTCGGCCATGTCCGTCCGCTTCCCCTGCCCCGAATTCCTGCCGGTAGGCAAATTCACTGGTAAGGATAAAAGTTTGGATGAGCTTCTGGATGGCCTTGAGCTTGCCTAATTTACTGACGTAGGATTTTGCGAGAGCCAGATACTCCACAACTTCGGCATCTGTCGGAGGGCGTTCTAAGATTTTTTCACTCAACTGGGAGACCAAGGCTGCGAGCAGTTCGTCAGCAGGCGGCCCGGCGGAGATTCGATCTTGTTCAAAGCCTGACTCCCAGTCGGCCATGCACTTTTCGATGACCTCGATATAGAAATCCCCTTTTTGGCGATGTTTTCGGATTGAGGCTTGGATGACTTCCATTTCGGTATCGGCCAGCGGTGTGTAGACCAAATCCTTGATCTTGCGGCCCTCTTTGGCCACCTGCTCCCGGAAGTCTGGCAAATAGTCGCGCAGGAGGGTCACGCGCCCCTGGATTTTCCTTTGATGGTCACCGAAGTAGAACCACTTCCTCTCGCACATGTCTTTGAAATCTTCATCGGACAATTTCCCTGTTTCGGGTGCCTTCAAAAGTTGGTAGACCTGGGTGTCTGCGTCCAATCCCTTGAGCATGTTCCTGGCAACGTGGATGGGGGCTTTTTTGTAGGTTTCCCCTTCGGCGAGTTCTTTGACCTCCTTGAGTTGAACCGGGACAAACTTCGGTAGCCAGGACTCGTTTTCCCCGCCGTACATTTCATCACAGAGCCTATCGATAAAGTTGCCCAGGAATTCCCCTCGGGTGGCCAAAGTTGCGTTGTGCCCGTTTTCCATGGCCATTATTTCGGAGATGGCCGGAAGGTATTTGTCCTTTTTCCGGGGAACCAAATAACTGGTGATGTAGTCCGCCGTTTTATGGGCATTGGTCAACATGCTGGACAGGTGACCCCCAGTCAGATCCTCATTGGCGTAGTATCGGACGCCAGAACCGTTGGGCAAAAGGAAGGGGTTGGTCAGGCTAAAGTCCCGGAACCGTTTGCTTCCGACCACTTGCACCCTTTTCCCCCGGTAGTTAGCGGTCGGGGCATTTTCCAGGATCCTCTGGAACTTGGCGTTGAAGATGTACTCGCTGATGAGCCACCGGCGGTCGTAGGTGAAACCGGGCAGGTTCCTGTACTCACCAGAGAACAGTTTGTCGTGGTCGACGAAGTTTCCGTACTCCGGTTTCTGGAGCTTGCCTTCCAGGGTGGAGGCCTGGTTTACCGCGAGTTCCTTGGATACGAACCCCAGGAGCGCCTCCCTTTCGTCCTCCGTCGGTTGGGCCTCCTTCTTAGGGGGCATCAGTTTGAAAAAAAGCTGTTCCTGGATCAGGTTTAACAGCTCCATACGTTTCGAGGTTTCGAGCGTGGTAAGATTGTCCAGTCGGATGTCGCCTTTCTGGGTGTCCCCGTCGTGGCAGTCGTAACAATATTTCCCCAGCAGGGTTTCTGGCCCTTGCGCAATCAAGTTTGGCTTGTAGGGAAGCTGGGGCATTACGGCTATCGCAGCTATGATCAGGGTCTTCTTCATTATTAACTAGTGGCATCCGGACGGATGTGGGCTTTGCAGTTTTTTGGTTTTAGGATGGCTTTGCAGCGGGACATTCCATTTTCCATCACTTCCACACACAACCCATAATTCCTGGAAATAACAATATGTGGACGAAGTTTCTAGCATTCGGCGCAACCTTGCACTTCCCGACTTGGGCAAAGGGAACCACCCCCTCTTGTACTGAAGGATGGCGGCACTCCGGAAAACCCCGCCGTCTTTGATGGTCAGGGCATGACCATCGACTTGGACATCGATGTCAACGGCCATGCAAGGAAAGTGTCCCCCGATGGGATCTGAACACCTGAATCCCTAGCGAACCTGAGAATTGATCACCTCTTGATGAAAGAAATTGAAGGTTAACCTGCTTTGACGAGGCCTTTCCTCCCATAGTACGTTCCAAGGCGCTCCAGACTTCGCTAAGGATTGGGGGTGCTCACACCCCGGCCATAAACTCGAATTCGCTTTGGACACCTTGTTGCATTGTGAAATTGTCGGTCAATTAG
>JAYPDO010000199.1:0-538 GCA_038125285.1 Opitutia bacterium
CTTCTGATCCAACCATTCTGGCAACCCGGCCAACCCCATCCCTGTGTGGCCAGCATTAGTCGGAATCCTCAGCACATTGGCCTTACCGGCCAAGGCTTCACGCACCCCTAAAGTATAGCCGATGGAGATGGAATCCCCGACCAGCAACACCCTCGGCAATGCAGGATCTTCC
Organism: Opitutia bacterium; assembly: GCA_038125285.1. GTDB lineage: Bacteria > Verrucomicrobiota > Verrucomicrobiia > Opitutales > JABJCN01 > JAYPDO01. The sequence goes on from JAYPDO010000199.1 coordinate 173, forward strand.
TTCAAAGGGGCGAAGGCGGGATCCTTTGCACAAGCTATCGGGTGAAGAAGCATGAGCAACAGAAACGACTTTTTCATTTAGTGGAAAATAAAAGGCTCCTCAGGATTAGAATCTACAAAAATCGGTAAGGACACCAGGAAGAGGATTGCAGCGACATCGGGAAACTGCTACCCCCCTGCGCCTCGATTAATAAACCACCGATTACAACGCACGATGTCCAATCCATCCAAGATAATCTACACTTATACCGACGAAGCCCCGGCCCTGGCGACCTATTCGCTGCTGCCGATCCTCCGCGCATTTTCAAAGCCGGCGGGCATCGATTTCGAATTGAGGGACATTTCCCTTGCAGGAAGGATCCTGGCT
>JAYPDO010000199.1:633-5714 GCA_038125285.1 Opitutia bacterium
ACCTAGAGGAAGGCCAACGCATCGGAGACGCCCTGGCCGAACTTGGCGAACTCGCCACTAAGCCGGAAGCCAACATCATCAAACTCCCCAATATCAGTGCATCAATACCCCAATTGGAGTCCGCCATCTCAGAACTCCAGTCCCATGGGTACAAGGTTCCCAACTATCCAGCCGCCCCAGTCAATGATGAGGAAAAGGCGATCCAGGAGAAATATGCGAAAGTCCTGGGATCGGCAGTCAACCCCGTCCTCCGGGAAGGCAACTCGGACCGCCGGGTCGCCGCTCCCGTAAAGGAATATGCTAAGAAAAACCCACACTCCATGGGAGCCTGGTCTAAAGATTCCAAATCCCATGTGGCCCATATGGAAACCGGCGATTTCTACGGAAGTGAAAAGTCCCATGTCATGCAATCCGCTACCAATGCAAGGATCGTGCTCCAATCTGCAGACGGGCAAGAGACCACCCTCCTTGCAAAACTCCCGCTTGAGGACAGGGAGGTCATCGACGCGTCGGTCATGTCCCAAAAGGCACTGCGGACTTTCCTTGAGAAGGAAATCGACGACGCCCGGGCCCAGGACGTGCTCTTTTCCCTCCACATGAAAGCCACCATGATGAAGGTGTCCGACCCCATTATTTTCGGGCACTGTGTCAGCGTCTTCTATGAAGAAATCTTCCAAGCTCACGCCGATACCCTCGAAAAACTAGGGGTTAACCCCAACAACGGGATAGGGGACCTCTATGCCAAAATCGAAGCCCTCCCAGAAGACGAGCAGGAAACCATCCGCACCCAAATCGACGAAATCCTCGCTAATAGCCGCCCTAAACTTGCCATGGTGGACTCGGACCGTGGCATTACTAACCTTCACGTACCCAGCGACATCATAATCGACGCCTCCATGCCCGCAATGATCCGCACTTCCGGAAGGATGTGGGGGCCGGATGGCAAGGCACACGACACAAAAGCCGTCATCCCTGACCGCTGCTACGCTGGGGTCTACCGCGAAACCATCGACTTTTGCAAAGAAAACGGGGCATTTGATGTGACCACCATGGGCAATGTGGCAAACGTCGGCCTAATGGCGCAAAAAGCAGAGGAGTACGGCTCCCACAACAAGACCTTTGAAATCCCGTCTGCCGGGATCGTACAGGTATTGGATAGTGAAGGAAACACCCTCCTCTCCCAAGATGTGGAGAAAGGCGACATATTCCGGATGTGCCAGACCAAGAATGTCGCCATACGCGACTGGGTAAAACTAGGGGTCGCCCGCGCTAAGGCCACCGGGGCAAAAGCCATCTTCTGGCTTGATGAAAACCGCGCCCACGATTCCAACCTCATCAATTTGGTCAAAGATTACCTCAAAGATCACAATACCGAGGGGCTGGACATCGAGGTACTCAGCCCAGTCGAAGCCACCAAAGCGACCTGCCAACGCTGCAAAAACGGGCTAGATACTATCTCTGTAACAGGGAATGTCCTCCGTGATTACCTTACCGACCTCTTCCCGATCCTCGAACTCGGCACCAGTGCCAAGATGCTTTCCATCGTCCCATTGCTGGCTGGTGGAGGCCTCTTTGAAACTGGGGCTGGTGGATCAGCACCCAAGCACGTACAACAATTCAATAAAGAAAACCACCTTCGCTGGGACTCCCTAGGGGAATTCCTGGCTATCGCAGTCTCCCTCGAAGACCTAGCAGGGAAAACAGGGAACACTGCCGCCAAAGTCCTCTCCCAAACCCTCAACGAAGCGATCGGCAAGATCCTCGACAACAACAAGTCCCCCTCCCGCAACGTGAACGAACTGGACAACCGGGGTAGCCATTTCTACCTCGCCATGTACTGGGCACAGGCCCTGGCCGCACAAGGGGAAGACCATGCCTTGGGACAGCATTTTTCCTCCCTTGCCAAAACCCTTTCCGAGAATGAACAAACAATTGTGGACGAACTGGAAAAAGTCCAAGGCACCCCGCAGGACATCGGGGGCTATTACCAACCAGACGAAGCGAAGGCCTCCGCGGCCATGCGACCAAGCCCAACCTTCAACAAGGCATTGGAATCGTTGGGCTAGCTTTTGTAACAGGCTCCTTGCAACTGTTGACAGTCTACCGCCCATACCTGAAGTTGCATGATGCCATCGCTTGCTAAATGCTCCGCACCCAAGTCCAATTCCAGAAAACCTCGAATCCCTCGATCATTCCAGGGGTTATCACTAACGCGCCATTCCTTTCTCAGAAGTGACAAAGTTGGAAGAACTGAAGATAGCCATCTTCCTTATTACTTGGCACAACCATACTACGATCTGGTCGTCGAGATGGAAAAATCCTTCTCACTTTTCTCTGAAGAACTCATCAACTATTCCCGCCCCTCCATCGACCTGCAGTTCGAGACCGCTTCAGATCCTAGGAAGCAGGCTCTTGTGCATCCTTCAGTCAGGGGAAAATTCGGTCGGGGCGGCATGACTGCACTAGATACGGCAATGAGCGGGATTCATCATCGCACAGGATGCATAATGAGGCGAAACCCAAGGAAATGCCAAAATCCGCCATTTTAATGGGCGTTGACAGGAAAGTCCTCCGCATCGCAGCAATCGCCGAATACCCCAACCACACCATACTGAGGAAATAACCACGCACACTAATCAACCCCGCCAATGCACTCCTCAGGAAATAATGAAAAAGTCCGCATCGGTGTCATTTCGGACACCCATGGCTTGCTCAGGGATTCTGCCTTGCAGGCGTTGGAAGGAGTCGACCACATCCTCCACATCGGCGACATTTGCTCACCGGAAATCCTGGCCAAGCTCGCCGCGATCGCCCCGACCCATGCGGTTAGGGGGTATTGTGACTACGGACAATGGGCGGACGACCTTCCCCACACCGTCACCCTTGAAGTCAACGGATGCTGGTTGTACCTCATCCACGACCTGAACGGACTTGCCATGGATCCCTCCGGCCAATTCCAAGTCGTCCTCCATGGCCACACGCATCTCCCCGAAGTCAGGGAATCAAAGGGAACCCTTTTTTTTAACCCCGGAAGTGCGGGTCCAACCAGGGCAGGGAAACCCATATCCATTGGATTCCTGGAAATCGAACGGGGAGTACCTAGCGCAACCTGGGAACACCTCCAGTCCTAGTCCGGGTCCCCAAGGTTTACCGTTGAACTCAACCCTCGGCGTCGTAGATGGTGACCTTCGTCCAATAATCTCCGAATTTTTCGACAAACTCCTTATGGATCGGGTCGACTTGGTAGTAGTCATGGTGCTGCAAGTCTTCCAGCACCACGGTAAGGCCAAAATCATAAGTGCGATCGATAACAGGCCGGTCAGTCTGGGCAGGCGATCCCGTATAAACAGTGTAGGCCGCCTCAATCTTCTTCAAACTGTCGATGCCCTCTTCCTTGAAAGCTTTGCGTTGTTCCTCAGTTAGATCCTCACGGAGCCAGAAATAAACAGTGTGCACGAACATAACGCCGCCCACCATGACCAGCACCCACTAGGAGGCAATGCCATTTTTATATGGCATCAATCGATAGGAAGCCCATACCTGCCTTATCCTCGAAATGTTAGATCCAAAACCAGCCCTCTTCATGGCCGCGACCTTGGCGCATGCCAACCTGCCCACTCCGGACCAAGTGGACATCCCTGCCAACATCGTGTACATCGTAGAGGATTCCTCCACCCTGCCTGGAATCGTGGTCGACAACACCCAGGCCGACTTAGTTGGAGAGTGGAAACACAGTGTCCACACACCTCCCTTTGTCGGCACAAGCTACATTCACGACATGAAGGAAAAAAAAGGGGAAAAGAGTGCTACCTTCACCCCGGACATTCCGGCCTACGGCACTTACGAAGTCAGGATATCCCACAACACCAATATCCGCCGCGCCAACGGTGTTCCAATACTGATCCATCATGCCAGAGGCGAGACCCTGGTCAAAATAAACGAAGGGGAAGAAGCCCCCATCAATAAACTTTTCCGACCATTGGGTAAATTTGTGTTCAACCAAGGCAAATGCGGCTTTGTCCGGATCGGGACGACTGGAACGGATGGCAAATATGTCATCGTGGACAGTGTGCAGTTCATTCCATTACAAAATTGACCCATCTCATAAAGAAGGGCGCGCGATCCAGCCCAGACCGCACGCCACCCGAATTTCTACCTTACCCAGTTTGCCTTGAGAGGCAAAGCTGTGGATGGGTACAGGATGGCGCAGTTATTTGACGGATGGTTGCCGCGAATGTGACCTTCAGGTAAAGTCCTGGGTCAATCTTCGGGTTCGGATGTCTTTTTGAAGAGATTCCGGAGTTTGGGGATGCGGAACCTCGGTTCCGCTTCCACTTCCTTGTCCTTCGCAGTTGGAACCAAGAAACGGACATTCTTTTCGTCAACCGCATCGTAGACGAAGGCACCAGTCCGCCTTTTGACGAGCTTGGCTTGGATCCGCGCACGGTGGATAAGTTTGTCCATTTCCGGCAGTTCTTCCTCGAATGCGTTAATAAGGGGGCAGGATGCAACGAGGAGAGGCAAATACACTTCGACGGACGGGGGGCGCTTCCCTTCTGGGAGGAAAAATTCAACTTGGCCAGGGGTAAGCCCGTGGGAAGTTGCCGTCTCCTCAAACTTCACTATGCCTTTGCCGACAAGAGGGATCAATTTCAACCCTCCCAGGGGCATTGCCTCACCGAGGAATGTGCCTTCGGCTTCCAAGTCGACATGGACTCCTGGGGAGACCAATTTATGCGGTTTACCGCCTTTCGGGATGTGCAGTAGGAAGGATCCTTTCCTGAACTCCAAAGTCCCATCCGAAATAGGGGAAAATTCCGAATTGTGGCCAACCCGGAGAATCTCCCCTCCTAGGCCGGCAAATTCCAAACGCGAACCTCCCCCAATTGTCGCAACTTTTCCAGGAGCCAGGGGGATGTTGTCCTTTTTATGCCGTACGTACTCCCCATCCTTTTCGACAGGATCCTCGACCAAGGTGACCAATTTCCATGGCGCCACCTGGGTATCCCCGTTGTCCTGGGCAAAGGAAGGGAATACGACAACAAAAAAAAGGGCCACCCTGATGGCGGTGGCCCTTGTAC
>JAYPDO010000199.1:5724-7678 GCA_038125285.1 Opitutia bacterium
GAAAAAGGAAAGAAGCTAGTCATCTATGGAATTAGAACTGGATCATGGCACCAATTTTCACACCAGCATCCCAGTTGTCATATTCATAAATATCTTCGTTAGAAAACCTTTTGCTGTAGTCTGCAAAGACATCGGCGACCAGATACTTATTGATCATGTAGTAAAGACTGGTACCTGCACCGATGAGGAAATCACCACGGCCGCTGTTGGATCCCTCGCCGAAGTAGCTGTAATCAGCATGGCAGTTGGACTTGAGCCCGATTTGGGAGTTGATGGAATAATGTTGCCCGACGGTTGCCGTAGTCGTCCAGGAATCCAGGCGGTTTTCATCAGTCGACGTTCCTTTGATGTCCGTCAAACCGTAGGAAGTCTTGAGGGCTGCGATGAATTGGGAATTATTCTCTTTCGGATAAATCTTGGTGAGGGCGAGGTAAGGGAAGAATCCGTCGAACACGTCGATGCTGACAGGGTCGATCTTGATTTTTGTATACCCAATCCCGATGGATGGTTGCCATTCACCTAGTTGTTTATTGATGTTGGCTTTGTAGAATGCGCTAGTAGTGTCGTAATCGAAGCCTTTCAACAGGTCTTCTTGATAACGAACCTGCTGGTACAAGACACCTAAGGTATTGTCTGTAAAGAAGTTATTAGAGTCAGCGTCATTAAGAGAAACAGCACCCATGAAAGTGTGAACCATGATCCTGGATTTGGCGGCATTTGTGGGGGGGGCATCCACATAAAACGGGTTATCACGGTAAAGGAACTGGAATTGGTACCCGGCGGAGGCGGAAAGTCCGTCATGGGTTTCCACAACTTGCTGGAGCCCGATTTCAGAAGCAGCGTCGTTAGTGGCGGCGGCAGCAGGTGTCGCTGCGTTTTGAGCGGAAAGTGTGGTTCCTCCGGCGAGCAACACGGCAAGAAGGGTCTGGCTTTGCTTGGTGTTCATGGGTTTTGGGGATGAAGATTATTGAGTTTTGAGTAGTGAATGGTGAGGGCTTCCCATGGATTAGAAGGACATGATTTTAATATTCTGTCCAAATTGGTCAAAAGTGCTTTTATCGTGCATAATATTAGAGGTGCCACCATAACTGACGTTCTCAAGGAAATTGACCCGTCCAGGAATGATGGAGTCACCAAAGTTGGGGTACTTCCCGTCGATCGGCCCGATCTCGGATACTAAGTCAATGGAGGAACCGGCAGGAAAGTCAATATTGGACAGGTTAATCGTCCTGGCTTCCATGTAGACATAGTTCAGATTGCCAACAAAGGTCAGGCCGTCTATAGTCAGTTGTTCGTCGGCGAAGAAACCAGCACCGCCCTTGCTATTGGTCAGTTCTATGATACCATCGGTAATGGTTACATCCTTAAGGCTACCGACACCGACACCACTTCCGGCAGATAGGGTGACGTTGACCAAATTAATACTGCTGGAAGCACCTAGTCCAAGGTAGTTGCCGTTATATTGGACTGTTGATCCATCAGCTATAGTCAACTGGTCAGCAGCCCCGATGGCGAGGGATTCCTTGTCCCAAGTTGAGCTGCGGTCAGAGAAGGTGACGTCGCCAGCGATGTGGAGGTCGTCTCCGCCGACAATTGCCAGTATTTTCGTGCTGTGAGTGGAAAGGTCGACATGACTTCCCGCCTCGATGGTTACATCTTTGCCAACATAGGCTTCGAAATCGTCAGTGGTCAGGTCAAGGAGACCACCAATTTTATGGGAACGAGTTCCAAGGAGATCGGCATTGGAAGAGTTTGAGAGGACTTCGGTAAGATTTCCGACCCAACCATTAGAATCGTTCAAGTTCCCTTTATTCACTACATCTTCGATGGCTTTCCCGATCTCAATGTTTCCAGAGAACTCAGCAGCCAGAGCGATCATCTGCGTGTTAAAAGAGTTGGAGAAGAGACGAGCACGGTCAAACAGGCGTCCTGGATCAAGAAAACCGGAGCTTAT
>JAYPDO010000200.1:0-1410 GCA_038125285.1 Opitutia bacterium
CCCACTGATGGTTGGTAAATCGTCCCAACACCGGGCCCCAAAAGTCCGCCGCTCCAATGCTTCATTCCTTGGGAAGGCCAAGCGCGGCTTGGATCGCTTCCATAATGGGGGGATGGATAGGCTTTTTGTCGAAATGGAAAGGGTCGGCGCCGTGCCCTGCCGGTTTGTCCATGTCGATCAGGTTTGTGACGAAGGCGTACATGTCGTTGGTCGGGATGCCGTGTTCCTTCATCACCTTTGCCGCGATGGCGTTGTACTCGATTTCCGAACCTTTTTCGAATACATCGGCCGCGGAATGGCGGATCGGCGTAGTGCTGGCCCAGATGAGTTTGGCATTGGTCGCCTTGAGGCGTCTTACCAGCTCATGGAGGTTCTTCTTGTATTGTTCCGGTGGGGTATTCCGGATGCCGCCTGCATGCCTTGGAAAAACTCGTAAAGCCTTCATCCACGGGGCACGGTAGATAAGGTCGCCGAGGCCGACATTGAAGTGGATGACATCCCAGTCCCCTTCCCCGACGAATTGGTCGAAGTATTCCAAGACGGAGGAGGAACTGACCACAATGCCGGGATCAAGCCGTGGATAGTGGACGTCCGCCTTTCCCTTGAGGTCTTTTTGCACCCCCTGGACCGCTTGCTGGTGGACAAAGTCCCCGATGATAAGGACACGGGGCAGCTTTTCCCCGGCAATCCCAAAGGCAGGCGATAGGAGAAAGAGGAAAAATGAGGCGAGTTTCATCCCCTCAGCCCATCACTTCCGACATCAGCCCGGTGCTGTCGGCGAACTTCTTCACCGGCACATCGACGGCATGGAGCATGGAGACGAACAAGTTCGCAAGCGGTACTTTTTTGTCGCCGGAGAAGTCGTGGAGAGAACCGTGTTTGAGCCCAAGGTGGTTCCCGCCAGCCAAATGGATGGGGTAATTCTTGGTGCTGTGGGAAGCGTGGGGGTGGGCGGAACCCCAGAGGACGACGGTACGGTCGAGCATGTTGCCTTCGCCCTCTTTGGTGTCGCGGAGGCGTTGGAGGAAATAGGCGTGTTGCTGGGCGCGCCAGTTGTCCCATTGGCCGGAGATGACTTCGGGGCGTTTGTGGGCGATATCGTGGGTGGCACCTTTGTAGCCGAGGACGTAAGTGGCGTAGTTCCAGAGTTCGCTGTCGCTGGAGTTTTCGCTCTCCAGCATGAGGGAGGCGAAGCGGGTGGAGTCGGTCTGGAAGGCGAGGTAGACCAAGTCGTACATACAGCGGATGAACTCCTGGGGATTTTTATGCGAAGCCTCCAGGTCCAGGCCCTTGGTGTCGACATCGGGCAAGGGTTGGTGGGTCCATTGGCTGGTACGCTCGACCCGTTGTTCGATGGAGCGGATGGAGCCAAGGTATTCCTCCATCTTGGCCTGGTCTTCCCGGCCAAGA
>JAYPDO010000200.1:1420-7255 GCA_038125285.1 Opitutia bacterium
AGACGGTTGTGGAGGCCCTTGCTGTTTTCCATTAGCAAGTCGAGGATGCTGGCTTCGCGCTTAAGGCCCGCACGGACTTCTTCGACGCCTTTGCCCGCATAGGGGTTAAAGAGGCGGTTAAAGATCTCCTGCGGCTTGTGCATGGAGGGAATCGGCCGGCCCGGGCCGCGGTGGGAAAGGGTCTTACTCCGACCATAGGAACCTGTGCCGCCCTCCGTCCCAAGCACCATGGAGGCGTAGCGGGTCTTGTGGCCATGGGTGTTGGCGGCGACTTGGTCGAGGGAGATGCTGTTGGTCTTCTGCGTCCCGACCATGTCCGCGCCCGTGGCAAATACATCCCCGGAACTGTGCCCGCCCAATGCCCAACCGCCCGCATGGTCGAGGCCGCGGAGGTAAGTCACATAGTCCTTGAAGGGCTCGAACGGGGCGGCGGACTTGTTGAAGCTCAGCGGCCCAGCATCCCGGCAGGGCCACCAACTCCATTCATGGTGCGATTTGCTAGGGTCTGGAATCCCGGCGGTACCGTTGGGCATGTAGGCTCCGTAGGAGAAGTAGCTGACGAGCATGCGCTTGGGCAACTCGACTTGGGTCGTTGAGGCGGTGGCCATGCCGTTGAGGAAAGGTAAACCCAGGGCGATCCCGCCTCCACGGAGGAGTTCACGTCGGTCCAAGTGCCAGCTTTTCTTTTTCATGTTTTTATCCGCAGATTTTCGCAGATGGACGCAGATTCTGCCTTGCCTGCTCCAAATTTGGAGGGATGGGAAAAGCATTCGTGTCCATTCGCTTTCATTCGTGGTTCAGAAATAAATCACTTTTGCAGGCCAAGACAACCATGTCCTGGATTCGGTGCCCGGTTTTGGCGGACTCTCGAAAGATGGTTTCGATGGCAAACCGGTCTGTGGTTTGGAGTTGTCGGCCGATACCGTAAGTCAGGAGACGCTTGAGCAGGTTTTTGGCGATGTCGTCCAAGTGCTCTTGGATGAGGTGGGACTTGAGATCTTCCATGCCATTGACCTCCGGGCCGTAGGGTAAACGGGAAGAGGCTTCGATTTGCTCGGTGTTGAGGGATTCCAAATACTTCGCGTATCCCTCCAGGTCGCCGTGCTCCTGGGAGTTGAAACCACTGACCCTTGAACCTTCCTTGGGAACCTTAGGCTGGTATTTGCCAATGGCGTTGTAGTGCTCGAAAGGAATGCCCCAAGGGTCTAGGCGTACGTGGCAATCGTTGCAACTTTCCTTATTCCTATGCAAGGCAAGCAAGTCCTTGATGGTCAATGCCTTTTCGGCGGATGCTCCAGCGGAGTCGACCAACGCCGGGACTTCTGCGGGAGGGGCGGACACTTCATCGCCAAGGATGGCTTCCCGGAGCCAGACTGCGCGGTAGATCGGATGGGGCGCGGAGCCAGTGCCGTTACCAATCAAGACCGAACCTTGGGTCAGGAATCCTCCTAATTTGTCCTCCGGTTTCAAATTGACGGGGCGAATTTCGTTTCCCTCCACACCTTTGATCCCGTAGTGGACGGCCAGTGGTTGGTTCAAGCAGGCAAAGTCGGATTCCACGATATTCGAAACCGGGGCGTTGCGGCGGACTAGTTCGGCGAAGTACCCGACGGATTCCTCCAGCATGTAATCCCGGATGGTCGGGCGGTAAGGTTCTTCGGTACCGGCACGTTCGCCACGGGGGACATAGTAGAGGAACCGGGGGTAGAGTTGTTGGTTGATCGGCACCGTCTTCATCTTCGCCAGGCTCAACCACTGCATGGTGAAATTCTTGGCAAAATCCTGGGCACGGGGATCGGACAAGAGACGGCGCACCTGGGCTTCGATGACTTCGGGTGCGGAGAGTTGCTTGTCTGCCGCCAAAAGCAAGAGTCCGTCGTCCGGCATCGTGCCCCAGAGGAAGTAGGACAGCTTGGAGGCCAGTTCGTAATCCTTGGGAAACACGCCCCCGTCCGCCACCGTGTGGTACATGAATTGAGGGGAAACCAAAACCATGGCCAAGGTCTCGCGCAAGGCGGCTTCCAAAGTCTTCAGTTCGGGGAGGACGAGTTGGTAAATCTTTTCAAAACGCCCCACTTCTTCGTCCGTTGCAGGACGTCGGAAGGCACGTGAAGCAAACCGCCGGATCACTTCCCTGACGTAGGTGGTGGGATCGGAATCGCGTAACGGGGATTCAAACAGGATGCGTGTATGGTGTTCCGGAGGCCAGACCTCGACGACCGGGGCCTCGAATTCCATCCAATTGATAACGGCACGGGGCATGGTAAGGCCACGCTGCCCAGCATAGTATCCACCGTCGTTGAGCGTCCCGTCGTCGTAGAGGACTTGCGGGGTGATGTGCAGGGTGTCCGGTTGGCGCTTGCCCTTGTTCACCCGCCCTCGGCTCACAGGAAAGTTCTCCACCCGGCCACGGAATTCGAAGACCTCCGGGTTGTCCGGGGAGTTGTCCAAGGTTACCGTCCCCACGCGCTCGACTTGTTGGGTGGAGCTGTTGATGTTGATGGACTGTCCCATGATCAGGCTCAGAGGCAGGGACTTGATGCCCGGTGGCAAAATAGCGGAGGCCTGTACCCGGATGACAAACTCGCCCCGCTCCGGGAAATCCTTCACCCCCATGCCGTCTGAGGGAGAATGCCGGCGGTTTCCCCAAAGGCCGATCTCGTCCGCACCCATCCCGCGGTCGAGGCCATGGGGTTGCCATTCCTGGCGTTTCTTGTGGACTACCGGTTTTTCAGGATCCACTATCGCACTGGCCATCACCCTTCGGGCATTTTCCAAATACCGGTCGATCTGCTCCGGCCCAATGAGCATGAATTCGGCGGTATTGTTGAAGTGGTAGGGCTTTAGCGGATCCTTAGGGAGGTTGTCGACCAACTTGATCCGGAAACCGATGAGGTCCCGGATCGTGTTTTCATATTCAAAATTGGTCAGGCGCCGGGCAAGGGCGGCCGGTTTCGGCTTTTCCGAATTGGCAATCGCCTCCTTGAGGGATGACTCGACCCAACGGACTACGGCCTTGCGCTCTGTTTCCTCAGGTTGAGGCTCGTCTTCCGGCGGCATCTCCCCGTGCTCCAATGCCTCCAATACCCGCTCCCAAGTTTCCAGCTTTTCACCAGGTTCCAAGTCATGCAAAGTCACCTTCCCCTTGGACTTTTCCGGGCCATGGCAACGGATGCAATTGTCCTTGAAGAAGGCTCGGGGGTAGGGCTCAGCACGCAAGACAGGTAACCAGGCCAACAAGGCACCTGCAATGAAGGTTTCACGCAAAAGCGCAAAGACGCAAAGCGGGTTTCTTTTATCGCTCATTTCCCTCCCTTAAAAGTGGAAAAAAGACCCTTGGCATCTTCACGTTTTTGCGTGAGATAAAAATTATTTTTCCAGCAGTTTCACCATGGCTAGGCCCATGGCTTCGCCGATGTTCATGTAGGTTTCGGAATTGCCTCCGTAATGGCTGTTGGAAGCTCCGCCTTTGGAGAGGGGATTGGAGTAGACAGTGGCTACATTGTCCTTGAATTCCGGATACTTCCCGGACTCCCCGTCCACGGCGAGTTGGGCGTTGAGGATTAAGCCTTCGTTCCCTTCGGCACCCTTTTCGGTCTGACCCAGGGTCGCGCAGACAAACTTGGCGTCGGGGGCGTCGAACTCCTTGCGGAGCTGCTTGATGAAATGCACCAGGTTTTTCTCGTAATGGGCGGCATGGCCAGCGTTGTAACGGTCTTTGTCCCCTTGCCAGAAGAAGAAACCGGCGACCTCGTATTTCGTGGCACCAGGGTAGTATTTGTCCAGTTGGGTTAGCACTTCCTTGGCACGGGCAATATCCCCGTCGTACTGCATCCCGGCATACCAACCGATGGGCTCAGGCTCCGTCCCCTTTTCCCAACGCAAGGGGGATTGTTTGTAGGCCGCGTACACATAGGTCTTCTTTTCCTTCGTTTTGCTGTCCACATCCTCGAACTCGTAACCTTCGCTACCCGGAGGCAACAAATCCCATCCCAAGCTCCGGTTGCCAATGCAGCTCTTAAGGATCATTACAGGGGCATCGACCGCTTCCCCGACCAGGTGGCCAATCCCGTATTCCGGCCCGATCGAACGCCCTTTGACGGTCATCCATTCGTTGTTAAATTCTCTGCTTCCGCCAGTACCGCTTCCCATTACCCGGACATTCCGGACGTCCTTGCGCTCCGTCCAGTTCCCAGCGTCGTCCACCAAAAAAGGATAAAGTTTCTTAACTTTGGTGGCGTTCTCCAAAGTGCCATCGGCGGTTTCCAATGTCTCCTTCTTTGGGTTGAAGGTAATCTTCCCGGCGCCGACCATGTTGGACTGCCCCAGAAGAATATACACCTGCACGGGCTTGGACATGTCCGCAGGTTTTCCGTCCGGATCCGGAAGTTCGGCGAATATGGGTTGGAGGAGGAACCCCGAAAGGGCCAAGGCGGTAAGGGAGGCTTTTGTTTTCATACGTGGTTGGTTAGTGAAATGGTTGCTTGATGATAGGCGGAACAAGCTATCCTACGACATCCTAACCGAGTATTTTTGCGTAATCTCCTTGCCGATTTGCGGCAGGAAAATCAGAGAGTCGATCCTTGGACGCCGTCAAGGATGCTGAAATATGGCGACCTAAGATCGCCGCTCCTGTCAACCCAAGATCCCCTCGACAACCTGCCCATGGACATTGGTCAGACGGCGCTCGATGCCGTTGTGGTAGAAGGTGAGGCGCTCGTGGTCGATGCCAAGGAGGTGGAGGACTGTGGCGTGGAAGTCGTGCCAGTGGACTGGGTTTTCGGCGGCCTTCCAACCAATCTCGTCCGTTGAACCATAGGCGATCCCCGGCTTTAATCCGGCACCTGCCATCCATACGGAGAACCCGTACATGTTGTGGTCGCGGCCCAAGCCGACTTGGTCGGCGGCAGATTGGGTGAAGGGGGTACGTCCGAACTCGGATGTGAAAAGGAGGAGGGTGTCGTCAAGCATGCCGCGTTGCTTGAGGTCTTTGACCAGCGCGGCGACAGGTTGGTCGATCCGGAGGGCTTCGCGGTTGTGGTTGCGAGCCATGTCTTCATGACCGTCCCAGTTGATCCTGGGGGAACCGAAGGATCCGCCGGAGATGACCTGGACAAAGCGGACGCCTTTTTCCAACAATCGCCTGGCAAGGAGGCAGTTTTTTCCAAAATCCGCAGTCTCCTTCCCTTCCAACCCGTAGAGTTCCCTCATGGCGGGGCTTTCCAAGCTGACATCCGTCACCCCAGGGACGGCGACCTGCATCTTTGCGGCCAGTTCGTGGCTGTGCATACGAGCAAGCAAGGCATCCTCGGCACCATTGCGGCCAAGGTCGAAGCGGTTCAACTGCGCCAGCAATGAACGGGTGCCCGATTCTGTTCCGGGCGGGATGTCGTGGGAAGGGAAAAGGTCGGGGATGGGATGCCCCTCGTTCTCGAAGGCGACGCCTTGGTGCAGGGAAGGGAGGAAACCGTTGGACCAGTTGATGGTGCCCCCGGCGGGATACCCCCTTGCATCTGGCAGTACCACGTAAGCGGGCAAGTCGTCGCACTCCGCCCCGAGGCCGTAGGACACCCAGGAACCCATGACCGGGAAGCCATTGAGCTGGAAGCCGGTGTTCTGCTGGAAGGTGGCCGGGGTATGGTTGGCACTATCCGCGACCATGGAGCGGATGACGGTCAACTCGTCCGCAACGGAGGCCAGGTGGGGGAAGAGGTCGGAAACATAGAGGCCGGACTTGCCTCTTGGGCGGAACTCCCAGTCGTTTTTGCGGAGCAGGCCGATTCTGTTGAAAAAGGTTTCGGGACGGGTGTCGGACAGGAGGGGCGTGCCGTGTAA
>JAYPDO010000201.1:0-7241 GCA_038125285.1 Opitutia bacterium
TTATTCCCCTTGCCAAAATGCCCCTAAAGATAACCATTGAGGGGGGGGGAACGCCGCATCTTCCTGATGATTGCGGCTTGCTACCTCGTATACGGCGGGATGCGCTTGTATCACATTTTCCAACGGCCGGGGATCCGGTGGACATCTGGGGGCATTGCAAGGCGGGCGACAACGAGTTTTCCTCCAATCCGCCCCATCGCCCAGTATTGGCCTATGACGGACAAAGGTTCGCCATTTACGGGAAGGAATCGATCCTGGAAGGCGAACGGGTCTATTGTCCCAGGTGGCATCAGGGTCATCACGGCGAGGAAGACCCCAGCACGCTTCAGCCAGGACAATAAGGAACCCCGCACCGGAGTCGGCATTTAGACCGTGGAAAAACCCTCTGAATCGTCGTCCTGGACGGCTGCCAAGGCGATTACATCGATGGTGCAACGCTCTTCGAGTTGGTAACTTTTATGGGGAGGTTCGGGATTGACGACGCGGTCTATTCGACGGAGGGGGATCGACATCCCTGGTCATGAAACTGGACAAAGAGGAAAAGCTACAAGTGGTAAACGCCCTTACCATACCCGGTTATCCCTGCGTTGAGACTGGTCGCCAATAGCCTGGGCATCGTCCGTCAGTGAATAGCTGGATTTGCTGGTTGCAATTCCCGGGCAGGGATAGGAGACCATCCAACTACTGATGACAGAAGTTGACATCTACACAGACGGGGCATGTAGCGGGAACCCTGGGCCGGGAGGGTACGGGGTCGTCCTGATTTATGGGAAACACAGGAAGGAACTTTCAGGAGGGTACAAAAAAACGACTAACAACCGGATGGAACTCATCGCTGCAATCCTGGGGCTGGAAACCTTGAAGCGCCCCTGCGAGGTCAAACTGTACTCGGACTCCAGCTATTTGGTGGACGCGGTTGAGAAAGGCTGGGCACTACGATGGAAGGCCACAGGTTGGAAAGGGAAGAAAAACCGGGACTTGTGGGAAAAGGTCCTCACCTTGCTGAATACCCACAAGGTTCAGTTCATTTGGGTGAAAGGCCACGCCTCTAACAAGGAGAACAACCGTTGCGACGAACTCGCCGTGGCCGCCTCAAAAGGGGAAAACCTCCCGGCCGACGAAGGGTATGAGCGGTTCCTGTTTTGGAAACAAGCACAGGAAACACTGTTCTGAGGGAACCTCGAAAACCAATGCAATGAAGGACTGCCAATTCCTACCCTTTACCATTGCCATCGGCCTGGCCACCCAACATGCCATCGCAAACCAACTCCCAGGGGATGCTGAAAAAGCCAAAGCAGCGGTCCAAATCCTGGACTCTTGGCAAAAGGATCATCCCGAACCTGGCGACCGCAAACTCCGCGTCATTTGCTGGCGCCCAAAGGACAAGCCCTTCTCCGAAGGCCACAAGGAGAGGATCCCCCGGATCTTGGAGCACATCCAGCAGTTTTTCGCCGAAGAAATGGAGCGCAACGGGATGGGCAGGAGGAGTTTTAACCTGGACTACGGGGCGGACGGCAAGATGGTCATCCAAGAAGTCGTCGGGGAAGGGAAATTTGCAGACTACGGCCGTCCGGACGGACAACGGATCCGTAATGAATGCCTCCCAGTCCTAAAGAGTGCGGGGATCGATCCAGACAACGAGACCCTGCTCATCTTTACCAACCTGGGCCAATGGAACCCGGTGCTGAAGACTTTCGTCCACAAAAGCCCCTACTACGCCAGGGGGAACCAAAGGGGCGGGACGGCATGGCAATTGGACTCCCCCGAACTCGACACACCGAACCTCCTGTTGAAAAAGCCCATGATCCAAGACGGGGAATACGGGCGGATTTCATTGGGAAAGCACAACACCATCTTCATCGGGGGCATCGCACACGAAATGGGGCACGCCTTCGGGTTGCCCCATTGCAGGGAAAACCAGCGCCAACGGGAAGCTTTCGGCACCGCACTGATGGGCTCCGGCAACCGAACATACTTCGAAGAAGTCCGCCAGGAAGGCAAAGGGAGCTTCATCCCCCTTGCCCACGCCTTGCGGCTCGCCTCCCACCCACAATTTTCGGGGTCGGTAAAGGGGATGCTGGAAGCGACGAAGGCGGATTTCCAGGACATGTCCGTCAAGATGGAAGGCCAGTCCTTCACCATCACAGGGCGCATCGAATCCAACTTAACGCCCTATGCAATCATCGGCTATCTCGACCCACAAGGCGGAGGGGACTACGACTCGCGGACAGAAGTCGCCATCCCGGACTGCCAAGGCCGCTTTACCCTGGAGTGTGACGATTTCGTCCGGGGCAAAGCCGCCCAACTCCGGGTGGTCGCCTGTTTGGTAAACGGTGCCACCCATCCTTGGCATAGTGTGTACACTGTCCAAAACGACGGGACGCCAGGGATCCAAACCATGGAAACGACACTGCAACTCGCCCCCTTTACGAAAGCCCTGCAAACCAGTCGCCAAGAAGCCCAAAAGGAACTGTTCAAACTCCAAGGAGGAAGCTTTTCCAGGGAAGTGGCCACCTCGGTAATGGAAGGCCGCAATCCGGACAGGCAAACCCACAAAGCGAGAGAGATCCCCCTGAAAACCCTGGAATTCCCGTTATCCAGGATCCAACCCGCCGAAGCCTCCGTTGGCTTGCTCCGCCCCGCCTACGACCATCTCCCCCGGCCGGAAACCCCCTATTTTCTCTCCGCAGGGGAAATCTACACAACCGGGATCTACGCACACGCTGATTCCCAGCATCACTATGACCTGGAAGGGGGTGGATGGAAAAGGCTTACCGGAAAATGTGGACTCGCCGCCCTGCCCGGAGGTTCCGTCACTTTCCACATCAAAGTGGACGGGAAAGAAGTCTTCCGAACCCCCAAGACCCAACCAGGCTCAAGCCATGACTACTCCATTGGCCTCGAAGGCGCCAAATCCCTGGAACTCCTCACCACCGATGCAGGGGATGGCAAAAGGGGGGACTGGGGACTCTGGCTGGCACCAACTTTACTCCGATGAACAAGCAAAACCTGCTCCCCTTCCTCCTGCCGTTGGCGTCCTTCGCCGAACCGGACATTTCCAGCATCACGCCCGACCTTGTAGTTCCCCCAATCGAAAGCGGCTGCCCCACCCCTGGCAAACGAGTGAAACAAACCCAACCGGCATGGATGAATACCGAAGTGTACCACATCCTTTACCTGCCAAAGGATTGGACTAGGGAAGAAGGTAAGGCCTACCCCGTCATCGTCGAATACGCGGGTAACGGCCCTTACAAAAACCAATACGGGGACATCAGCACCGGCCATCCCGAAGGGAGCAAAATGGGCTACGGACTATCCGGGGGGCAAGGCTACATCTGGCTCTGCCTCCCCTACCTCTCCGAAGACGGCGAACGCCAAGTGACCCAATGGTGGGGGGATAAACCCACCCACAACCCGGCCAACACAATCCGGTACGCAAAGGCCACCGTACCCTGGGTTTGCAAGGAATACGGGGGCAACCCAGACAAAGTCTTCCTCTGTGGCTTTTCCAGGGGTGCCATCGCCTGTAACTTCATCGGCCTTCAGGACGAGGGAATCGCTAAGCTATGGTGCGCCTTCCTCCCCTACAGCCACTACGACGGCGTACGGAACTGGGGCTACCCCGGTGCCATCGGGCAACCTGTCCAGGAAAGGCTCTTTAGGCTGGGGAAACGCCCACAATTCGTCACCCACGAAGGCAACGGGATCGAGGCCACAAAGAAGTACCTGGAAGGAAACGGGATCCAAGGGAACTTCACTCTCCGCCCCACCGGCTTCCGCAACCACAATGACGCCTGGCTCCTTCGACCGACCCCGCTCAGGGAAGAGATGAGGGGATGGATGAAGGCGATCGAAGGAGAAAAATGAAGGCTCTCCCCGAACGCTTCGTTTCGGAAGCCATCCAACCGGCAGAGGAAACCTTTGGCACGAAAACATGGCCAGGGGGGGAACCCGGTTTGCCCAAAGCCTTCCTCAGGGGAAACGAAACCCTCGAAATCTTGCAAACCCTCGGAACCTTCAAAGAGACCGGCCTTTGCAAGACTAGGAAGGAACACTGCATCCGCTAACACTGGCCCACCCTCTAAACCTCCTGCGGGAGGATCATCAATTTCTATTTTGAGCGTATGGAAAGATCGGCCAAGCAAGCCAAGTTGCGTTGTTGGTTGAATTCCATTGGATAATCGGGCAACTTGAGAACCCGAATGAAGAATTACCCCCTGATTTCCCTGGTCCTGGCATTCGCCCTTTTTACACTGGTTGGATGCTCCCATGACCCCCATATATTGCTGGGAAAATGGCAATCCGATGTCGCCCATTCGATGTCCTGGAACGACAAACATGCAAAACTCTCCAAGGCGGAGGAGGCTCAGTTCATAGAATTGCTCGGAAACATGAAAATCACGTACCGCGAAGACGGGACCGCGACTATCGAGATGAAACCCCATATCCTTACTTACGGGGGTCAGAGGGTGCCCCAACCAGGTTATCGGCGGGAAGCCAGGTACAAGATCCTAAGCGGTGACGAGTTCTCCTTGCTAGTCCAGTTAAAAGACGGAGGGAAATTGGAAATCACGAACCAGATCCATTTTGTGGGTACGGATACCTACTGGATCCGGTTCGGCAAAGCCAAGGCGAACGGGGATCCGAGGGAGTACTTTACGAGGATAGGCAAAACGGATTTCCGAAACCCTATCCCCTAAGCCTGCCCCAACATTGGTTCAACTCCACTACCGGCCGGACACGGTCGTATAGGACTGCCGTTGCCTAGTAGGTTTTCTCCGCCAGCGCCACGTTTCTTGCTAGCCTGGTAGGTCAAGAGGATGTCCTGCATGTCGACGATGCAAAGGATCTAGGACATGGGAGGGCAAGGATCGAATATTGGGCCAATGTCAAATGATCATCCCGGCAGCAACGGTCTGATTGGTCATCTCGTCAACGAGGATGAAGGACCCGGTATTTCGGTTGGTGTTGTATGGATCATGGAACAGTGGTGCCGAGGTACGCAGACGGATGCGTCCGATCTCGTTCAGACCGAGGTCGAGGTCGTCCTCGATTTTGTGGAGGGTGTTGATGTCCACTTTATAATCAACTTGTTGAACGATGGCGCGGGCTTCCCTGGTTGTATGCCTGATCGTGTATTTCCCGCGGACCTGGAGTTTGCTTTCAGGGGAAAACCAGCAGACCATTGCACAGACGTCTTGGCTGGAAGTGGGAGGATTGTTGGGCTTGGAAATCATGTCGCCACGGCTGATGTCGATATTGTCCTCCAGGGTGATCGTGCAGGACAACGGGGCGAAAGCTTCCTTGATGGGCTCCAGGTTGGCCCCGTAGATTTCCTTGATCCGGCTTTTGAAACCGGAGGGCTGGACCATGACTTCGTCACCGGGCTTGAATACCCCTCCGGCGACCCGTCCTGCATAGCCACGGAAATCGTGCCATTTGTCAGAATGTGGGCGGATGACCCACTGTACAGGGAAGCGGGCGTGGACATGGTCGGCATCCGGCCCGATATAGACCGTTTCCAAATGATAGAGAAGCGGTGGGCCTTGGTACCAATCCATACTCTTGGATTTCTCAACCACGTTGTCCCCGTGGAGTGCGGAAATGGGGATAAAGCTGACGTCCACAATGTTTCCCATGCGGGAGCTGAACTTCTTGAAGTGGTCACAAATCTTATCAAAGGCCTCCTCGGAATAGCCTACCAAGTCCATCTTGTTCACACAGACCACTATGTGCTGGATGCGCAGGAGGTTAGCGATAAAGGAGTGGCGGCAAGTCTGTTCGACAACCCCGTTGCGGGCGTCCACCAATATAATGGCGAGGTTGGCCGTGGAGGCACCGGTCACCATATTGCGAGTGTATTGGATGTGGCCGGGGGTGTCGGCAATGATGAACTTCCTGCGGGGCGTTGCGAAATAGCGGTAGGCTACATCAATGGTGATGCCCTGTTCGCGCTCGGCCCGGAGCCCGTCGGTCAACAAGGCAAGATTCACATTCTCGTCCCCTGCATTGCGGCTGCTGCGCTCCACCGCTTCCATCTGATCCTCGAAGACCGATTTGCTGTCATAAAGCAGGCGTCCGATCAACGTGCTCTTGCCATCGTCCACACTACCGGCGGTGGTAAACCGCAGAAGATCCATATCAAGATATCCGATTTCTTTGCTCATGGGGAAAGGTTCTTTGTTCTTTGTTCTTGGTTGGGAGATGCTGTCCTAAGCCTTCAGCCTTCTTTCTTCAGCCTTAAAAGTACCCCTGCTTCTTACGGTCTTCCATGGCGGTTTCGGAGCGCTTGTCGTCGGCGCGGCCACCACGCTCGCCGACCCTTGCCGCAGCGACTTCGGCGATGATGTCCTCCAGGCTGGCTGCAGTGGATTCGACTGCCCCGGTGCAGGTAGCGTCCCCGATAGTGCGAAAGCGGACAGTGCGGGTTTCCAGCTTTTCTTCGGGGAGGAGGTTGATGAACTCCGTCTTGGCAAGGAGCATCCCGTCACGGAGGAAGACTTCTCGTTGGTGGGAGAAGTAGAGGTTGGGAAGGTCTATGTTTTCCAGGCGGATGTATTGCCAGATGTCCATCTCGGTCCAGTTGCTCAGCGGGAAGATGCGGAAATGTTCACCATGGTGTTTACGCCCGTTAAAGATGTTCCAGAGTTCGGGGCGTTGGTTCTTGGGATCCCATTCGCCAAACTCGGTGCGGGCTGAGAAGAAGCGTTCCTTGGCACGAGCCTTTTCTTCGTCCCGGCGGGCACCTCCGAGGGCAGCATCGTACTGGTTTTCCTCGATGGTGTCGAGGAGTACAGGGATCTGGAGCCCATTGCGGGTCGCTTTTGCCCCGGATTCGTCACGGATCTTGCCTTGGTCGATGTGTTCCTGTACACTGCCAACAACCAGCCGCGCCCCGATCTTCTTAACCAGATCGTCCCGGAAAGCGATGGTCTCCGGGAAGTTGTGTCCTGTGTCGATATGGACCAAGGGGAAGGGAATCTTGGCTGGCCAGAAGGCTTTGACTGCAAGGTGGGTCATGACGATAGAGTCCTTGCCGCCGGAGAAAAGGAGGGTCGGGTTTTCAAACTGTGCGGCAGTTTCGCGGAGGACATAAATGGCCTCGGACTCCAAGTGCTGCAGGTGGGTTACGGTGTAGTCGTTCATCGGGCTGGGGATGTCTTTCAAAAAGGTGAACTTAGGAAGCAAATTCGAGGTAGGCATAAGAAGCGGAAGTCTTCGGTATCAGCTCACCCTCTTCG
>JAYPDO010000202.1:0-6910 GCA_038125285.1 Opitutia bacterium
CCGGAAGGAGCCGCCGGGCATGTGCGTAGCCATGCACGGGGTGCGACTGGAGGGAGCGAGCGGGCGCGGGGTTTATTGGCCGGACTTGAAGTCCCTGCGTCTGGTACCACAGCTTCCCCGGAAGATTTGGCTTTTTCTTCATTGCTTTGGGGTCAGGTCTTTGGAAAGGACTTTGTAGTGTAGCCGCCTTGTCTCGGAAAATTTTATACAGCCATCCTCAAACAACATCATACGGACTATGTTCTCCCTTTTCTGCATCCAGGCAATCTGCGGGCAGAATGTCCCATCCTGGACGCGGGTTTCCGAATCGGCATCACTCCACCCCATTTTTCCGTTGAGTTCCTGTCACACTTTTATCAAATAACTCCCCGCATGGAGCCTAAGTATGATGAGAGTAGTATAAGATCCCTGGATTGGAGGGAACATATCCGGTTGAGGCCCGGGATGTATATTGGAAAACTAGGGGATGGTTCAGCCGATGACGACGGGATATACATCCTGGTCAAAGAGGTCATGGACAACTGTATCGACGAGTTTGCCATGGGGCATGGTAAACAGATCGACATTTCCCTGACCCCGGATGGCGTCCTTAGTGTCCGGGATTTCGGGCGGGGGATCCCGCTTGGGAAGTTGATGGACTGCGCGGCCAAGATCAATACCGGGGCGAAGTACGATTCGGAGGCGTTTAAGAAGTCAGTCGGCCTTAACGGTGTGGGGATCAAGGCGGTCAACGCCCTTTCCACAAGTTTCCGGATCGAGGCTTTCCGGGATGGCGAAACCCGCATGATCGAGTTCGCGCAAGGCCTTCCGACTTCCGAAGATAAGGCGAACCGTAAGTCCACGGAGCCAAATGGAACCCGTGTCACTTTCCTGGCCGACAACACCTTGTTCCAGAATTTCCGCTACCGGGAAAAGCATCTGGAGAAGATGCTGCGTTACTATTGCTACCTGAACCCTGGGCTGGTCATCCGGTTCAACGGCCGGAAATTCAAGTCCAAGCATGGCCTCCGGGACTTGCTGGAAGAAGTTTTGGGCGAGGAAGGGGAGTACCGCTATCCGATCGTCCATCTTCAGGACAAGGACATTGAAATCGCCTTTACCCACACCGACGAGACTGGCGAGGAATACTATTCCTTTGTCAATGGCCAGCACACGACCCAAGGCGGTACACACCAGGCCGCGTTCCGGGAAGGCATCGCCAAGACGATCCGTGAGTTCTTTAAAAAGGGCTTTGAAGCCGTCGATGTGCGGAACGGGTTGGTCGCGGCCGTCAGCATCAAGGTGGAGGAACCGGTTTTCGAATCCCAGACCAAGACCAAACTCGGCTCCCTCTACATGGCTCCCGAAGGACCCAATGGGGACGAAGGCCAGACCGTCCGCAACTTCATCCACAATTTTATTAAGGAACACCTCGACAACTTCCTCCACAAAAAGCCGGAAATCGCCGAGCCGATGCTGGCAAGGATCCTCCAGGCCGAGCGCGAGCGCAAGGATCTCAAAGGGATAAAAAAACTTGCCCGCGACCGCGCCAAGAAGGCCAAGATCCACAACCGCAAGCTCCGGGATTGTCGCGCCCACCTGGATGACCCCAAGGACAAACATCGTTTTGACACCACACTTTTCATAACGGAAGGGGACTCGGCCAGCGGCTCCATCACCAAGTGCCGGGATGTCAACACCCAGGCCGTCTTCAGCCTCAAGGGCAAACCCCTCAACTGCTACGGCCTGACCAAGAAAGTTGTCTACGAAAACGAGGAGTTCAACCTCATCCAGCACGCCCTCAATATCGAAGAGGACATGGAGGACCTCCGCTACAACCGGATCGTCATCGCAACGGACGCTGATGTTGATGGCATGCACATCCGCTTGCTCCTCATCACCTTCTTCCTCCAGTTCTTCCCGGAGCTGATCCACGAGGAACACCTCTACATCCTCCAGACCCCTCTTTTCCGCGTCCGGAATAAGAAAGAGACCCGTTATTGCTACACGGACGAGGAGCGGTTCAACGCCATCCGCGACCTTGGGGCAAAGGCCGAGATCACCCGCTTCAAAGGCCTCGGCGAAATCTCGCCGGACGAGTTCAAATACTTCATCGGCGAGGACATGCGCCTCGACCTGGTCAACATCAAGACCAAGGCCATGCTTAAGGACATGCTCAAATTCTACATGGGCAAAAACACCCCCGAACGCCAGGAATTCATCATCGAAAACCTCCGGGTGGAGATTGACGAAGGGAAAGACCCCGATCCTTCCGGCACCGACTCCGAGCCTGCAGCCGAACTTCAGGAATTACCCCAGGAAAAGGCAATTGCCTGATACATGGACGAAGACAATCCACAACCTCCTGAAGACGAAACCGAAGGTACCGATGTCCATGAGGACGACGATGCCGAAGAAACGGAAACTTCACCGCCCGCGTCCTCAGAGCCTTTCCAGCCAACACCGTACCTGGAGCCTGGAGACCAGTCAGACGACGACTCCATGCACGTCGGCCGGATGTACGGGAATTGGTTCCTGGAGTATGCGTCCTATGTGATCCTGGAGCGTGCCGTCCCGCATGTGAAGGACGGCCTCAAGCCAGTCCAACGCCGTATCCTGCACTCCATGCGGGAGAAGGAGGACGGCCGGTACAACAAGGTGGCCAACGTCATCGGCCACACCATGCAGTACCACCCCCACGGGGATGCCGCCATTGGCGACGCCATGGTGCAGATCGGGCAGAAAGACCTGCTCATCGACACCCAGGGGAACTGGGGGAACATCCTTACCGGGGACAACGCCGCCGCGCCCAGGTACATCGAGGCCCGGCTCACTCCTTTTGCGCTGGAAGTCCTTTTCAATCCCAAGACCACGGAGTGGGCGGCCTCTTACGACGGCCGGAACAAGGAACCCATCACCCTGCCGGTCAAGTTCCCTCTTCTCCTTGCCCAAGGTGCCGAAGGGATCGCCGTCGGACTCTCCACCAAGATCCTCCCCCACAATTTTGTCGAACTTCTCGAAGCCTGCATCGCCTCGCTAAGGAAAGAAGCGTTTACCCTCATCCCCGATTTCCCGACCGGAGGCCTCATCGACGCATCCGATTACCATGACGGCCAACGGGGCGGCAAAGTCCGGGTCCGGGCACGTATAGAGGAAGTGCGAAAGCACATCGTCAAGATCACGGAAATCCCGTTCTCTACAACGACGACCAGCCTCATCGAGTCGATCCTGGCTGCGAACGACAAAGGCAAGATCAAGATCCAGAAGGTGGACGACAACACGGCCGCCGAAGTGGAGATATTAGTCCACCTGCCCCCGACCATCCCTGCCGAGGACGCCATTCCTGCCCTCTTCAAGTTCACAAACTGCGAGGTCAGCATCTCCCCGAATGCCTGTGTAATTGTTGATGAGCAGCCCCGCTTCCTCTCCGTCAGCGACCTGGTCAACATTGCGGCGGACCAAACCCGGGACCTTCTCCGCCAAGAACTCGAAATCCGCCTTGGCGAGCTTCAGGACAAGTGGCATTTTGCATCCCTCGAAAAGATCTTCATCGAGGAGCGCATCTACCGCCGGATCGAAAAGGAGGAAACATGGGAAGGCGTCATCAAGACCGTGGACGAAGGCCTCG
The DNA here is from genome assembly GCA_038125285.1 of Opitutia bacterium. Lineage (GTDB taxonomy): Bacteria > Verrucomicrobiota > Verrucomicrobiia > Opitutales > JABJCN01 > JAYPDO01. The sequence continues at coordinate 3,608 of JAYPDO010000202.1, forward strand.
AACCCTTCAAACACCTCTTCCATCGTTCTATTGTCGAGGACGACATCCTCCGCCTTTTGGAAATCCGGATCAAACGCATCTCCAAGTACAACAGCTTCAAGGCCGACGAGCTGATCCGTGGCTACGAGGAGGAAATGGAAGAGGTCGAACGCCACCTCAAATCCCTCACCAAGTACACTATCCGCTATTTCAAAAACCTCCTGGAAAAATATGGCAAGGGCAAGGAGCGGAAGACGGAAATTTCCGAGTTCGGCCGCATTGTCGCCGCCCAGGTCGCCACAGCCAACGAGACCCTTTATGTCAACCGCAAGGACGGGTTTGCCGGTTGGAGCCTCCGCAAGGATACGGCCATCGAAAGGTGTTCCCGCCTCGACGATGTGATCATCTTCAAGAAGGAAGGCACCGTCAACGTGACCAAAATTCAGGACAAGTTCTTTGTTGGAAAGAATCCTGTCCACATCTCTATCTTCCGCAGGGAGGAACCCAAGTTCTATGCCATGGTTTACCGGGACGGCGAAACTGGCAAGACCATGGCCAAACGCTTCAACATGGGCGGCGTCACCCGGGACAAGGATTACGAAATCATCAAGAACCGCAAAGGTTGCCGTATTTACTTCTTCGCCGTTTACGATTCGGAGGAGGAAACGGAGAAAATCCATGTCCATCTAGACCCCGAAGCCCGTGCCCGGGTCAGGGTCGTGGAAGTTGATTTTGCGAGTATGCCTGTAAAAAACCGCTCCGCCTTGGGCGCTACGGTAACCAAGTACAAGGTCGATCGTGTGGCTCGTGCCCCGAAAGAAGGTGGAGGTGGGGACGAACCTGCGGACGTGGATCATGATGATACTCCAAGCCCTGACGAGGATGAAGATCCGTCCGTCCATGATGATACAACAAGCCCTGGCGAGGATGAAGATCCCTCCGTCCCTGATGATACACCAAGCCCTGGCGAGGATGAAGATCCGTCCGTCCATGATGACACGCCGGAAGGGGAGGACACCGAAGAAGCGGATGAAAAGCCGTCCACACCTCCTCCGGATCCTTCGCCCCTAAAGGCAAGCCCCCCGCCCGAAACAAAGCCCAGTCCAAGTCCCGACAAACCGAAGATCAAAAAGGAAACCATCGATTTCCTGCAGGAACTCCTCGATTTCGGCGGAGACGATTGATGGGCATTCTTTGAAAGGATTCGGCAAAGCGGAGGACGATGCTAACCTTCCATCTCCTTGAGCTTCCTGTCCGCTACAAAAGGCCCGAAGGGAAGGAAGGCCGCGACGAATAATCCGCAACAGTAAGCAAACGAAAGCTTTTTTGCTACCAGTGCTTGGAGCAACGCCAGGCAATAGAGGATGAACAACGCCCCGTGTGCCCAACCGAAGACCTTTACATAAATGGGTTGGCCGCCGATGTATTTCATCGGCATGGCGAAACCAAGCAGGATCAAAAAGGATACGCCTTCGGTCATACCGAACAGGCGGACACGTCCAATAACACTTTGCAACATAGGGGAATCCGGTTTTCTCTGGCCGCAGCATGAGCAATTCCGTCCCTCCGTCCATCCTACAATCCGATTGCCCCGGCATCACCAAGAACCTCTTGGTCGACCTTGGTGGATGGGAGCTATGGAGGGAAGCGAAATCCCTTGTGCATTCAGGAATCGTGAGGGAAGCCGAATGGGAATTTCCGCTCCTCCGGGGAAAACTCAGCAGCCGCGCCGGGATATACCGGCCAAAGATCGACCTCAGGAAGCCCAACGTCCCTTCCTCCGAATGCAATTGCCGCAAGGGGCAGTCCGGCTATGCCTGTGTCCACGCAGTGACCCTCGCCTATTTTGTGATGGAGGCCCAACAAGGGAAAAGTCCCGGAGGGGAGGAAGGGGAGGACAGTCCGGAAAAGGAAGCACCCCAACCAGCCCTTGCCCTCAAGAGTTTCAAGGTTTCCCCGGATGCCCATCCTTTGTACTTCCGATTTTTGCTCCCTCCGAACTTGGCCACCGTCGCCCCTCGGGACGCCATCTCCGTACGGGTGGAAGGGGTGCAAAATGGGCAGGCGGGTACCCCCGCGATTTTCCAAGGCACCTATTCCCTTAGCAACGCCCAGGAGATCGCCGTTGCCCTGCTGGAAAGCTGGTCGGGCAGCCGGATCCCCCCTTTTCTCCAGCTCGACCGGCAAAAACTTGGACAACTTGTGGCCATCTTAGCAGGGGAGCCGGCCTTTGCCTGGGTGAAGGATCCCGGTAAACCCATCGCTTGGGAGGGTTTGGATTTACCGGGAGTGAGCGAGCATCTGGCCATTCAGAAAGCGGATCCCAAACCTCCGGGAACCGAGCCTAAAAAAGCCATCCCCAAGCCCCAGGCCGAAACTCATAGCAAGCCCTCCTCCCGGGCAAAAGTCGAAGGCTCTCCCCTTTACCTTGCCATCCAGTTGCCTTCCAGGGACGCATCCGATTACGAAGACCTCCTCGACCTCCTCAAACTCTGGGGATTCAAGCTCGAGCCCTCCAACCGCATGTGGTGGCTCCGGGACAAGGACAAAACCCTCAAGTTCCTCAGCCAACATTGGGACGACCTGGAAAACAAACACTGCGCTGACTTTTCAAAGGGCTTTCAGACCAGGATGAAACGGGTCAAGCGCGTCAAAGCCTCCGTCCAGATCCAGGAATCGAAGGACGGCGGCTACGATGTTGAGCTCAAGATGGATGCGGGGAAGCTGGACGACACGACCCTCCACCAAGCCCTCATCCGCAACTCCGGCTATGTGGAGGACGGCAATGCCATTTTCCTGGTCGACGGGAAGCAGCTTGAATCCCTCAAGGTCGCCCAGCAAACCCTCTCCAATGAGCCCGACCGGGAATTGGCTCCCAATGTCCGCGTCCATCTGAGGAATTCGGACCTTCATAACGCCGAGGATATTTTGGATACCATTCCTGAACATTTCGCCCTCCCCGAAGAGTGGAAAAAACGCAGCTCTGCCCTCAAGGACATGTCCCAGCTCGAACAAGCCCCGGTTTCTGAGGGCTTGGATCAAAAATTGCGCCTCTACCAGCGGATCGGCGTCGCCTGGCTCTGGCATCTTTACCAACAACAAATCGGGGCCATCCTGGCTGACGAAATGGGACTCGGGAAGACCGTCCAAGCCCTGGCGTTGCTCGATGTGATCAGAGGGCAGATGGACAACAACCAAGAACCAAGCTTCGAAGAGCCCCATCCCTTCCTGGTCGTATGCCCGGCCAGTTTGTGCGAGAACTGGCGGAGGGAAGCTGCCCGGTTCGTACCGGATTTCAATGTCATGGTCCATAGTGGTGCCAAG
>JAYPDO010000203.1:0-6797 GCA_038125285.1 Opitutia bacterium
ACCGGCCGCCCACCATCATCCTTGTTATCCTTGCCTTCCTTCTGTCCTTTTACGTCAGCCATGCAGGCAATAAGCCGAACGTCCTGCTCCTCTCCATCGACGACCTGAACAACTGGACTGGTTGCCTGGGTGGGCATCCGCAAGCTCGAACCCCGAACATCGACCGCCTGGCTAAGCGGGGCACCCTCTTTACTAACGCCCACTGCCAGTCCCCTGTTTGCAACCCCTCCCGCGCCAGCCTCATGACCGGGCGCCACCCGCACACTTCCGGAATCTACTTCCTCTCGCCCGACTTGGAAAAGTCCCCTGTCCTCCAGGACTTGGACACTTTGCCGGAGCGTTTCCAGAAGAATGGTTACCAAACCCTTGCTGCTGGTAAACTCTTCCACGGCGGGGACAAGCGGTTTTTTGAAGAGTATGGCGGGAACTTCGGGGCGTTCGGGCCACGTCCGAAGAAGAAGATTTCCCAGCCCCACGGACATCCCCTCTGGGACTGGGGCGCCTTCCCGGACAAGGACGAGGACATGCCTGACTTCAAGATCGCCTCCTGGGCGGTGGAAAAGCTCAAAAACCTCCCCGAGGATCCAGAGAAACCTTTTTTTATGGGCGTAGGGTTTTTCCGCCCACACGTCCCGATGTACGCCCCCAAGAAGTGGTTCGACCTCTTTCCGCGTGACCAGATCCAGCTTCCCCTGGTCAAGGATGACGACCGCGACGACCTCAGCGAATATGCCATCGCGCTGACCAATGAAAAACACGTCTCCCCGGAGCACCCTTGGGTTGTCCAAGCCGGGCAATGGGAACATGCCGTCCAAGCCTACCTTGCCTCCACTGCCTTCGCCGACCATTGCATGGGCATGGTGCTCGACGCCCTCGACGCATCCCCTCACAAGGACGACACCATTATCGTCCTCTTCGCCGACCACGGCTTCCACTTGGGCGAGAAGCAACGCTGGGCCAAACGGACGATCTGGGAAGACGGGGTACAAGTTCCCCTCATCGTTTCCGCTCCCGGTTACAAACCGGGCCAACAGTCGACCCAGCCCGCCCAGCTCCTCGACATTTTTCCGACTCTCTTGGAACTGGCAGGCCTGCCAAAGGACTGCGGCCAGGAAGGGAACTCTCTTGTCCCATTGATGAAGGACCCTGCTGCCAATTGGCCGCACGTCGCCATCTCTTCCTTCGGCAAGGGCAATTACGCCATCCGCTCCGAACACTTCCGCTACATCCGCTACCTCGACGGCTCCGAAGAACTGTACGACCACCGCCAAGACCCCCACGAGTGGGACAATCTGGCCAAAAAGGAAGGAATGGCCGGAATCATCGGAACCCTTCGCAAGCGACTTCCCCCAAGCGAAGCGGAAGTGCTTCTGGGGAATTCGACTGGCCATAACGCGTACCAGGCCGCCAGCAGGTTTGTAAAATAGCCTTGTGGCATCCCCCCCTTTAGTTGCGCCAAAAAAATTTACGATTTTTTCAAAATTTTTGGTAATACTTCGGGCGCTTGTGCTAAAGGTAGGGGAGCTCCGCAGTTTAACCTGTAGGTGCTGACACCATTCCAGTGTTCCCTCTACCTTGTTTCTGACCTGACCTCTTATCCACTGGAATTGCCGATGCGAATCTTCCGCCGGCTGCCGATGTATTTGTCTCCCATCCCGGACTATAGCAGGGAAGGACTATATCGGTTTGCCGATTTGTTTCTGTCAGACTCATCACGCAATTCTTGTGAAAACATCATCCAATCCCCACTTCCTCTCCTCCACCCAAACATCCCAAGATGTCTATATGGCTGGGATTCCCTGTACCGATATCCCGGTGTCTAAGAAGGAGGGGCGCAAGCGAAAATGGGTTTGGAAACGGATTTTGAATTCTACCGGAGGATTGTGCCTGCACGCCATGGCGGTGGTTGTCGGAGTCGGTTTAATTGCCCACACAAATGCTGACGCGGCTCACAAAGAGGGGAACATGGTGGCATGGTTTAAGTTCGACGAAGGTACAGGTACCGCCGCGGCAGACTCCTCCGGTAACAATAACGGCGGCACCTTGGTCGGTTCCCCGGCTTGGGTGGACGGTTTTGACGGGAAGGCCCTCCAGTTTAACAACACGGACAAGACTGTCGAGATCGCTTCTTTCAGCGGGATCAATGCCGCTGCTGAGTTTTCCGTGAGCGCTTGGGTCAAAGTTGCATCCATGGGCGCAGCGGCAACAGAGGATGGTGCTGTCTTCTCAACGAAATCGACAACGGATCCGACTATCATTTGGTTCAATGCCGATGGTGCTGGGGGATACGACCCCTCCTACACATTCAATGTGGGGAATACCGGTACTGCCTCCAACCGGATCAATGGTCCCTCCAACATCGTCGTGCAAAACAAATGGCAGCACTTGGTGTGCGTTTTCAATGGAGCCAGCCGGAAAATCTACCTGGACGGAGCCCTCAGGGCATCCTCAAGTAACGGAGCCCACACGACCGAGACATTTAATGGCAAGACTTTCCAGATCGGTCGTTGGCAAGGCTCCACAAATATGCATTTTAACGGGCTCATCGACGAAGTCCGCGTTTACGACATTGCTTTGACCGATAGCGACGTAACCACTATCTATGGCAATGGAGCAGGGGACTTCGGCTTGCCGCCGACCCTCACAATTAACGGCGGCGAGCCTGCCACGGCCATCCCGGTGGGCATCACCGCCGAATTCTTGGACGGGGCTACGGCCAAGGCTGTCACCGGGTTCGACCTGTCCGACATTACTATCGAAGGCGGCACCGCCTCCAACTTTGCTGCAGTCAGTGGATCCAAGTACACTTTCGACATTATCCCATCATCCGTCCCTTCATTTGTTGGCATCACTGTCGCCAATGCCAGCGCAAACATCACTGCGGACAGCTTGCCGAGCGGCGGGGCTAAGAAGACCTTTTTGGTGGAAGACCGCAAACCATTGGCTTTTACCTCGATTAGTGCTAATAAAGCCCTATCTGCCGGGAACCTTTCCTTACTCAATGACGGGGTCATTCCGGCTGGCAATGTTGGAGGCGATGCCTGGAACGGCGGCAAATACGCCGCAGTCAACGCCGACGCCGACTTTATTTTCTCATTCCCTGCGAAATACAAATTTTCCAAGGTAAAGTTGGATTACCAGAACTGGGACGATGCGGCTAACTTTGGAACCTTGGCGGTTTACGAAAGTGTCGATGGTTTGGTATGGATCCCATTTACCAGCGGTATACAGACTCGTAACGGGCTTAACCGGGAACCCCTGGCCAAGGAAATCGACCTGTCGGGGCTCGACACCCAGTACGTGAAGCTTGAAATGAAGAGGGCTCCAGGAAATTGGTGGGGACCCATCCTGGGCGAGGTTTCCTTCTGGGCACATACCGGCCCGGAAATTGCCATCGATGGCAGCCAAATCTACGCCAATATCTCCAAGCCTTACAATTATAATATACCTGCCGATGGGGCGACCACCTTTGCCTCCAGCAACTTGCCCAATTGGGTTTCCCTCAACACTGCGACCGGTAACTTGAGTGGTACCGCACCGGCCACGATTTCCGGGACTGTCCGTCCTGACCTCATTCCCGGCCTTAACCTCTGGCTTGATGCCAACAGCATCATGCAAGAAACGGGATCCCTTGTCACCGAGTGGGAAGATTTGTCAGGCAAAAGGCACCATGCGGACAATGTCCAGGGGACACCTACCCTTGGTTATGGCCCCAGTGGGTTGGCTGCCATTAGCTTTGAAGCTGCAACGAAAGACCTTCTTTGGACAACCTACGATTTCGGCGGGATGAACCAGGGGTACACAATCTTTGCCGTTTCCCGATACGCTGGGGACGCCAAATACCGGCTTATCTCCTCTAAAAACCAGAACTGGATCTTTGGTTACCATAGCAATGGGGTCGCCCGTTTCTATGCAAACGGATGGATCAGCAACCAGGGTCCTGGTAATGACGTAGACTGGCACCTTCACAGCGGTGGCATTGACAATGCTGCCGACCCGATCGCCACATTCTGGTTGGATGGCGTGAACAAGATCCAAACGGCCAATGGTTCAAACAATTCCACTTATAAACCCGGCCAGATGTCATTCGGCGGCCTTTGGTACGGCTCCAACAACGAGTACTCCGACGGCCAGGTTTCGGAAGTCATCATGTACCAGCGCGTCCTTTCCCAGGATGAACGGGAATCCATAGAAGGCTACCTTGCCCAGAAATATGGCCTTTCCCATCCGCAATCCTCCAAGGATCTCACTTCCACCAATTACCCGCTCACTTTTGATGTCCTGGCCGGATCTTCTGGCGGGGTAACCTCCAAAGGGTTGAAACTTTCCCTCTTGGACATCCCTGCAATTACAGCCCTCGACGCAACGGAAGCCCAACTAGCTTCTGCGATTGCCAATGGTAATGTCACTGCCGTCAACGATACTGTTGATGCCACCGTGAAGGTTTATTTTGGCACTGCTGACGGCGGTACGGATCCTGGTGCATGGGACCGTGTCCTCACAGCCGGCATCCTTGGGGTAGGCAACTTCTCTAAAAAGCTCAAAGGCCTCGCCTCGGACACCACCTACTTCTATCGTTTCACCATCACCAACCGTGGCACTTTCCCTGTCTGGTCTGATGTAAAGACCTTCGATACCCTTCCAAGCCTGCAGAAGCCAAAGTTCGACCCCCTGACCATTACCGAACTCAACTTCACAAAGGCGAAGATAAACCTAAACATCACGGACAACGGGGGGGAAGATCCTTCCGTAACCCTTTACTGGGGCGGGGAAGATGCAGGGACGGACACGTTTAACTGGCAAAACAAAATCGAAATGGGCCGCCAATCGGTCGGCAATGTCGTGATCCCGATTACGGGTCTTTCTGCCCCCACCATTTATTTCGCCCGCACCGCCGTGACCAACGCTGCCGGGACAACTTGGCCCGAAGCTGCTGCTGTTGTCGTGCCTCCGGTCAGTCCTTACACAAAAGGTACCAAACTAGAGGCCTACTACAAATTCGATGAGGCTTCCGGCGCTGTCGGCGCGGACAGCAGTGGCAAGGGCAGGGACGGCACTGTCTACAATTCCGCTGCGTTTGTGGCCGGAAAATTTGGGAATGCACTTGATTTCGGTACTGGGAGTAAGACCTCAAATGACACGACTGGCCATTGGTTCGAGCCGGCCTCCTTCGAGTGGGGTGGCCACCTCGCCATTTCCGCCTGGGTTTGGTACGATTCATACCCAAACTGGAGCCGCATCCTCGACTTTGGTAATGGAACGGCAGACAATATCCTGCTCGCTAATGTAGGTACTGGTAACCAAGGGTACTGGAGTGTCCGTAACGGTCCGAATAACAGGGAAATCCGTAACAACAGCTATTGGGAAACTGGGAGGTGGATCCACGTTGTGGCATCCAACGACACTGATGGAAATTTACGCTTCTACAAAGATGGGGTCCTGAGGCAGACCGCGACTGGTCAAGAAGCCAAACTCTTGGAGCGCAGCAACCGCTATATCGGCCGTTCGAACTGGAATGACAATTATTTCGACGGTAAAATCGACGACCTTCGCCTTTACTCCGGCGGCCTTACCCAGGACGATATTGACGCGATTTATGGCGGTGGAAGTGGTGAGACCCCCATTACCGCTCCGAACATCACGAGTGCTGCGACTGCTTCAGGTACAGTTGGCCAAGCATTTTCCTACGTAATCGCTACGGATGCAGCAACACCTGTCTTCGGCGCATGGAATTTGCCGCCAGGCTTGAGCTTGTCCGGCCCTTCCATCTCCGGAACACCCACAGCTGGCGGTACTTTCAACACGACTGTCACAGTCAGCACGACTAAGGCCACAGCTAGCCAGGTTGTGACGATCACAATCCCTGCTTCCCCATCCCTTGTCAAAGCCCTCCCAGCAACCAATGTACTGGCCTCCAGCGCCCGTGTGAACGGGGAAGTCCAGGCGACAGGCGGGGATGCCCCGACTGTCACGCTCTTCTATGGTGCGACGGATGCCCAGGAGGATGTCAACGGTTGGAACCTTAGCTTGGATCTTGGAGTCAAGGGCAAGGAGGTATTTAATGTGGACCTGGCCAGCCTCTTCCTCAACAAGCAGTACTTTTATCGTTTCCGTGCAGTCAACTCAGCAGGAACAAGTTGGAGCCTTACCCAATCCTTGACAACCCTGGCGCTACCCCTCAAACCCATTCTGGCCGATGACTTTGTCGCTACGGACATCACTACCCAGAGCGTCAGTTTTGACGGTACTTTGGTTTCCACCGGCGGTGCCACCACAGAGATCATCGTCCACTGGGGAACGCAAGACAAGGGCAAGACTGACAACGGTTGGGATTACTCCATCTCCCTGGGCAACCGGGTTCCCGGGTTCTTCAGTTGGGAAGTGGAAGAAGGCTTCACCGCACCTACCATCTTCACTGCCCGCCTGGAGGCCAAGAACTCCGTAGGCAGCGTTTGGGATGGCCCTGTCTATTTCACCGCCCTTCCCGGGAAAACCACCAAATTCCGCAAGGATGCGGTGGCGGACATCGCTTTCTGGCTGGATGCCTCCGATATTGATGGTGATGGAGGCCAGGACTCCCTCCTTGACGGGGATGTTGTCGGTCCATGGCGTGACAAGTCTGGGCACGGCCGGGACGCCGGGAATTTCCAGGGGGATCCCACCTACGTCAAGTCCGGTCCCAACGGTTTGCCAACCATCAATTACGATGGCAACGACAGCCACTACACCACCCAGAAGTTCAATACCATCCTCGGTGACCCCGGGCACACCATCTTCACCTTCGCCCGTTATGCCGG
>JAYPDO010000204.1:0-6772 GCA_038125285.1 Opitutia bacterium
CCGGCAGTCCACCCCGTGGCAAACCAAATACCAATGGAGCTATTGCTATGGTGCGTTGGATGTGGTACGCCTGCGAGGAGCCAACCCAGAATGAGGTTGGATTCAACTGCTCTTTTTAGGTTAATGGGGGATATGCCTAGTGCCGAGGCACTAACGTTGTTGGGTTTGCCCGATGCTGCTTACAGGACGATCTTAGCACGCAATGCATCACGTTGCGAAGTTTTGGGGCGGCTCGCTATCAGGCGGAGATTGCTCTGTTCCTGGGTAGTCAGTTCAATCTTTTTAATAGGTCATCCTCTCATCACCTGTCATTCATGGTGGACAGGAAATTAAAGGCGATAATTATTTAATGAATTTATCATGCAGGACACTAGGGTGTACAGCACTTGTCCTGCAAAACTGACTTCAGCACCAGCCTCCATTTCATCGCCGGGTGAGGGGCTTTCTTCTTTCCGATCCTTCTTCCGGAGTGCCATGAACTCCCGGAGTTTCACGATTTTATTAGAAATGATGGCCATGTCTTGGTTGGGAGGGGCTGTTATCTGAGCCCGGATTGGCGGCGGAAAATCGATTCCGAGCCAATCAGCCCTGCGATGAGGCAGAGGAATATGAAATTGTCGGCAAGTGAATACTCGTTGGTCGCTTTCGGCAGGCTTCGTGCGAGGGGCCAGTCCGTTGTGTCCATCTCTGTGTAGTGGCGGTAAGTGCCCCCGGTCAACCGGGCAAGGTCATTGAGGAATCCTTCCTCAAAAGTGACATCCCGGTGCTCTCCGCCAAGGATGCCGACCCCGAAGTAGGCTTCGTGCTCCAGGGGTTCCGAGCCGGGGAATGAGCATTTGTAGGAGATCCGGTAATCTCCAGCGGAAGTGGATTGGAAGGCAGCTTTGTAGAGCCCCGGTTGGCTGGAAGAAGGGAAAAGTTGAATGCGCTGGGAGGTATTGTCCGGGCCCTCGATGATCGCCTCGACTAGCGCATCGTCAGATGGTTCGAAATCGGCACCGAGCAGTTCTATATCGAGCGGGACAGGCTCGCCCGCAGTGTGGACTTTATTTGAATGTTCCGCCCTGATGCGGTCCTCTCCTCCCGACCCGAGCCATCCGGTCAGGCCTTGCCAAAAAGTCTTGTGAGCCTCCATTCCCTCCTCGTCCTTCATAGCCCAACGCCAATCATGTTCCGAGCCCCAGTAGGCGCATTTCCCTGCCCCATAGGCTTGAAGGGTAAGGGCTGCGCCCCCTTTGGTACGTAGATAGGCGGCCTTGCGCGCAGCGAGTTTCACCCTAGTTGCGACTGAGGCCGGGAGGTTCCCAGGGAGGAAGAGTTTAAGATGGTCAATATCCTGCTCAGCACCAAAAATTGGCTCGGCGTCGATCTCGATAGTGCGTTCTTCGCGTACGACTGCAGTCTCCGTTTCGAGGATGGGGAGCAGTGACCCCAACTTTGCCTTGGCGGGCTCAGTCGGGCCAAACAGGAGCAACCCACCCCCTCGCAAACTTACGAAATCCACAACCCCTTTGGTCAGGTTTTCCGGCCAGGAGGAAAGGAGGGATGTATCGAGGATGAGGACATCGAATTGGTTGAAGAACTCTGGTTTCTCCGGCCACTTCTTGGGCATCTCAGGGCCGAACGGGAGGAACTTGTCTTCGGCGATTTGGATAAGGGAGTGGAACTTCATCCTTTCCTCCGGGGAAAGGACGTTCTTGACGAACCGGTAACCGAGGTTCATGCGGTTGGAGAGGTAGAGGACGCGGTATTCTTCCGGGGCTTCCACCATGGCAACGGTGAAATCACTGTCTGTAGAGGGATCCGAGTCGTTGGTCGGGCTGTCCACGGTGACGCGCAGGTTCCGTGCGCCTGCAGTCTCCCGGGTGTAGGTGAACTCTAGTTCCTGCTTGCCATGCCGCTCCACATCAACGGGTTTGCGGGCAATGATCTTCTTGCCGTCATACAGGGTGGCGGTCGTTTGGACAGAGTGGTTGAAATGGTTTTCAACAATGGCTTTGAAAGTCATCTCCTCACGGGCGACCCCCTTGATTTCATCCACTTCAAAATGCACTTCGAGGTCGCCTTCGGGGCGGTGGTCTCCGATCCCCACTACATTGACCGGGATTCCCGCTTGTTTGTATTTTCCGACGACCCTGGAGACATCGATCCCTGCATTGTCTTTCCCGTCCGTCAACAAGAACACCCCGCCAATGGGATCCCCGTCCTGCACCAAGACCGACTCCAATGCCCCGCCAAGATCCGTTGCGTTTTGACTGGCCACAGTCCCCCAGCTTCCGGAGGAAAGGGGGAATACATTCCCTGCAAAAGCCAGGACTTCCACCCTCCATTGTTCCTTGAGTTTGGAGAGCCATCCCTTGGGTGCCCCCTCTTGTTGCTCGATAGCGGAGCGCAAGGTTTGGAGACGGCTTGCGCCCCCTTTCTTGTCCTGCGTCAACATGCTGGCGGAAAGATCAGGAAGGATGACGACTTTGAAAGCGGCCGGGTCGTTTTCCTCCTTTACCCAACTTGGCCGGAGCAGCAATAGCGTGACAAAAAATGCCGCGAGGACCTTGAGGGAAACGAGGAGCCTACGGGTTTTGTCCGTTACTTTGCCCCTAAGCCCTACGATGCCTGCAACCACGGCAATAGCCAAGCCGAACACAAGCAGACTGGTTACGCTGGCCGGGAATAAAGGGTCAAATTTCATATCTCTGGATTGTCATCAGTTCCCAAAGGCGATCCTCTGGCGGATCAAAGCGTGCCTTCGGCCAAGCGGCGGAAATACTCCTGGACTTGGCCTTTGTATTTCCTTGGGGGGGCGGTGGTTTCGCGGTTTTGCTGCATGGCGTCCTTGAGGGCGTCTTGCCAAAGGAAGGTCTGGAGGACTTCCTGGGCTTGGCTCAAGATCTCGCTCGTTTCCCCGACGTTGCGGGCAATCTGGTCGGAAAATTTTCCGTGTTTGAGTTGCTGCACGATGTTCTGGAGCATGACGTTCTGTGAGGTGGCTTCCAATTCGCTGAGCTTGGCCGCCAGTTCCTTCCTGGCTTTTTCAGTCTGCCCCGCGTCCATGCCTGGCAGTTCGCTGCGTTGTTGGGCAATCTCCTGGAGCGCTTGCTGAAGGAGTTCGTTCCCTTCGTTGGCGAGTTTGCGCTGGATGTCGTCGAGAGAGAGGGAAGCCTTGTCGAGTTCCCGTTTGATCTTTTCCTGCTCTTCCAGTGCTTTTTTAAAGATTTCGTAATTCAGGGCGTTCTCAGCCCGTTTTCCTGACTTCTCGACACCGCCTTTGCGTGCTTCGGAGGCTGTCCCGAACAATGCCTCGTTTGCCTTAGGGCTGACTTTTTCCAGGGCGCGGGCGACTTGGGTCATCTTGGACAAGAATTCGTCAACGGAGCGGTTAATGTGCTGCTGTCCATTTTTAAGCCGTTCGCCATCCCCTTTTTGCCCGGCTTGGGTGGATTCTCCCAGTTCTCCCTGCTGTTGGGAAAGGGACTGGCTTTCTTGTGCCAACTGCTGGATCATTTGGGTGCCGAGCTGACGGACTGCACTTTCCATGGTCTGTACGGCATCCTTGAGGGCTTCTTCTGCGCGTAGGCCATGGGGTTGGGCGGCGGAAGGGTCGTCTTTTTCCAGGTTCCCTTTGGTTCCGGCCATTTCCTTTTCTGCCTTTTCCAGCGGATCGGCAAACGCGTATTTGCCCGTCCTGCCATAGACCCTGTCCCGGAGCGCTTTGGTCGCTTTGGAGATTTCCCCTTGTTTCCCGGCCAGCTTTTGGTTGGGCTCGCCTTTACGCCCCGTGCTTGCATTGCGGGAAATTTGCGGGTTCAGGGTTTGCTGTTGCTTCAGCAGGTCTTGGGCGGCGGCCAAGTCTTCTTGCATCTTCTGGAACTCCTCGGCCAAGTTCTGTTGCTGGTCCTTGCCTTGGGGTTGTTGCTGGGGTTGGGATTGGCTTTCGCCTTCCGAGCCTTCGGACTTGCTGGGTTTCTGGCTTTTTGAGGGAGGGCGGCGGAGCATGGCCGCGATTTTGACAAGGTTCCGGAGGGAGTCTTCCGAGTGAGCCAGCGTTTGGTCGAGAAGGCTTTTGGAAGCGGCGGCCTCGGCTTGGCCGATTTGTTCCATGGCCCCTTTGAAGAGAAATTCGAGTTCACCGCGGAAGTTCTCCTTGTTTTCACTGTAGACCCGGTTCATGTCCTGCTCCAGGCTGTGTGCGATGGAAGTTACTTTGCGGCTTTGTTCCTGCTTCTCCGGTTGGGGGAGGGGGATGCCGGTGTAGGTTTCGCGGAGCAATCGTTTGTTCTCATTGATCAGGTTGCGGAGGGGGATTTCCTTGGGTGATTCGCCTTGGCCATCTTGGGGATCCATTTCCGGAGGGATAATTTCGACAAAATAGATGCCACTGCGTGCCCATTGTGGCTCGGAAGGTTTGTTGTCAGCGACTTCCACGTAGTAGGAGAAGTAGTCGCCGACGGCCAAACCAAGGTCGGCCAGGCGGACACTGCCATGGAGGGTCTTTTGTTTGACGACGGGGTTTATGGGGAAATCGACCGCCCTTTCACCAGCAGGCAACCGGAGGACGAGCCGGGCTTGGGACAACCCGTAGTCATCGACCCCGTAGGCTTCGACCACAAGCATTTCCTCCTGCTTTAGTTGCTGGTCTTTTGCCGGTTTGCGGATCTCGACGATCGGGGGTTCGTCGGGGAGGATTTCCAATGGCACGGAAGGGGAGAGGATCTCCCGTTTTTCAGGTGTCCGGAGGAGCAGTTGGAAAGACGTGTCGGAGGAAGGGAGCATGTGGTGGGACCAGTTGCCATTGCCGCCGTCGATCTCCAGTTCGTTGCCGTCGCGGACCAGGTAGGCCATGCTTTCCGGGGGGGTGCCTTCGATCCCGAACTCGATTAACCCGCCTTCGGGCAACCGGATTTTGCCGTACCCAGCCTGTTCGGATGCGGGCAACTGGGTGTAAGGGGGCGGGGTGATCTTCCAGGTAATTTTTTTGATGTCCGGCGGGATGAAGGAGGTGAGGGTATGCCAAGCCCCGGTCAGTTCTGGCGTAACGACCCTGTAGCGAACCGGTTGGTTGATCCCATAAAAGTAGAATTCCTGGGCAGGCAGCGGCTTCAATTTCCCTTCCCCGAGAGGAGGGTTGCCTGTTGGCGGGTTTTTCGCGATGGCGAGGTGGCTCCCGTCTGCGGAAATGACTTTGTGGATCCCGGCCGCCCATTCCCCTCCACCGGACAATTCGATTGCCTGGCCTGGGACCAAGCCGTGGGGGATGTCGGTTTCCAGGATGCTCCCGATCCCCTTGTCCAATGCTTCGACAAACTTAAAATGGATTGGCTCGGCATCGGCTTTTGACTCCAACCGCATTGGCTCGAACGCTGACCCTCCCCCGGCGACTTGGTACTCGATCGAGGCTTCCCTTGTCCCTCGGTAAATGTGGGCTTGGATGGCGACATCAGACCCCCGTGGGAACTCCCCGTCCCCTGGGGTCGCCAGGAGCCCGGTCACTTGGCCGGTTTTCATTTCCACGTAGGAATTGACAGCCTTGCGGACAGGGCCGAGTGTTTGGCTGTAAACAAGGAACCCGCAACATGCGGCGATCCCCAAGAGGGCTAGCCCACGGATTCCCGGCTTGGGCAGGAGGGAAGATGCGATGGAAAGGTCGGATGTCCTTTTGGCCGCCTCTTCGAGCACCCGCTTCTCCATCCTGTTCATTTCGTCCGGGGACTTCCTTTCGAGCAAGTCGATGGCGCAATTGAAGATGTCCATCAAACCCGGATGGTCATCTTCCACTTTCCGTGCCATGGACTGGCGGTGGGGTTTGCGGAGGAAAGCGGAAAGCAGGGTTCCCCCGAGCAGCACAACCGTAAATACCGCCAACCCGACAAGGATCGCCAGGTTCGTCCGCTCCTGCATCGGTGACAGGTTGTCGACCAATGCCAACAAGAGGAGCAAACCGCTGAACAAACCAATTGATAGTAAGACCGCCAACTGGGATTTCCATCCCTGGAGCTTCCTGGCAGCGGCACGCAAATTTCGTTCGATTTCGGGCATACGCGTAAGTGTAAGTCAATAGCGTACGGATCGAGGGGATTGTCAATGGAATAGCCGACGCAATGAGCGCCGGCTATTCCATTGGAAGGGTTCCCGCGCCGATTCCAGAGCGGTCAAGTAGGGAGTGGTTTATTTAAGGCGTTTTACCCGGAGGTTGCGGAAGAGGACTGTGCTGTCCGGGTCATGGGCCTGGATGGCGAAGGTGCCTTTGTCGAACTTACGGGTAAAGGGGGCGCCTGCTTCATAGCCAGCTGGTTCGGTGTAATCGACGGTAACTTTGTCGTTGATTTTGATCACGACATGCTTGCCTTCGACATGGATGTTGTAATCGAACCATGTGTCGTCAGGGATTTCGGAGTGGTCGACATTCACCACCCCATAGAGTGACCCGGTCTTCTTGGGATCATGGTACTGGTTGCTACAAACCTGTGCTTCAAAACCCATCTTTGGCCAACCGGAATCCTGGAATTCGGTATGGAAATAGATGCCGGAGTTCGAATGGGGAAATACGAGGACTTCGCCGCGAAACTCAAAGTTCACAAAAGGTTCTTTCTCAGCAGTGTAAAACAGGTGACAACGGCCTGGGTTGGCGTTGACAACCAAGTTGCCTTCCTGGACGGAAAAGCTCGTTTCATTTTCACTAGCTCTCCAGCCGTCTAGGTTTTTCCCGTTGAAGATCGTCTTGAACCCTGCCTCCGGGTTTGCATGGCTGGAGGCATAGTGTTCGGCCAGAATGTCG
>JAYPDO010000205.1:0-6676 GCA_038125285.1 Opitutia bacterium
CTTATCTCCTAGGCAGGTCACACGACATCACAGTCTTTGAAGCCTCCTCAAAACCCGGTGGCCATGTACACACAGTCGACGCAAAGGGCTCCACTAAGACGCAAAGGGTGGACACGGGGTTCATTGTTTTCAACGAGGCCAACTACCCTGGCTTCTGCAAACTGCTCAACTTGTTGGGGGTTGGACACAAAGAAACAAGGATGGGGTTCTCCGTATCGGATCCAGGCCAAGGGATTGAATACAGCGGGGAATCGCTCGCAGGCCTTTTCGGGAGCTTCCGAAACATAGTTGACCCACTCCACCACAAAATGGTCATGGACATCCTGAAGTTCCACAAAGTGGCCAAATTGGAAAACGTAAAGGAAGGTGAGACAGTTTCGGAATTTATCCAACGCCATGGTTTTGGGAGGCGTTTCCGAGCTCACTACCTCTACCCCTTGGGCTCAGCCCTCTGGTCATGCCCGGAGGAGACCTTCGCCAATTTCCCCATGGAGTTCGCCATCAATTTCTTCAACAACCACAGGATGTTGCAGGTGAAGGGACGCCCAGTCTGGAGGGTTGTGGAAGGAGGGTCAAGGGCTTACGTCGACAAACTGGTCGGGACACTTGGCGATAGAATCCGCCTGAACACTCCCGTGCAGTCCGTATGCAGGACAACTGGCCCCATCCAAATCAATCTCGATGAAGGGACAGAATCGTTCGACGAAGTGATACTGGCCTGCCATGCTAACCAATCGCTCAAACTCCTGCAAAATGCCAGCAGTGAAGAAAGGAAAGCCTTGGAAGCCTTCCCGTATGAGAAAAACCAGGTGTTGCTTCACACTGACACAACCATGATGCCGAAAAGGCAATCTGCCTGGGCAAGTTGGAATGCCAGGACGGATGCGAAAAAGAGCCAAAAGAGCACGGTCACATACAACATGAACATCCTGCAAGGATTGGAGGACGACACCCAATTTTGCGTCTCGTTGAACCAGGGCGGGATGGTCGATAAGTCCAAGCGAATCGAGGAAATCACGTTCTCCCATCCGATGTTTACAAAAGAACGCAAATCCATCCAGGCCAGGCACCATGGATTTATACGGAATGACAAGGTTTCCCTTTGTGGTGCCTATTGGGGATTCGGCTTCCACGAAGACGGTCTCCAAAGTGGACTCCGTGTCTGCAAAGCGTACGGGGAGGAGTTGATATGAACAGCTGCCTCTACTTCGGGGAAGTCTTCCACGCCCGGTATTCACCCACCCTGCACAGCTTCCGGCAAAACCTTTTCATGGCTCACCTTTACCTGGATGAGTTGGACAAGGTTTTCCTAAGCCATCCCCTTTGGTCTTCCCGAAACAGGAATGTGGCCTGCTTCGATAGGAAAGATTACCATGGGGACCCTAACATACCCCTCGAAGATTCCCTGCGCCAAACTTGCCGTGACCAACTAGGCTATGCACCGGGGGGTCGGATATCCATGTTGGCCCACCTCCGATACTTCGGGCACTGCTTTAACCCTGTCACCTTTTACTACTTCTGGGAGGAAAACCTCTCCCAACCGCAGGCCATTTTGGCCGAGATCAATAATACGCCATGGAACGAGCGGTATGCCCGGGCCTTCCCATGGGCATGTGACAGCAGGGGAAAAGCCGTGATGAAGTTTTTAAAAGAGTTCCATGTCTCCCCCTTCATGCAAATGGAGATGCACTACACTTGGGAATTCGCAACTCCTGGGGAAGTCCTTCAAGTCCACATGGTGAACGATGGGGAATCCGGAAAAACCTTCGAAGCATCCATGAACCTCAAGAGAAAGCCCATCAACTTTCCGAACCTCTCCTTCGCCTTACTCCGCTTCCCCGCCATCACACTCCAAATCCTGCTATCAATTTACTGGCATGCCCTCCTGCTGAAGTGGAAGGGGTGCCAGTTTTATCCCCACCCCAAAAACCAAACCAAATGCCAACATACATGAAAGCCAGTTTCAGCAACCCATCCGTAATCCCACAACCAGACACCCGAATTGGCCTGCACATTTTCGAAAAGCTATTCCATGCACAACTCTCCAAACTGACAGTGGGAGTATTGGAATTTTCCGGCCATGGTTGGTCCACTTCCTATGGCAACGGGCAAGGCCACCAGGCTTCAATCCAAGTCAAAGACAAAGCCTTCTAGCGCAAGGCTTGCCTCGGCGGTTCGCTCGGGATTGCCGACTCGTATGCGGACGGCGATTGGGACAGCCCAGACCTGCCCAGCCTGTTTCGCCTTTTCCTCCAAAACCAGGACTCCATGGACAACCTGGACAAAGGCTTGGCTAAAGCAATGAACAAAATGGCGAAGTGGATGTACGATATTTCCTTGAAAAACACGGTCGAGGGGAGCCGCAAAAACATCTCCCTGCACTACGACCTTGGGAACGAGTTTTATGAATTGTTCCTAGACCCCACCATGACCTACTCCTGTGGGATCTTCGAAGGGGAAAACTCCACCATGCAGGAGGCTTCCTTGGCAAAGTACGACTCCATCTTGGAACAACTCCAAGTGGACGGTAGGCACAACCTCCTCGAAATAGGCTGCGGGTGGGGCGGGTTTGCCATCCACGCCGCTCAGAAGACCGGTTGTAGGGTTACTGGGACAACCATCTCGAAGCAACAATTCGAATATGCCAAAAAGCGGGTAGTCCAACTTGGACTGGAAGGATCTGTCGACATTGTGATGACGGACTACCGCCAGCTCGAATCCCAATATGACCGGGTCGTCTCCATAGAGATGATCGAAGCTGTCGGACAAGATTTCCTCCCCACCTACTTTGGCAGGATATCAGACCGTCTCAAACCAGACGGAGCAGCACTTGTTCAAGGGATTACTATGCCCGACCATCGGTACAAGGGCTACCTCAAACGGGTGGACTACATCCGAAGCCGGGTATTCCCAGGAAGTTGCTGTCCATCGGTATCGGCTATGGTGGCAGCTTCCACTCAAAATACAGACCTCCGCCCTTCCAGCATTACGGAGATCGGGAGGCACTATGTCCGGACGCTCCAGGAATGGAGGCAGAAATTTACCGCTAACCTTGGGAAAATCAAGGACCTTGGATACTCGGAATCCTTCCTGAGATCTTGGGAATACTACCTTTGCTATTGCGAGGCGGGGTTTGCGGAAAACTACACCAACAACGTCCACTACATGCTTACCAAGCCCCGCTACCAATCTGCGTTGGAGAAAGCCGCTTAATGGATAACTGGGCATTAGTCGGATCATTCCTGGCTGTATCGTCTCTGGTCATGGCCATCGGATGGGCTGTTTATGCCAAGACACAGGAAGCCTCCTTTGTCGATGTGGTATGGACAATCGGTACAGCAATTGGGGGAATCCTTTTCCTGATTGAAAACCAAGGAAACCTAAACCGTACCCTCTTATTGGGCGGGATGATCGTGCTCTGGAGCACACGGCTTTCCACACATCTTATCCTTCGCCTTCGAAAACGAGGGGAAGACCGAAGATACCAACGCATGAAAGCCTTCTGGGGTGAAAAAGCACAGGTCAAATTCTTCTGGTTCTTTCAGGCTCAGGCCGTGTTTATGACCCTTTTCTCCCTGCCATTCCTTGCAGTAGGGAACAACCCTTCGCCATTGGGGCAATTGGATACCATCGCCGCCCTAATTTGGCTTACAGGGTTCATCGGAGGCACCCTGGCCGACTTTCAACTTGAACAATTCAAATCCAATCCGAACACAAACCGGGATGAGGTTTTTCGGAGGGGATTATGGAGATATTCCAGGCACCCGAATTACTTTTGCGAGTGGTTGTTATGGAGTAGCTATGTCGTCTTTGGAATACGATCCGAGGGCGGCGTGTGGCTAATTTCCATCCCAATTGTCCTCTATCTCATCATAACAAAGTTGACAGGCTCATCCCACATCGAACGCGCTAAGCTCAAAGCCTCTAACAAAGCCTACACTGAATACATCGCAACCACGAACCCGTTCTTTCCATGGCCCCCAAAACCCCGGGCCAAGACAACTTGAACAAACCTGACTGTACGGCGACCAAAGTTCGCCGCTCCAATTTTGGCAATTGCCCGGTGCCAGGGGAACTGATGGAGTCCCCACCCCATGAAACTGAACACCGCTACCTTCCTCCCAGTCGTCTGCCTTCTTTGCCAAACCGGTGCGGCAACCCCCAAGACCCTCCCATTCGATCCCGTCGATTCGACCCGGGACCGGACAGTCCCCCTGAAAATCTACCTCCCGGAAAAAGAAGGTGCCTCACCGGTCATCCTCTTCTCCCATGGCCTGGGAGGTTCCAGGGAGAACAATCCCTACCTCGGCAACCACTGGGCGGAGAACGGGTACGCATGTATCTTCATGCAGCATCCGGGAAGCGACGAAGAGGTCTGGAAGTCGGCCAAGTTCGGCCAAAAGTTCCAGGCCTTGAAAGACGCCGCCGGACTCCGGCAAACCCTGGACCGTTTTGCCGACGTCCCCTTTGTATTGGACCAGTTGGAAAAATGGGTTATGGAAGAAGGCCACCCCCTTCAAGGGAAACTGGATTTTTCGAAGACCGGCCTTTGCGGGCACAGCCATGGCGCGGTGACGACCATGGGGCTGGCCGGCCAAAAGTTCCCATCCCCCAAAACCTTCCACGACAAGCGCATCTCCGCCTTCCTGACCATGAGCCCGAACCCCATCAAGGGCTTGTCCCCCGAGAAAGCTTACGGCCATCTTCGTGTGCCCATCCTCTGCATGACAGGCACTAACGACGGTAGCCCCATCGACCCGGGACTCCAACCGGAATCCCGCCGCAAGGTCTACGAAGCTTTCCCAAATGGCGACAAGTACCAACTTGTCCTGGACGGTGCCTACCACCATGCGTTCGGGGATAGCCAACGGAAGCTGAAATCCGCCCGGAAACCAAACCACCACCCGGCTATCCTCAAGGTTTCGACCAAGTTTTGGGACGCATATTTGAAGGGGGACACGGAGGCAAAGGCATTGTTGCAGTCCAATGACGTCCCCAAGGATTCAGGCCTCGGGGATGTAGATGTTTGGGAGTGGAAATAGGGGATCTTTCGATTCGACTTGCTCCAGGAACCGAGGAAAGGCAGGTAAATAGCCGTGGAATGCATAGTCTATCATAGCGAAGCAACCGTAGGGTTCAGCGACCAGGACCTACATGGATTGCACATCGCCCAATAGATTGAGGGTAAACCACGGCGCTTATGGCAACTTTGTGCAAAGATCAGTGGGGGCGAAGCCTAAAAGGTTTTGAACCAGATCGACTTTTCAACCGGGAAAATGCGCTCCCGGAATGGGGGATGAAATTTGTACGGAATTTCAAAGCAAACGGGATCAACCTTGGGAAAATATGCCAACAACACTTCTCAATTTCCTAAAACGTAACGAGGACTCCAGTGAGACCATCTTGGATGCCTTAAACAAGTTATCTCTGAAGAGAAGGGCAGATAGGCGAGTAGGCAAAATGCCATAGGGAGATGGACGACCTAACCCAATCTTGCGGTAGCGGCTGTAGCCAGAAGGGAATGTGCCCGGGCATAGCCCATTTCTTATCCGTAATCCCTGCCCAATTGCTATATAATTTGACCGGAAGGGAATGGTTGTTCATCGCCGCATTGGCCTCCCCGGTGCCAGTCCTGGTATTAGGGCTCCATAAAAACCTCCCGTTATTCCGTAAGAAACCGAAAATCTAATCCCAAGGAAACCAGTATGATGAAGTACAAACTCCTCCTCCCTGCCTTGGCTGTTATGGGCATTGGCAGTTACGTTTACATCGCCGGGAGGACGGGCAGTTGCCCGGCCTGCGCCACCATCACAAAAAACCTCGGCCTTAACTCCAAGGCGGGTAAGGAAAATGCCGGGGATTGCACCAGTTGCTGCGAGACCTCGGAATCGAACGATGGCAAGACCTTCGGGACGGATGGCCATGCCAAGAAGTTCACCCCCGGCCCTGCCCCAGCATGGAAGGCCAAAGACCTCGACGGAATCATAGTGAGCAGCTCAGATCTGCAAGGGAAAGTCGTCCTTGTGGACTTCTGGGCGACGTGGTGCGGCACTTGCGTCGAAATGATCCCGAAGCTCAAGGCCGTCGACTCCGCCTACCGGGACAAAGGTTTGGTCGTCGTAGGGATGTCCCTGGACGACACCCCCAAGGAAGTCCAGGAATTCGTGAAGGAAAACGACGTCCAATATCGCAGCCTCATGGCATCAAAGGAAGCCATTGCAGGCTTCGGCGACCCGGAATTCATCCCCATGGCCTACCTGATCGACCGCAAAGGCCAGATCGTCTCCGCCCATGAGGGGGAAATCTCCTTGGCACAACTCAAAGCGGAAATCGAACCCCTGCTCTGAAAGAGGGAGGCTTTTTTACCTCCCGGGAGCCCATCCACGCCCGGTTCGCGCGCTACAGGACTTGATGTCCCCTGTGGGGTCAATGGACTTCATAAACTTTTGAAGGTTGGCGATGAACGAACTGGCAACCATGGGAAGAATTCCACTCCTTTCGTCCTTGGGAGGAACGGAAATTCGCTTCCAATCCTGAAGCCGCAATGGGGTGCAATTTCGATTGATGGGAAAACATTTGGGAAATGTTGCCGTCACTTTGTTTCACAACAAAGCCCAGGGTCGCATAGCGCACCCCGGCAGCGCTACACTACCGTCATGGCCATGGAACCCAAGTC
>JAYPDO010000206.1:0-6665 GCA_038125285.1 Opitutia bacterium
CCGAAACCCCGTGCGTTTTCCAGGGCTTCGGGGATGCTATCGGCTTTGTGGCCGAATTTTGGCTGGAAAGAAGGGTCACGACTCAAGACAATGGCTTGTCGCCCTTCCTTGGTACGTTCGATCATTTCTTCGTAACAACGACGCCCGAAGATGAGTGTGCCTTCCCGTGTTTGTTTCAGGAAGTACTCCCAATCCTCAGGAATGTCCCAAGGGAGCCGGCCTTTCCGGCCGATCACCCCATTGCGGGAGCAGGCTACTATGATATTGATCCTGCACAAGTTCGGCTTAGTAGCGGTAATGCTCCGGTTTGTAGGGGCCGTCGACGGGGACTCCGATGTAGTCGGCTTGCTCCTGCGTGAGGGAAGTCAGTTTAGCACCAAGTTTGTCAAGGTGGAGGCGGGCGACTTCCTCGTCGAGCTCCTTGCTGAGGCGGTAAACCCCTATCTTACGATCCGGGTTTTTCCGTATATCAATCTGGGCGATGGTCTGGTTGGTGAAGCTGTTCGACATGACGAAGCTCGGGTGACCGGTTGCGCAACCAAGATTGATCAAGCGTCCTTCGGCGAGCAGGTAGATGCAGTGGCCATCGGGGAAGGTGTAGCGGGTGACGGGGCCGCCAGGGATGTTGTCCGTCTTAATGACTTCCCTCTTTACGCCTTCCATCTTCTCCAGTTCGGCAACTTGGATCTCGTTGTCAAAGTGTCCAATGTTGCAGACGATGGCCTGATCCTTCATCTTGGCCATATGCTGGGCGGTGATGATGTCCTTGTTGCCGGTAGTGGTTACATATACATCGGCTACCGGGAGGGCATCCTCGACTGTAGTTACTTGGAATCCGGACATACAGGCCTGAAGGGCGCAAATCGGATCGATCTCGGAAATCATGACACGAGCCTTTTCATTGGCCAAGGAATCGGCAGAGCCTTTGCCGACATCGCCGTAACCACAAACGAGTGCGACTTTCCCCGAAAGGAGGACGTCCATGGCCCGTTTGATCCCGTCCACCAAGGAGTGGCGGCAGCCATAGACGTTGTCGAACTTGGACTTGGTGACGGAGTCGTTGACGTTTATGGCTTGGAAAAGCAATTGGCCTTTTTCCTCCATTTGCAGGAGGCGGTGGACTCCAGTGGTAGTCTCTTCGGACACCCCGACCATAGACTCTGCAACTTTTTGCCAATGGCCGTTTTTATCGGCATGAACCTTCTTAAGGAGTTCCTTAATGACTTGCTCCTCGTGGCTATCTGAGGCCGTGTTTACCCATTCGCTGCCTTTTTCGAGTTCCAAGCCCTTGTGGATAAGAAGGGTGGCGTCCCCACCATCGTCGACGATTTGATCCGGACCCGAACCATCAGGCCAGGTCAAGGCGTTCCAAGTGCATTCCCAATACTCTTCGAGGGTTTCGCCCTTCCAAGCGAACACAGGGATCCCAGCCTTGGCAATAGCGGCGGCTGCGTGGTCCTGGGTTGAGAAAATGTTGCAGGAACACCAGCGTACGTTAGCACCAAGCTCAACAAGGGTCTCAATAAGGACAGCCGTCTGAATGGTCATGTGCAGCGACCCCATGATCTTCACCCCAGCAAGGGGTTTTTCAGGGCCATACTTCTGACGGGTAGCCATCAGGCCGGGCATTTCACTTTCGGCGATCTCGATCTCCTTGCGGCCAAAGTCGGCCAGGGAGATGTCGGCAATTTTGTAATCAAGAAGGACGCTCATGGGAGAAATTTGTTGGTTCATGATTAGAATGGAAACGATGTCAGATAGGAACCGGACCAATCAATTTGCAATGGATTTGAGGATTGCGGCCTTCCCGGTGTCCTCCCAAGGCAAGCCTTCTTTGGCGAAATGGCCATAATTCGTGGTCGCACGATAGATCGGGCGAAGCAAGTCCATCTGGCTCACGATGTCCGCTGGTTTGAAGCTGAAAACCTCCTGGACGGCCTTGATAATGGCCTCTTCTGAAACTTGGTTCGTACCAAAAGTGTCGACAGTGACGCTGGTTGGCTCTGGGTGGCCGATAGCGTAGCCGACTTGCAGCTCTACCCGCTCGGCAAGCCCTGCGGCCACGATATTCTTGGCTACCCAGCGACACATGTAGGCGGCAGAACGGTCGACCTTACTCGGATCCTTTCCGGAGAATGCGCCCCCACCATGGCGACCCCAACCACCATAGGTATCAACGATGATCTTGCGGCCAGTCAAGCCGGCGTCTCCTTGCGGGCCACCGATGACGAAACGGCCGGTGGGATTGATTAAGAACTGGGAACCAGCATGGAGATATTCGGCAGGAAGAACCTTCTTGATCACTTCCTCGATGCAGAAGGCTTCTATGTTGGCATGCTTTGCGTCGGCGGCATGCTGAGTGGAAATTACGACATTCGAGATGCCAGTGATTTTGCCGTCCTCATAGTCCACGGCGACCTGGGATTTGCAGTCGGGGCGCATCCATGCCGCATTGCCCGACTTACGCAATTCCGCCATTTTGCGGTTCAAACGGTGGGCGAACATGACCGGGGCGGGCATCAACTCCGGGGTTTCCGTACAAGCGAACCCAAACATGATGCCCTGGTCCCCTGCTCCTTGCTCCTCCGTCTTCTTTCCTTCCGCTCCGGCGGCATCCACGCCCTGCGCGATGTCAGCGGATTGCTGGGTCAGAAAATTGGAGATAAAAACTTTGTCTGCGTGAAACACATCATCGTCATTCACATAACCGATCTCACTGATGGCCTCGCGGACGACCTGCTCGTAGTCGAACTTGGCGTTGGTCGTGATCTCCCCGGCAAGCACCACCATATTGCTCTTGACCAGGGTTTCGCAGGCCACTCGACTCCTAATGTCTTGCTCAAAACATGCGTCGAGGACGCTGTCGGATATAAAATCGGAAACTTTGTCTGGGTGCCCCTCACCAACGGATTCGGACGAGAACGTGAACTTCTTACTCATAATAATTGTGCAAGTAGAAAATTTTGAAGCCAGGAAGAATGAAAGCCAGCCCTGGGGAGGCAAGACAGAAAACAGGGGAAATAAGGGAGCCGCTTAAAGAGTTGGATTTCGACAGCACTCAACAAGCGACTGGCGGCATAGATCCCATTGGGTTTGATTCGGTCATCTAGTGGATGCAACCAGTTTCTTCACCAACCCCCTGAACACCACTTCATGGAGGGGAACGACCAGACACCAATATAGTCGCCCTAGCAAGCCCAAGGGGCGGAATGTCGCGGTTTGCACTAAAAACCCGTCCTCTATTTTAAACTCGAGCCAGGCTTCCCCGGGCAATTTCATTTCTGCAAAGAGCAAGAGGCGACCCTTGGCTTTGTCAGCATAGAGGACTCTCCAGAAGTCGAGCGCGTCTCCAGCCTGAATGCAAGTAGCGTTAGTCCTTCCACGCCGAAGCCCGACCCCCCCAAAGATCTTATCTATAAATCCACGGAGCACCCAAAGCCAGTTGGCGTGGTACCATCCTTTCTTCCCACCTATCGCCCATATTCTGTCGATGCATCCCTCGCGATCCTCGACCGGTGCCCTGCGAATATCCTTGAAGCACCCGAACTGGGGCACTTCTAGGAATTCGGAAAGGTCAATGTCAAGGCCACCGCTCACATAGGCATCCTTCCAACTAGATATTACAGAATTGTTAATTGTTTGCTCGAAAGCGCGCCGGATCCCCTCCTTGTAACCGATTGGTTTGACACCGAGCATACCCATCAACCGGTTGTCCCGGCAGACCACTTCCACCTTCATGCTTTTGACTAGGGCAACAGACAGGGTGTAGGAAGTGGAGGTTACGAAATAAAGCCAATAGGAGGATAATCGTGGTGTCATGACTGGCACCGTCACTATCAACCGCCGGAGGTTCCTTACCTTGGCAAACTCAAGCAACATCTGCTTGTAATTAAGAGTGTCGGGGCCACCAATATCGAAATTATTATCAAACGCCTTTTCATGAAAAAGCACCTTGGAAAGGACTTCCACTACATCTGAAATCGCGATGGGTTGGCAACGGGTTTTTAGCCACTTGGGTGCCACCATGATAGGGAGTTTTTCAACCAAGTCCCTAATGATTTCGAAGGACCCACTGCCCGACCCGATAATTATCCCGGCCCGCAGGCTTGTGAAATGGTAGTCACCAATGGCCAGTTCATCTTCGACCTGCTTCCGTGAAGCAAGGTGCTCCGACAAGTGGTCTTCATTGATGATTCCCCCCAGATAAACTACGTGTCGCACATTGGTCGTCTGCAACTTGGTGCGGAAATTGATGGCAGAGGCTCGCTCCAATTCCGCAAAATTTTTGGCCGAGGACATAGAGTGGACCAAATAAAACGCCCCATCTATATCGTCCGGAATGTTTTCCAACGTTTTCTCATCCAGCAAATCCAGCTTGATGACTTCTGCCATGCTAACAAGTGATTTCGGGATTGAGAAACGCTTCTTGTCCCGAACGCAGCAGACTACTCGGTGCCCCATTTTTATCAAGACGGGCAATAACCTTTTGCCTATATAACCGGTGGCGCCTGTAAGCAGAATTTTCATGGGGTCGGCTTAGAACAACCTCCATAATAAGGCAACACCAGCTTTTGCTGGGCATATGTGCCCGATTCCGAATTCCCTTAGTTGATGAGGGCAAAAACCCGTGAGATGGCTCGACTTAACCAGGGTAATATGGCACAGCTATCCCCTCTACCAAATCGAAATGGTTGGGATAAAGTGTGTGCACATTACAAGTTCGATGCCTGTACCATGTCGCTTTCATCTGAATCTAAAAGCCTAGCTGACCCAAAAGGGTACATCAAACTTTTACTAACGCTGATCCAGCCTAAAATTGGCTGGCAGATAGCCATCGGGGTACTTGCCTTCCTCAGCGCGCCCGCCCGGAAGCTAAATGCGGTGCCACCGTTTAGCGGCACTATCTTCGTTGAACCAGATATCTTCACAGATGAAGATCCGACTGACTATCTCGGGGTCTCTTACTCAGGCCAGGCAAACCGTACCATGTATGACCGAAGAACCAGCAGTTGGGTCACAAAATACGCCTTCCTCTTCGACGCAACCTTTCATGGCATGCCTGACGTTGAAGTCCAGGTTAACCCTGAGTTTGCTAGTAGGGCGGCAGCGGAGACCGAAGCAGTAAAGTACGCTGCCGTAGTGGGGCGGTTGCCGAGGTGCCTCAGGACGGATCTGAAAACAATGTGGATTCACAAGGGCAACCAGCCCTATGGTGGCGGCAACAACAACATCCTTATCCACACCGGTAAAACCTCCACTTATGAGGCTCAAGGCATCCTGGAGGAAACCCTCGCGCACGAAGCTTCCCACACCTCACTCGATTCACGGCATGCCGCTACCGCAGGATGGCTTGCTGCGCAGAATGCGGATGATGAATTCATCTCCACCTATGCCCGCGATAACCCAACCCGCGAAGATGTGGCGGAGTCCTTCATACTTTACCTAGCTTACCGTTTCCGACGAGATCGCATTACGGACGAACTAGCCAGCACCATTATCCAAACCATCCCAAACCGCATCGCATACTTTGATGGCCAGGATCTCGGTCTCCAAGCCACAGAGCCAGCGCCATGGGACAACGCAGTCAGCCTATCAGAACAGTGGTATCTGTTACCATGGCTTGGGGTCTATTTTGAATCCAGCGAATCCTGGATCTATGTCCCTCCTCTCGGTTGGGTTTACAGGCCATGGGGAAGGACTGTCGATGGTTGGCTATACAGTGACCGCCTGGGGTGGTTATGGGTCGATAGCGAAATATTCCCCAGCTCGTATTCGATTGCCGAGGAAAGCTGGATTTATTTCAACCTGCCCTTGGCCATCTACTACCACCACGGGGAATCAATCTGGCTAGAGTTATGAACAAGCTCAAGCAGGAGTCTCCATTGATTGGGTGCAAACTTTCTAAACAGAACGCGCCTACATTCTTTATTTGAAAAGTAAAAAACTGTAAAAGGTATGGCCGGAATTGTTCTGCTAAGTGGTGGGTGCATCCAACTTGACCAGGCACAAGAATCCGTTCCAGCAAATATTGGCGCCAACCTTGCTATCTCGGACGAAGAGCTGGAAAACGAAATGGCCTCCTCGTAACCATTCAGGTACCCTCGCCTGGTTTGGCAAGGACAACCTTTACCCCCAGAACTGAAAAGACTTCCCAACCCTCCAATCTTGGGTGGATATGCAACGTCCCCCAAGAGATGTATTGCTCCAATTGGCCAAGGATGATCCTAAGGCGATCGTAGGCTTGGTATATAAGCTCTTTGACATAGTCTAAAGCCTAAGAGGAACTTGAGGCCAAGGTTTCTGCCTTGCAAAAGAAAAGCCGTAACAGCAGCCCCCCCCCTCCTCCGACCAGCACAATTCCAACCCACCCGCTATAGGTAAGGGCAAGAAGAAGGGCAAGAATAAGCGTAAGCCTGGCGGGCAAAAAGCACACAAGGGGTACACATTGGAACCGGTCGAAAACCCGGACCATGTCGTGGAACACGAATTCCAAGGCGCTTGCGGTTGTGGTTGCGAACTGGGGAAAGTCGAACCGGAAGTGTACGAGACCCGCCAGGTGTTCGACCTGCCCCGCAGATCCGGATTGAGTCCACAGAGCACCGTGCCGCCCACGCAACCTGCCCTTGTTGCGGCAAGAAAGTCCGGGCGCAGTTCCCCGGACATGT
>JAYPDO010000207.1:0-6351 GCA_038125285.1 Opitutia bacterium
GTAAATGGGAGGGTGACAAAGGAGATGACGATGGCACCTGTCGAGGAGGCAATCTCGGCGACGACAGGTGATGCACCGGTACCCGTTCCCCCACCAAGTCCGGCGACAACGAATACGATGTCGGGGTTACCAAGGTGGCGGCGTATTACCTCGCGGTCCTTGTCGGCGGCTTTATGGCCGAATTCTGCGTCCCCGCCGGTGCCAAGACCCCTGGTGACTTCCCGGCCGACCATGCATTTGTTGTCGATGGGGGAAGTGTCGAGGGCGGATTTGTCTGTATTGACAACGGTGTAAGTGAGGTTGGAGTAGCCTTGGATCTCCAGGCTTAGGCAATCCACAATATTGGAGCCCGCGCCGCCAACGCCGACTATGGCTGCGGCGATGGTCTCGCCTTGGGCTTTACCGGAGAACATTTTGTTCGGGATGGAAAAGTTGTCCATGCTCATGGTGGGGTGCTTGGTTATTAGTTAGGAGAATCCTGGAGTTTGTTTAGGCGTGGAGGAAGAAGTCCTTAAGTTTGCCAAGGATGCCCCCCTTGCGTTCTGTCCCGATGGAGGTTTTGTTGCCTTTGACTTTGTGGTTGGCCGCGTAGTGGAGAAGGCCGATGGCGGTGCTGTTTTCTGGAGTACGGAGGGACTCGTCCACCCAACTGGGAGGAAAACCGATCTCGACGGGGAGCTTGAAGATGTCGTGGGCTAGGTCTACGAGTCCGCGGAGCTGGGATCCACCGCCGGTCAGGATGAGGTGGAAGCCCATGGTGTCCTCCGGGTTTAGGAAATTGCTAAGTTCGGAATGGACGACGCGTAGGAGTTCCTCTCCGCGTGAGTGGAGTATCTTGTAAATCGACATGGGGGGGAAGGAGCGGTCTCCTATGGAAAGATCGCCCCGAAGCCAAACTCTGTCCTTGGGGTCGATTTCATCCCTGAGCAGCGTGCCTTCTTCGATCTTGAGCCGTTCGGCTTCACGGGCATTGATGCGGAGACCCTGGGAAAGGTCGTTGGTAAAGTGGTCACCGCCGATACAAACCACACCCGTATGTACGATGTAACCGTTGCGGTAGAGGGCAAAGTCAGTGGTGCCTCGGCCAATGTCGATGACGACGACGCCGTTTTCCTTCATCGACTGGTGGAGCGTGGCCTCGCCGGAGCAGATGCTGGCGACAATCATGTCGTCGACCTCGAGGTGGAAGCCATTGATGAGGTGGATGTAGTTGGAAATGGGGACTTCGTCTGCATGGACTGACCAAAACCCGACTTCCAGGTTCTCCCCTTCCATGCCAATGGGGGATTGCATGGGGCGGCCGTCGAGGAAGAAGGGATTGCGGATGTGGTGGATGTAGATCCGGTTGTCGGGGAGGCACTTGCTCTGGGCATCCTCGATGGCGCGCTGAATGTCCTGCTCGACAACGCGTCCGTCATGTGAACTGACGTGGGAGGAGCCCTTGTTGAAAGTTCCTTTGAGGTGCTTGCCGGTCAAGGAGAGGTGGATCCCGTCGATATTATAGCCGGCCATTTTCTCAGCTTCGGCAATGGCGGAGTGGGTTACGGTGGTGGCATCCTTGAAGTCAGTGATGACACCTTTCTTAATCCCGGCGGATGGTTTCCGAGAGTACCCAATCAAGTTGATGGCGTTTTCCTGTGTGATCTCTGCAACCAGGACGTTAATTTTGGCGGTACCGATTTCAACGGCTCCGATTATCCGGTTTCTGCTCATGGCAATTCCTGGGGTCTTGGATTGGCTGGGATTAGAAAAGTAAAGTGGGTTCCTGTAAGCGGGGTTTCTGCTCCCCGGTCGGCCCAGAGTTGCCAACATTCCTGCCGAACTCGGGGGAGAGGCGGATAGTGGCGAACTTCCTACCGGGGAGGTCGATTTGTTCTAGAGGAAGCCAGCCTTGGGAGCGGGAATGGTTGAGTACGTATTCGAGGCGTTGGAGCTGGGGCATGTAGGCGTGCTCGGTAGAGAAGATGACTTCCTGGGCATCCGCCGAACGGACACGGATGAGCCCGCCTTCCTCGTCCGGCCCGGTGTAGGGGTCGAATCGGATGCGATCCCATTGGCGGAAGAGGGGGAGGTAGCTCTGTCGGGCGGAGTCCATGAGGGGTTTAATCTTGGCAACCACTTCGATGGGGAGATACCCGTCCGGAGTAGCCCGGAGAGTCCCTCCGAAAAGGACGGGAAGCTCGTTGACAAAACCATCGGACTGTTTGACGCCTTCGAAGACCTCGCCGTCCCCATCGACCAGGAGGCATTGCTTCCCTTTTTCTGGGTGGCTGATGTAGATCTTGAGGATGGGTGTGCGCTCAGTGATGGTGACGCGGAGGACATCTGGATAGCGGCGTTGCACCTGGGCTGTGATGATTTGGCTGGTGGACTCCAGTTGCTGCTTAAGGGCAAGGAGGTTGAGATCCATGAGGCTTTGCTCGGGAGAGATATCGAGCGTTTTCCTGAGCCAATCCTCGTCCAGTGTACCATCGGTCTGGAACTCGTAGGAACGCACCTTCCCGGAAGGGCCGGCCAAGTTGACATCCAAGGGATTGCTGGTGAAGTAACTCACGCCGACAACGATGAACCCGATACCCATGACAGCGGCCAAGAAGAGGGCTGTATTCTGGAGGCGGATCTTGAAGATGCGCCGCCATGCGATGCCAGACCCGGGCTTGCGCAAGCAGCTTTTCTTAAGGCTTGTCCAGTCACGCCCTGTTTTTTTCTTCTTCGCTTTCATTAGGGAAGTTCTTGGCCCTCGGTTTTGGTTCTTTGTTGCGAGGAATGTTAAAGCCGCTTCCCGGTCAGGCCCATTTGTGTTGGAAACGCCCGATTGCGGGAGCAAGCATGTCGCTGACCAAGCCTTGGAAATTCCGACCGGCGCACATCGCGCTCATGGGAAGGAGGCTGTTTTCCGTCATGCCGGGTAGTGTGTTGACTTCCAGGAGGAGGACTTCCCAACGTTTGCAATTCTCCCTAAGGATGAAGTCAGCCCGGGCGAAATCCCGACAGTTGCAGGCGCGGAAAATCGACTCGGCGGCGGCCGTGATGGCTACTTGCTGCTTGGGGGTGACGTTGGCCGGATATTCGTAGTCGGTCATCCCTTTGGAATACTTGTGCTCATAGTCATAACTCCCGTCCTTGGGCTTGATCTCGACGATACCGAGGGCTTTACCGTTAAGGATGCCAACGCTCATCTCCCGTCCATAGATCCGTTGTTCGACGATCCAGTCTTCATAATCCAAGCCCTCCAGGACTTCCTGGATATCGCTGCGGCCTTTGACGAACTGAACCCCGATGCTGGAGCCGCCCTCGGCAGGCTTTATGACAATGTCGTCTCCAAGTTTTCCCAGCTCGTAGTCTAGGTCGACGTCGTCGAGAGGATTGTACAGGAACCCTGGGACAATCTTTAGGCCGGCGGCCATGGCGAGGTCCTTGGTCGTGGCCTTGTTGATACAATTGCGGCTGGCGCGGGCACAACTGCCAGCGTAGACGACGCCCTTTTTGTCTAGCAGTTCCTGGAGACGGCCGTCTTCTCCAAAGCCACCGTGGAATACGGGGAAGACGATCGTGTTGTCGTCCCGTAGCCCGGTGGGGAGTTTCAGCCCAGTCATATCGACCAACGTGGTCCTGTCCCAAGATTGTTGGATTACCCGGTGTACGGCCTCTCCAGACCGTAGCGATACTTCGCGTTCGCCCCCTTCCCCCCCATATAAAACGATGATATTAAGGTTATTCATAGCACATTGTCCCATTTGTCGCCGAGAAGCTCTACTTCCGGCATCAGTTCAAGGTTGAAGGCCCCACGGACATGTTTCCTCACATGCCGTACAAGGCCAATGATATCGTTGTATCCAGCTTTGCCCTTATTCACCAGGAAGTTGCCATGGACAGTCGAGACCTGCGCATCACCAATCATTGCGCCTTTGAGCCCTGCCTGTTCGATCAGTTCCCCTGCGAAGTAGCCGTCCGGGTTGCGGAATATGCAACCGGCGCTAGATTCCCGGGGTTGTGTGGATTTCCTCCTACTGGCGAAATGTCCCATCCGGATCCGGATAATCGACGGATCTTCAAATCGTGCGGGTACAAGAGTGGCACGGAGGATGGTGTGGCCTTCGATGCCTTTGCAGCGCCGGTAGCCGAAATTAAGTTGGGAACGTTCGACGACCTTGATCTGCCCGAGAGGGTCAAGGACCGTGAGGGATTCGACAAGGTCGAAGGTCCAGCCGCCCATGGCGCCAGCATTCATGCGGATTGCGCCGCCGATAGTACCAGGGATGCCTTCAAAAAATTCAAAACCGCCCATGCCCACGGAACAGGCTTTGGCCGCGATCTCGGGAAGCCGGGCACCCGCGCCGACTTCAAGTTTTCCATCGGAAGTATGGTGGACTTGTTGCCAAAAGGGATGGGAAAGCCGAAGGACCAAGCCCTCGAACCCCTGTCCCGAGACAATAAGGTTGGAACCACGGCCAATGAGGTAGTGCGGTAGCCCGAAGATGGCAGAACTTTCCAGAATTCGGTGGAAGTCCTCCACCGAAGCGGGCTCTGCGTAGAACCGAGTGGAGCCACCTACCTTGATGGTCGTTTTGCTCTGGAGGGGTTCCTGCGTAGCGAGCCGGGTGTGCGGTGAAACTTGGTCTTTTATGTAGCCGACCCATTGGCGGGGGAGGTTGCCCCCATTTTTGCAAATCGCGCCGAACACATGGGCGGTTTTCTCAATGGAACCCGCACCAATAAAAATGACGTTGGTACGTGGGCCGACAGAATTGAAGAACTTGACCAGCCATTTCTGCCCGGGCATCCAGCTGAGGATCTCGCAATTTTCCCCAAGGTAAGAACGGAGCGCCTCCGAAGTGCCCTTGGGGTTTGGGGTCTCCCCTGCAGAATACACAGGCAGAACGACCAAGCGGTCCGCCTGGGAAAGTTGCTCGGCAAAGGCTTGCTTAAACTGGGCTGTCCGGCTGTATCGGTGGGGCTGGAAAACGACCACGTTTTTTCTTAGCGGGAAGGCTTCGCGGACAGACTCCATCAAATGGGCGATTTCCGTAGGATGGTGCGCGTAGTCTGCCAAGACGGTCAGGGAATCTGTCTGGTGGAGAATGGTCTGGCGGCGGAAGATCCCAGGGAACTTGGCCAAGGGATTGCCAGTGAGGGCGAACCCCATGCAATGGCAGGCGGCGAAGGCGGCCAGTGCGTTGCGGAGGTTGAATTTGCCCTGGGCTTGCACCGGTTCTTCGCGCACCCCGAAAAGACCGCCCAAGCGGACTTGCCCGAAGTTATGGGTCTTTGGGAAAAGAGTGCCCTCGTAATCGCCATCCATGCCGAAAGTGCAGACCTGGGTCGGACCGTTCGTGGGCGTAATGTCCTTGAAGGCACCGGCAATTTCCTCGGGGAGGAGGACAATCCCGGAAGTCCGGTGGAACAACCTCCGGAATGCCTCCACCAAATCCTGCTCTCGGGGGTACTGGTCGGCATGGTCCCAATCAAGGTTGGTCAAAAGGGTGACTTGGGGTGAAAAATATTCCAGGCTACCGTCGCTTTCATCGATTTCCGCGACGAGCCAACTGCCCTCCCCTACCCAAGATGGCGGCAGGGACGTGACTTCAAACAGCCCCCCGCCCACGTAGCCTGCCCCGGCACCCAGTTGGCGCAAGATCCAGGCCGTCATGGCTGCGGTGGTAGTTTTTCCATGGCTCCCGACGATGGCAAGAAGCTTCTTGTCGCGGGCTTGGCGGGCGAGCATTTCCCCGCGCCGCATGATACGGAGACCTCGTTGGTGAGCCACTTGCATGCAGGGATGGCTCCGGAGGATGGCACTGGAGTGGACCACGCAGTCCACCGTGTCCGGAAGTTTGTCACCGTTCACCAACTCCACCCCTGCATTTTCCAAATGCTTGCGAACCGGCTCAGTCAGCCCGTCGTCCGTACCGGTCACGCCAATTCCCAACCCGCGCAGGTACACGGCCAGCGGGGCCATGCCCATGCCCCCGACCCCGATCATGAAAATGTGGTGGTACTTTTCTTCCTTCATGCGAATTTCCCTGAGCCGAACCATCCCCGCTCCTTTTCCTTGCTACAGATTTCTAGAAGGTCGCGCTTGATGAGATCAGCGCTGTTGATTTCG
Organism: Opitutia bacterium; assembly: GCA_038125285.1. Classification (GTDB taxonomy): domain Bacteria; phylum Verrucomicrobiota; class Verrucomicrobiia; order Opitutales; family JABJCN01; genus JAYPDO01. The sequence goes on from JAYPDO010000207.1 coordinate 6,107, forward strand.
TCCAACTTTGCCAGGTTTTGGCGGAAGCGTTCCAGGAGCCACCCGTTGCCGAGCATCTCTTTCACCTCGTCGAAAAGTTTATGCATTTTGTCCTGGTGCAAAAGGACGCCGCCCGCCTGTCGCTCAAAGAAGAGGGCGTTTGCATGTTGGTGGTCATCCACTGCATGGGGGTAAGGAACCAGGATGCTGGGTACACGGCAGCGGATGATCTCGGCAATGCTGCCCGCCCCGGCGCGTGTTATGAC
>JAYPDO010000208.1:0-6314 GCA_038125285.1 Opitutia bacterium
CTTCCAAGGCTGTCACCATAGGGTATCGATTTCACTGGTTCGCTAATGATTGAGGCTTGATGGCAAAGGTTAAGTTCGAACTAAACCGGAATGAAATTCGCGTTTAACAGTTTAAGTCTTGCGACAAGGGTCTTTCGGGGGATGGCTCATTTATCCGTTGGCAGGTTTTGTGGGAATGCTATCCAGAATAATCCAATTATCTGCCCTTGGGCAGGGGTTCTGTTGTCGAGGTTTGTCTGGAATTGGCGTTGTGCGCCCTATTCCCGTTTGAGCCATCCTTGGGATTGGCCTGGCCACTTACCTTCTGGAAAGCGCGGACAAAGCGAAGTTGATCGGGAAACTATCCATCCTGGTCTCCAGGGATTCCGCCAATAATGTGCTTTCGATCGAGCAGCACCAACTCATTGGGGAGCGGTCTTTGGTCGTGGATATTTTGGGAGTTGCGATCACAAACCATGAAAGGCGGAACACAATGATGTGGGAGGATGTCGATATCATGTCCGTGACCCAGCAGTACGTATTCCTCCGATCCGACTACATCATGGTCATCCCGTTGCGGGCTTTCCCTAGAGCCAAACTTTTTCAGGAGTTCATTAGGTTGGCCATTGCTGGCCTTCTTGGAGTCTAACTGAAACCACAGGGTGGGTCGGGTTGCTGCCATGCGCTCATCCCTCCGTCCACTAATATCATTTGCCCGTGGATGTGGGAAGCCAGGTCGCTTACCAGGAACGCCGCTAACGGGCCGCAAGTTTCCGCGCCGGGGACTTGGCCGTTCGGGGTGTGGAGTTGCATCCATTCCGTAACCCCGGGTTGGTCCAGGGCAGCAGCAGTCAACGGTGTCCGCACCAAACCAGGGGCAAGCCCGTTTACCCGTATGCCCCTAGGTGCCAGGGATACGCAAAGGGTCTTTACCATCGCCTCCACAGCCCCCTTGGAGGTGTCATATACAGCATGGGCCTGCTCGGCCAGCCTGCCGTTTATCGACCCAGTCAGCAATACACGGCCTTTGGTTCCTTCGGCCACCCATCTCCGGGCAAACCTTTGGACAAGGAAAAAGTGGGAATGGACATTGAGCCTCATCGTCCTTGCGAACTCCTCCATTTCGACTTCGAGGAAATCCGGTTCGCGGTATGTCCCTGCATTGCTGACCAGGATGTCGATGCCTTGATTCGCTCCAATTGCCAAGGCCAAAAGGCCATCCACAGCAGCTTCGGTATCGAGGGAAAGATCCGCCGTCACCAATTCGCAGGCCACCCCCATAGCACGGATGGCCCCAGCGGCCTTTATTGCGGCATCGTCTTCAGCCAATCCATGAAGCACAATGTCTGCGCCAGCTTGGGCAAGGGATTCTGCCATTGCCCGCCCAACCCCCATTGTGCCCCCGGTTACGAGGGCTACGTGTCCGCGTAGGTCGATCATCGGAGAATTACGACAGGATCGCCTTCACCGGGGATGTCGGCTCCACACCAGTCAAGCGAAGATCCAACCCCTTGAATTTGATCGAGAGTTTCTCGTGGTCGATCCCGAGTTGGTGCATGATGGTCGCATTGATATCCCGAATGTGGACAGGGTTTTCCACGATGTTGTAGCTGAAGTCGTCCGTCACGCCATAGTTCACACCGCCTTTGACCCCGCCGCCTGCCATCCACATGGTAAAGCATTTCGGATGGTGGTCCCGGCCATAGTTGTCCTTGGTCAACTTCCCTTGGCAATAGACTGTCCGGCCGAACTCCCCGCCCCAGACGACAAGCGTATCGTCCAGCAACCCCCGTTCCTTGAGGTCGGTCAACAGGGCATAGGTCGGTTGGTCGATGTCGCGGCACTGGTTTGGAAGGTCCTTGGGCAACCCGCCATGCTGGTCCCAACCACGGTGGAAAATCTGGGTCAGGCGGACACCCCTCTCGGCAAGCCGTCTTGCCAACAAGCAACTGTAGGCAAAAGTCCCGGGCTTGCGGCTATCCGGTCCATAGCGTTCGAACACATGGTCTGGCTCCTTGGACAGGTCGGTAAGGTCAGGCACGGAAGATTGCATACGGAAGGCCATTTCGTACTGGGAAATCCTGTCCTGGACAACCGGATCCAACTCCTTCTCGTAGGTGCGTTGGTTGAATGCGTTCACCCCGTCCAGCATTGCGCGGCGGACTTGGGAATCCACCCCGCTAGGATTACTCAAATAAAGCACGGGGTCGCCGCTTGACCTAAGGCTGACCCCAGCGTGTCTGGATGCCAATGGCCCGCTGCTCCAGAGGCGTTGGTAGAGTGCCTGGGCTTGCTTGCGGCCGGTCCACGTCGCAGTGAGCACGACAAAGGTGGGCAAGTTCTCGTTGGCCGAGCCCAAACCATAGGACAACCAGCTTCCCAGAGAAGGCAAACCGGGGATCTGGCGTCCGGTCTGGATGTAAGTGATGGCAGGGTCATGGTTGATGGCCTCCGTCCAGACTGTGCGGATCACGGCCAGTTCGTCCGCAACTTTTTGGGTGTATGGCAGGAGTTCGCTCATCCATGTGCCGCCCTGGCCATATTGTTGGAAGCTGTATTTCGAAGGGGCGATCGGGAAACGCGCTTGCTTGGAGGTCATCGTGGTAAGGCGTTGCCCCATGCGGACGGAATCCGGCAAGTCCTTGTCGAACCATTCCCCCATCTTCGGTTTGTAGTCGTACATGTCCATTTGGGCCGGGCCACCTGACATGAAAAGGTAGATCGCCCGCTTAGCCTTGGCCGTGGGAAGTTGGGCATGGGGGATGCCTCCCGCAGTCGCATCCTTGGCCAACAACGAGGCTATGGCCGCAGTACCCAGCCCCTTGGCGGTATTCCCCAAAAATTGGCGCCGGGTGTATTCTCTCAGGGATTCTTCGGATGTGTTCATGGCTGCTTCAATGTTTGGTGATGGCTTCGTCAAAATTCAGGACCTGGCTGGCTACCATTGTCCAGGCAGCCAGTTCTTCCGTTGGGATCCCTTCCTGGGCAGGGCTGTCCCCTACTGAGACCACCCCCTTCGCCCCTTCCGGGTTATTTTTATAAGCATTAAGGAACGCCTCCAGCGAGTGGCGCACAATCCCTTGCTCAACATCGTCGAACTTCCGGGCTAGCACCCGGACGGCCATATAGTCCGCCCGTTTCGCCAAGTCGTCCCCGCACTCCTTGATCGCATTGGCCGCCAAGTGCCGGGCGGCCTCCACGAATTGCGGGTCGTTCATCAGGACAAGTGCCTGGAGGGGGGTATTGGTCCGTTCGCGTTGGACCGTGCAATTTTCCCGCGACGGGGCGTTGAAAATTTCCATGGTCGGCGGGGGCGCGGTGCGTTTCCAGAATGTGTAGAGGCTCCTGCGGTAAAGTTTGTCCCCGTTGTCTTGCTTGAAACGGACAGTATTCGAGCCACTGTACCCGACCGCAAACCATATGCCCTCCGGTTGGTAGGGTTTCACACTCGGCCCACCGACCTTCCTTTCCAATAAGCCGCTGGCAGCAAGGGCTTGGTCCCGGATCATCTCCGCATCCAGGCGGAACCTTGGCCCCCTTGACAGGAGGCGATTCGCAGGGTCAACCCGGTTCTTTTTTTCCGAGGAGGCTGAATCCTGCAAATAAGTGCTGGAAGTGAGCATTAACCGGAGCATGTGGCGCATGTCCCAACCGGACTCCACAAATTCGACAGCTCCTGGTTGATAGGTAGTTCGCCGGTGTTCCCGAAATCATCAGGAGTACCGACAATCCCTATCCCGAAAAGTTGTTGCCAGAGGCGGTTGACCGTGACCCTTGCCGTCAATGGGTGCTCTGGATCCATCAGCCATTGTGCAAGGCCAAGGCGGTTTTTGGGCATGGAATCCTTCATGGGAAGGAAGGCGGCAGGTGTGCCAGCAGAAACTTTATCGCGGGGTTGGTCATATTGTCCACGGTGCAGGATATGAGCAAACGGTTCCCCTTCCTTCTCTTGCATGACAAGGGTGGTCCCGCCCCGCTTTTGGATTTCCTCCTTCTCTTTCTCCAGTCCGGCCAATTCCTTTTTCAACTCCGCATAAGCACTGTCGGCATTGTCCAGGTAGTACTGCAGAAGCTGCTGCTTTTGCTTGGCATCCCGGCTTTCGGGGGATGTGGCCAAAATGGCCTGGATCCCGTTACCCCCGGACAAGATGAAGACCTCGTCCGCAGAGAGCTCCCTTCCATAGACCCGCAAGTCCTGGATAGCCGCTCCGATGGCACCTTGGCCGTGGCTACGGCGACCGAGCTTCAGGTGAGTCTTGGTCGAGACCGAGCCAGTCAGGCTGTCGTTGGTCGCACTGTGCGGCTTAAGTTCCCCGTTAAAATAGATTTTAACCCCTGATGCTTTGCCGGAACCGTCATACGTGGCAAAGACGTGGGTCCACTCATTGTCCTTCACCTTGTCTTTAGTCACAACTTTGAGGGCATAGTCCGGCCATTGGCTGATGATGTGGACTGCAATCGGCCCGCCATGCGACCACAAGTCCCATCCCCGGTGTCCGCCCTCCATGTCCATCTTACCAAAGAAAGCTGCGTTGATTTTCGAATTGGTCTTCACCCAAGCCCCGTAGGAGAACGCTTGGTCATGCTCGAAATCCCCGAGGTTGCCGAGGTCGGCGAAACCATCTCCTGTAATCTCCCAAGCCTTGCCAGCATAGCCATTCACCCACTTTACCGAGCCTTGCAATTCAAACTCCTGGCAATTTTTCCCCTTCACTATCCGGCCATCCCCTTCGTCCAGGGACAACTGGAGCAGCAATTTATCCGGGGACACTTTCTTATGGCTTTGCTTGAAGGAGTCTTGCCACTTCAAGAACGCATCACCAGAGTCCTTGCCCCTGGCAACCATCCTTTGCTTGACAGTTGCTACCGCCGGATCCAGCTCGGACCAGCGTTGCCTGTCCGCCATTGTCGGGACAAAAAGGTTCGGCGGGGTGTCCTTTTTATTCCCGTCCATCGCCCGCTGGGTATTGTTGCGGAAAAAGGCCGTCATGCTGTAAAAGTCTTTAATGGTGATCGGGTCGAATTTGTGGTCATGGCATGAAGCGCAATCCGCTGCCAGGCCAAGGAATACCTTGGAGGTCGTCGCAACCCGATCCAATGCATACACCGCCAGATACTCCTCGTCAATTGCGCCACCTTCTGAAGTGGTCACATTGCAGCGGACGAAGCCAGTTGCGACCTTCTGAGAAAGGCTTGCCTCCGGGAGCAAATCACCGGCCAGTTGCTCGATGGCAAACTGGTCGAACGGCATGTTGTTGTTGAAAGCCTGGATCACCCAGTCGCGGTAAGGCCAGATTTCCCGGTAGTTGTCCAGGTGCAGCCCATGGGTGTCGCCGTAGCGCGCAGCATCCAGCCAGTAGCGTCCCTGGTGTTCTCCGAAGTGGACTGAGTTGAAATACTTGCCGATGAGCGTGGAAACGGCTTTGTTCAGAGGTTCTGGGTCGTTGACAAAAGCCTCCACGTCCGCGGGGGCAGGGGGAAGGCCGGTCATGTCGAAGGAAATACGACGCACCAGGGTATTGCGGTCTGCTGGGGGATTGGGGGATAGCCCCGCATCGTCCAACTTGGATAGGATGAATCGGTCAACCGGGTTACTCGCCCATTGGCCAGCCCTCGGTTCCTTTGGCCTTACTGGGCGGTTATATGCCCAGTGGGATTCATACTCCGCACCTTGTTCAATCCATAGTTTGAGCAAGGCCACTTCACCTTTGGTCAAGGGTTTCTTGAACTTTTGCGGGGGCATGATATCCTCCGCATCCTCGGTCGAAACCCGGTAGAAAAACTCGCTAAGATCAGGTTTTCCTGGGATGAGAACCGGTAGTTCGTCCCCTTTTTCCCCGCGTTTGGCCAAAACAAATTCGGCGGCATCCACCCGCAGGTCGGCCTTTCGGCTCTTGGGGTCATTCCCATGGCAAGTGAAGCACTTTTCAGAAAGGACCGGATGGATGTCCCGGCTGTAAGAAACTTTGGCAGGCAATGCGGGTTCTGCCGCAATCATTGTCCCTGAAACCAGGATGAGTGGTATTGATTGCCAACCTTTGAGGGTCATTTGGTTTTCCATAGCGCAGATCCTTGGGGAAGTTCCAATAAAATAAATGCCCGGATATCGGCAGTTTTGCCATTGGCACTTGCCCATACAAGGTGGGCTGATGCCCATTATCAAAACGCCAAATGCAAATGCCAAGAGTCGCATAAAAGAATGTGTGGGATGGGCGAGAAAGTCGTGCCAAGATCCCCTGATTTGGTCATTGCTTACGCATGGATCCCAAGATGCACCGATATTTTCTGTTCCCCGTTGCCTACCTGTTCGCAGCCCAAAGTTTGCCACTTGCTGC
>JAYPDO010000209.1:0-6299 GCA_038125285.1 Opitutia bacterium
AGACATCGGTATAGTTGTCGTTCTGAGAAATCCCGATCCCTGCGTTACGGAAGTCGGCGTCGCCGTTGAAGAAGAAGCCGTCGGTACCATTAGGTTCGGAAAGGACGATCCCGGAACCACTGGACGGGATGGCCAACAAGTCCTCGACACTGACGTTGAACCAGTGGTCCTGGGTCGGGAAACCTTGGGCGGTGGCATTCCATGTCATGTTCCAGCCCTTGCCCTGGAAACCGTCGATCTCGGCGATACCGTAGTATTTACCCAGTTCGACCTTGTTGTCCCAATTGGCCGGTGTCGTGCCCCCGTCGGTGATCCCGTAGTAAAGGGTGACTTCCGTACCGTTGAACTTTTCTGAGAAGTCGGGGAGGGTATCCTTGTAGGGGTGTTGGTCATTGACGGTGGCGATGCCGTCCGTGGGTGCCCATTTGTCGTTGAGATAACCCTCGACCATGTCCACCTGCTGGTTGGAAAGACCCTTGGTGTAGAGGAGGATTTCCCCGACGGTGAAGTTCCCTGAGAAGGAGATGTTGTTCGCGCCATCATTGTCCCTGGCACCGATGGCAACTTTGGAGGCGGTCATTGGGATGAGGCCGGTATCGCTGAAATTGTATTCCTGGCGGCCATTGCCACGCTGGATACGAGAAGTGCCATTGTACATCACGGAGTACATGCGCCAGTTGCTGTTCATGGTCACATAAGGGCTGGCCGCAGGATCATCCGTGCCCGATGTGCCACGGATGGTCATGGTCGGACGATCATCCCCGCCCCGGCGGCGGAATTGCCAACCTTCGTTATTTTCCCCGCGTTTGCTAATAACGGGCATCCAGTTGTTGAGATTGTGGCTCTTGAATACGACGAACAGGGTCATCTCCTCCAGTTCGTCAAAACGGGCACTGTTGTCGACGATCAGGATATCGTTGGTGAACTCAATCGCGGAGAGGGAGTTCTGGGCGGCGGTTTTGTAAAGCGGGATATTGCTGCCCCGGCTGGGGTGCATCCGGGCATGGTTGTCCCGGCCGGATTTGTCCGCCCAGTATTTGAGGGCACCATCGGCAGCAGGTTGGCCACCGGTACCATCGCTGTTGACGGCCAGGGAAGCAGTATCGGAACCATCCAGCCAGAGTTCAAGGCCAGCAAAGGCGTCCTTGGAGAAAGTGGAAGGCTTGCCATTGTCGACATTCCCTGTGCCCACGGCAACCACACGGCCACTGACGGATGCGGAAGAACCGGTGACGTCGGATGGTGCGTTGTTGGCCATGACGGGGATGGTGGTGGCCTGGGTGGTGAAGGTCTGGGCGGAACTCTTGAGCACGGAAACGGAAAGCGAATCGATCTTTTGGAGTGCGTTCTGGGCAGCCGGGGTGGAAGCGCCGATGGCGAATTGCCAACCTGCGGCGGGACTGTAACCGGCAATGTCGGTGGTGACCGTTTGCGTACCATGGGAAACCTTGAGCTTGCCACCAGCCACCGAGATGGAAACCGGCATGAACTTGCCTTCGAGCAAGTGGTGGAGTTGGGTCTTGATCTGGGTCTGGTTGTAATCAATGAGGATGTGGTCGGTACCTTGAACTTTAAAGCGGACCTTGAGTCCGTTGACAGCTGCGTTGTCGCCAATGTTGACCGTATCGTCGAGGGGTCCATAGTAGAAGGTAACACCATCTTCCGGGTTGTCGGAGCCGACCCCTTGCCAGAGGTTGAAGCTGGCGTTGAAGTTTGGGGTGGCGTTGCCTGGGTTGAGGTCGGGCAGGTAGACCGTGGATTTCTGGTTGTTCTTGGACTCGGTGAGGATGAGGGAGTTGTCCTTGTGGTCGGTCTTCACATTACCGAGGGAAGAGGCGAAAGAATCGTCGTTGGCCCCGTCGAAGGCGGAGAACCAGGAAGCGGAACCGTCCCAAACCGTACCAGCGGAGTTTGTGGCCTGGATGCGATAGAAGTAGGTAGTCTCCGGTGTCAAGTCCCCGAGGAATTCGGAAAAGACTGCGCTTTGGCGGCCGATATTGAGGGCGGAAGACCAAGCGGCGGGGTCATTTGCGCCGTCGGAGGCGCCGTAGAATACCAGGACATTGGGAAAGTCGCCTCCGGAGCTAACGACGTTGCCGTTGACCTTGACGCTAGTGGCCGTGACTTCGCTGGGTGCGGCGGACTCGATGACAGGGGGGGAGGCGTTGACTGTCATGGCCAGGTCCTCGTTGAGGATGGTGCCGTCGTTGTAAACGACTTGGAGGGTCACATTGAACTCACCAGCAACGGACGGGGTACCGGAGACTAAACCGGTGTCGAGGTCGACGGACATGCCGCCCGGAAGGTTTAGGGCAGCGTATCCGGCAGGGGAACCGGTGGCAACAATTTGGTAGGTGGAGTTGCTGCCCGCATTGAAGACTACGGAGAGTTTGCTGACAAGCCGGGGAGGCCCAGTGACGGCGGCATAACCAAGGAGGCTTTGGCCGGTCTTTTGGTTGTCATACTCTGCCTTCACCCAGTCCCCACTGCGTTTGAGGATAGCGAAGCGGACTTCGTCCATCTCGTAGTTGGCCTGGCCGGAATCCCCGAAAATGAAGGGCAAGGTGGTCAAGTCGGCCCCGATTTCGGAGACTGCTTCGTGGGTGACCACGGCATCTTCAGCACCGTTGAGGTAGACCTTGAGGGTACTGGTGCCGCGCTCAACAGTCATAAATAGGTGGTTCCAAGTGTCCTTGGTGACGACAGAACCGGTAGCAATTGTGTTGATAGAAGTCCTGTCCCAACCACGGACTTTGTTGTCCGGGGCGAAGTAGAGGCCGAAGCCTGATTTGTGGGTTACGATGGGCATACCGGGGTTCGGGGCGAGGAACATCCCGGGGAAGGAAATGGGGTTCACCCAATTCATAGCATTGAAGACGCCGGAGTTATCGTTGGCATTGACGGCTCCTTGCTGCCATTTGACCTGCATGTGGTGGCCACCGCCACCTTGGTACCAACCAGCGGCAAACTTGTAATTACCGGCTGCCAGGTTGATCGTCCCGGAACGATACCGCGTCCCGTGGCCGCCCTTGTTGTTCACGAGCAATTCCCCTGCGCCATAGACCCCGTCCTGGTTGGCGTCCACCCACACAACCGAGCCGTCGTCTGAGTTGGTGGCGAAGGTGAAGTCCCCGACCGCGATCGGTGAGTCGCCGCCGATCACGAGCTCCCCTTCCCAGGCGGCTCCCAAGTTATTGGTGCCGGTCCGGCCACCGGACTGGCTGTTGATGTAGTTGCCGTCGACATTCAGGTTCCGGTCATCGGTCAAGGTGTTGGTCACGATCGGGTCGACATTACCGGAAAGATAGCCAGAGCCGGTAGCAATCGGATCAAGCCGGTTATCCCCTACGGAACCACTGAAGAGGAACTCATTGAGCCCGTTGGCGTAGGTATTGACATCCGCCTTCAGATTGACCCATGCGGACATGGAGTAGTTTCCTTTATTGACCGTGGAAAGGGAGCCGATGTGGCCGACTTCGAATTGGCTGTTGGAAAAATTCGCGGCGGAGTCGATGTAGGACTGAGAGGTCGCCGGCATATTGATGTCGTCCCCGTGGGCGAAGTTCAGGCCGGAATCGATGAATTTGCCAAGGAAGTTGACCGGGGAAAGGTGGTAGACCCCGGCAAAACCGCCGCTCCAGGTGTTCCCCGTGTAGCGGTAAGCCGGGAGATCCTTGTCATCCGGGTTTGCCCAGGCTGCGATAACCTTGGAACTGGAGTTGAGGGTCGGGACACGTACCCAGATTTGGGATTTGCCCTCGTCGTCCCACTTTTCGACTTCATACTCCAGCTCCTGGCCGACAGTGGAGCTGCCGGAAGTGGCGTCGTAGAAACGGAGGTCGCCGCCCTCGGCGGTAAGGAAGCTGTTATAACTGAAGTTGGAAAGGTGGGTGCCGAGTTCGACCAACATGGGGAAGTTCTTGAGGTCGGTGGTTCCAGTGTAATTGGCAAACGTGAGCGTCATGGTATGGGTGAACTTGGTCAGGTCGGTCACCTTGACCGTCACATTTTTGCTGATGGTTGCCCCACGGCCGGTCGCGGAGATGGTGACCGGAGTCGTGCCGCCGGCAAGCGGGGTACCGGAGACCACGCCTTGGTTATTGATGCTCAAACCGGCAGGAAGGCCGACCGCGCCAAAGGTGTCCGGCTGCCCGATGACGGGGATGGTGTAGCTGACCGCCTCGCTGACGAGGGTGTTGCCAACCTTGTGGATGAGGCCGTTGATGCTGATCTCCCCGTCCCATTCCGGCGGGCCGTTGTAGTTGGAGATGGCAAGGAAGTCGGATCCCTTCCTCTCGGCTTCGACCGATGCCTTGAACCAAGCTTCGTTCCGGGCTTCGTTGTGGATTTCCCACTGGTCGATGTCCCCGACGAATTCCTTGGCGTTACGTCCTTCGTGAGTACCTAAGTGGAACCAGCTGTTGAGGCGTGGGCGGACAGGGTTCGGTATGTCGGAAGTGTGGATCTGCACACCGTCCTTGAAGAAAGTGAACCTCTGGTTGTCGGAGTCATAGGAGGCTGCGTAGTGGATCCACTTGTCCAAATCATCCGCGACCAAGACACCAGAAGGGATATATTGGTTGGTAGGGCTGCCGGTATTGACTTCCCAACGGAGGGTACCGTCGGCAAGGAAACGTGCCCGGGTATCCCCCGCACTCCAATTCCGGGTGTAGAAGAAGGCCATTTCGGCTGTGGGCAATGCGGGCATCTTGAACCAGGCGGAGAAGGAATAGTTCTTCGGCGGGGAAGAGCGGTGGAACTCCACACGGTTGTCGTTCCGTGAGAAATTGCGGGCGTCAGCAATCAAACCAGCAGCCGAAACAGTCTGGTTCTGGATACCTTCGTGGTAGACGTTCGCCCCCAAGTCCGGTGCCTGGTCATCCAAGTAGTTGCCAGCGTCCATGTAGTTGGCCAGGGAGTAACCGGCCCAAGTCGAGCCGTCGGTGGATGTTTCGGCGAAGTCTTTAACGTCCGGGTTGCCCCAGCGCATTTGGAAGGTTGTGCCGACTCCCACGTCGACTTGATTTAGCCGAACCCATATGAGGGACTCCCCTTCCGGATCCCATTTTTCAAAGGTATGGGTCAATTCCAACCCGTCCGCTGTTACAAACCGCACTTCGGCACCAGTCACGGACTTGACTTGGGAATATTGGAAGCCGCCCTCGACTTCCCGCAAACGGAGGAGCAAAGGGAAGTTTTCCAGGGGTACTCCGGAGGCTGCCTGGATTCCAGTCTGGGACAATGCTTTGTCGTAGACCCGAAACTCGTCGATAAGCCCGTCGTAGTGGAAATCGGCAGCACGGTTCGCGCCGATGCGGTAGTGCTGGAAGACGTTGTCAATGGTAGCTGCGGCAGTGGCCACGAGCTTGGCGTTGTAGTAAAGCAAGGTGTCCGAACCGTCGCAAACTACGGCAATATGGGACCAGTTGTTGGTCGCCTGGCCGATGACGATGTCGCCGGCAACATCCCCGGAGTATTGGTAGCTGTTGGCGGTAAGGTTGATTTCGAAGTCGGCGCCGGTGTTCCCGGAGTTGAAGAGGCCTGTACCGTCCGGTTGGGCAGCGTAGGTTGGCTTTGCCCAGAACATGATGGTGAACTCGCCCAGGGTGGTATTGGAAGCAAGGGACTTGTTTACCTTGTCGTCAATGCCGTCGAATTGGTAGGCCTTACCTGATTTGCCGTCGATGCCGGCAGTCGTGCCACCGGTCAAAGTACCGTCGTTCCCAGTGTTGGAGGAGTCAACCGCTCCTGTGTTAGAGAGTTCGTCGAGTTTCCAGTGGAGGATAAGGTTGGTGGCCGGGATGGCCAGGGGCTTGGTGGTGAAGTCCTGGCTGTAGGGCCATTTGTCATAGTCTGTGACTCGGACAATGAGCTTCTGGAGGGTAGAACCTTCGGAACTGGAAGCGGCGATGGTGAATTCAAAGTCACCATCCGTCGGGGGAGTCCCAGAGAGTTTGTTGCCGGCCTGGGAAATCCAGTTGGGACGGCCGAAGGAGCTATAAGAAGTCGCCCCGTTGGTGGCAACAATGGTGTACTCCCAAGGCTGGCCTTTGGTTGCACGGACAATAGCCGGAACATGCAAAGCCGGTGCCTCGGCGTCAAAAAGCGGAGGATTGTCTTTGTAAGAATGGCCATCGGGCAACCCGCCAGTGTGGTCATACTTGTGGGCGAGATAACCTTCCACCAACTCGCGGTCTTCCTGGGGCAAAACCCTCGAGAAGAACATGACTTCCGCTGCCTCCATCTTGGAATACTCGTTGGCAGTATTAAAACCGCCTATCTGGAAGTCTGTGGGATAA